>NZ_JBFAGS010000039.1:0-26870 GCF_040653835.1 Micromonospora sp. NPDC050980 | reverse complement strand
CAGGCGGTCGCCGAGTGGTTGGAGGTCACCTACCCGGCGATCGCGGCGCAGGCCAAGCGGGACAAGGCGATCGTTCTGTGGCTGGACCAGACCGGGTTGCGCTCAGACGCGGCGGTGGGCACCACGTGGGCGCCGGTCGGGCAGACACCGGTGGTGGCCAAGACCGGCCGCCGATTCGGGGTCAACGTGATGGCCGCGATCAGCAACAAGGGCGAGTTGTACTTCACCTGCTACCACGGCTCGTTCACCGGCGGCGTGCTCCTGACGTTTCTGGCCCGCCTCACCCGTCACCTCGACCGGAAGATCCACCTCATCGTCGACGGACACCCCGCACACCGCCGGATCATGGTCCGCGACTGGCTGGCCGAACGCACCAGCGACATCGAGATGCACTTCCTGCCCGGCTACGCCCCTGAACTCAACCCCGTGGAACTGCTCAACCACGACGTCAAACACCATGTCGCACAAGCCCGTCCGGCCATCCCCACAGACCTGGCCACCGCGGCCAGCCGGCACCTACGTCGTCGGCAGAACCAGCCAGCCACGGTGAAAGCGTTCTTCGGCAAACCCGAAGTCCGCTACGCCGCCCAATGACCACGGCACATTTGCCCTACCCCTCAATAACACCTGCGTCGGCGACTCATCGGCCGGCGGAGCGGTTCCACGGGGAGCGTGGGGACAGCGCGCCCGCCGTCGGGCGGCTGCGGCGACGGCGTCGGCGGCCGGGCGTGCACGGTTGGCGGGCGGCGGTGTGCACCGGTACGGCGGGCGGGGTGACCGGCTGCCGCCCGATCAGCCAGCAGAGGAAGCGGGTCACGGTCAGCCGACCGGGAGGCGCTCGGCGTCGGCGTGGGAGATGTCGTACTGGGCGCCGCAGAACGTGCACTGCTGTGCGTACCGGGTGCGCACCGGGATCAGGGGGATGAAGAAGAGGCTGAACTTGGTGACCCGCCGGGTGATCACCTGGGCGGCCTGGTTCCCGCAGTGGCGGCAGACCTGGGTGACGACGCCGGACCGGTCGACCTTGGTCCGCAGCCCGAAGATGAAGAACATCGCCCGCCATTACCCACCCGCGGCCCGGTCTAAGCCGGAGCCTCGCGGCGCGTGTCAACCGGGGCCCTCTCCTCTACCGGAGGCGTTAACAGGGGCCCCTCCTTTCATCTCTGAGCGGCGACGAGAGGCCGCGCGGTCGGCGCGGCCTCTCGTCGGTACGGGTCAGGGCGTCCAGTCGGGACGCAACGGGTAGCCGTTGACCCCCTGCGGGCCGTTCTGGGTGGCCAGCACCTGGTGCAGTTGGATGCCGTTGCGCTCGAACGCCATCCGCGAGCCGGCCATGTAGAGGCCCCACACCCGCGCCGTGCCCGGGCCGACCTCGTCGACGCAGAAGTCCCAGTGCTCGACCAGGTTGCGGCACCAGCCGGCCAGCGTCAGCGCATAGTGCTGGCGCAGGTTCTCCTCGTGGTGCACCTCGAACCCGGCGTCGTGGATCTCGCTGATCAGCCGCCCCGGGCCGGCCAACTCGCCGTCGGGGAAGACGTACCTGTCGATGAACGCGCCGGAACGGTGCGGGGCGCGGTTGTCGGCCCGGGTGATGCAGTGGTTGAGCAGCCGCCCACCGGGCTTGAGCCGGGAGCGCAGCGCGCCGAAGTAGGCCGGATAGTTACGCACCCCGATGTGCTCGGTCAACCCGATCGAGGAGATCGCGTCGAACTGCTCCCGCGGCGCGTCCCGGTAGTCGAGGTGGCGCACCTCGGCCAGGTCGCCCAGCCCTTCCCGCTCGATCGCGGCCCGCGCCCACTCGGCCTGCGCCCGCGACAGCGTCACGCCCAGCGCCTTGACGCCGTATTCCCGGGCCGCGTGCCGGACCATGCCGCCCCAGCCGCAGCCGACGTCCAGCAGCCGCATCCCCGGCTTCAGCGCCAGCTTGCCGGCGACCAGGTCGTACTTGGCCCGCTGCGCCTCCTCCAGCGTGTCACCGGGGCTGCGGAAGACCGCGCAGGTGTACGTCATGGACGGGCCGAGCACCTTCTCGTAGAAGGCGTTCGACACGTCGTAGTGGTGGGAGATCGCGCTGCTGTCGCGGACCTTCGAGTGACGCAGCCCGGTCATCACCCGCCGCCAGCGCGGCGCCGCCTCCTGCGGCGGGGGCGGCGGCGGCCGGAGCCGCTCCCAGCCCAACCCCTTGACCAGCGCCAGCGCGTCGCCGACCGCCGGCATCCGCAGCGGCATCTCGTCCTTGAGCACCCGCAACGCCTCGTAGGGGTCGCCCGGGTGCACGCCGTCGAGCCCCAGGTCACCGCTGACGTAGGCGCGCGCCATGCCCAGGTCGCCGGGGGCGGTGAGCAGGTAGGACAGGCCCCGCTCGGTGCGGATCGACAGGGTGATGCCGGCGTCGGCGGGGCCGACCGCGCTGCCGTCGTACCCGGTGACCCGCACGGGCAGGTCGCCGGTGGTGACCGCGCGGATCACGTCCGCGACTGTCGGTGCGCCGCCCCGGCCGCCCGGGGGTGGGCCGGCCGGGGCGCTCGCCGCCCCCGGTGTTCGGTCGGTCAGGCTCATGCTCGGGATACCGCCTTCTCGTACAGTCCGGTTAGTCGGTGGTCCGGGTCGTAGCGGTCCTTCACGGCATGCCAGGTCTCCCCGCCGTAGAGCCGGTCGAACGCGGCCCGGTCGTAGTACGCGTCGGAGTAGAGCGACTTGTGGCCGCCCACCTCCGACACCATGTGTTCGATCCGCCGGTTGACGTCGCCGTCGGCCGCGCCCGGCGCGATCGGCACGCTGCCCCAGAAGCCGATGTTCACATACGTCTCGCCCGGCTGGAGCGGATAAAGCGGCCAGGCCCGGGCCGAACCGGGGCCGGCCGGCTCGCGCAACCGCAGCGGGCAGAGCCACACCGGGGTCATCCCCACGTTGCCGGCGAACCAGCGCAGGAACTCCGCCGTGCGGTCCAGCGGGATCTCCACGTCCTGCACCACCCGTTCGCGCGCCGGCCGGCCCCGCCACCTGTCGACCCGGGCGGCCACCTGGTGCCGGTGCTCCAGCCGCACGATCCGGTGATAGACGTCGCTGCGCCGGTAGCGCCGTGGCCAGAGCCGCCGGACGACCGGATGCTGCACGCCGAACGCCGACGAGCACCAGAACCAGTCGGTGTCCCACCGCCACAGGTAGTCGTGACCGGTCAGCACGTCGCGGGGGCGGCGGCGCAGCGAGCGGTAGTAGATCTCCTGGCCGGTGTAGTCCGACGGGCGCCCCTCCGGTTCGTCGGTGAACGTGCCGAGCACCAGGTACGCCTCGCCGGGGCTGAACATCACCCCGTCCATGGCGTCGACCGGCTCCCCGGCGTACGCGCCCTTGGCGACCACCTCGCCGACCGCGTCGATGAGCTCCTCCAGCCGGGTGAAGCGGACGTTGCGCAGCGCCACGTGCCGGCCCACCGGTTGCAGCTCGATGCGCAGCCGGGTGGCGTAGCCCAGGCTGCCGAGCGAGTTGGGGAACGCCCGGTGCAGTTCGGCGTGCTCGCCGCGCGGCCGGGTGGTGACCAGCTCCCCGGCGCCGGTGAGGACGTCCATCTCGAGCACCGACTCGTGCGGCAGGCCGTTGCGGAACGAGGTGGACTCGATGCCCAGCCCGGTCACCGCGCCGCCCAGCGTGATCGTGCGCAGCTGCGGCACGACGAGCGGCATCAGCCCGTGCGGCAGCGTCGCGTCGACCAGGTCCTCGTAGGTGCACATGCCCTGCACGTCGGCGGTGCGCGCGGCCTCGTCCACGGCGAGCACCCCGGTCAGCCCGCTGACGTCCAGCCCTGGCGTGCGCGGCGCGGAGCGGGGGCGGAAGAGGTTCGAGGTCTGCTTGGCCAGCCGCACGGTTTCGCCGGCGGGCACCGCGGCGTAGGACTGCCGGAGCGCGTCCACCGCCCGTTCATGATCACGGACAGCTCGCATGAGATCACCTTACGCCCGGCTACGACAGTTCGTGGGACGTCCACGGTGGCCTGCCGCCGCGTCACCGACCCGGAACCCGCACGCCGCCCGACGGTGGCCGGAGCGCGGGCACCGGCATAGCGTGGAGGACATGCCGAAAGCAGTCTGGAACGAGCTGGTCGTCGCGGAGAGCGACGACACCGTGCTGGTCGAGGGAAACCACTACTTCCCCCGCTCCGCCCTGCGCGAGGACCTGATCCGCCCCTCCGACACGCACACGGTGTGCCCGTGGAAGGGCACCGCCTCCTATTACACGCTCGAACACGACGGCGCCACCAGCCCGGACGCGGTCTGGTACTACCCGGAGCCGAAGCCGGACGCGGAGATGGTCCGGGACCGGGTGGCGTTCTGGAAGGACGTGCGGGTCGTCGACTGACGCGGCGACTGGCCCTCGGGCGCCCCGGTGGGTCAGGATGCCCCCATGACCGACCCGCGCCCCGGCCCGCCCGGCACCGTCTACGGGGCCCGCCCCGCCCCTGGCGCGCGGCTGCCCCGGGATCCGCTGATGCGGATCGCGCTGGGCGTCGCGCTGGTCGGCGTACTCCTGGGGGCCTTCTTCGCCACCGGCGTGCTCGGTGGTGGGTCCGACCGGCCGGTGGTGCCGGCGGCGGCCGTGCCGGCCCCGGCCGCGAGCGAGTCGAGTGCCGCCCCGCCGAGGACGGAGGCCGCGCCGCCACCCTCGCCGAGCGCGGAGCCGACCACGCCCGCCGCGCCGGTGGCCACCCCCAAGGTGGTCCGGGGCGTGCCGTCCGGGCGCTGCGTCGGTGTCGTCGGCGACGACCCGGAGGGTGCGCGGGCCGCGCTGGCCGACTGCACCGGCGGGCCGGAGCAGCAGTGGGTCGTCACGCCGGTCGCCGCCGAGGTCTACCTGCTGGTCAACGCGGCCAGCGGCAAGTGCCTGGACGTCAACGCGGCCAGCGGCGACGACGGCGCCGACCTGCTCCAGTGGTCCTGCAACGGTCAGACCAACCAGCAGTGGAAGCTCAACCCGACCGGCGCCGGCCCGGTGCTCCTGGTCGCCGTGCACAGCGGCAAGTGCGCGCAGGTCGACGACGCCGGCACCGAGGCCGGGCGGACACTCGAACAGGCCCCGTGCACCGGCGCCGCCGAACAGCAGTGGGCGCTCGGCTGACGGTGAGCATGGCAGGGTCGGTTCAGCGGGGGAACCCCGCTCCCGCCGCACCGCCCGCGCCGTCAGGCGAGGTGGGGTTGGCGGCGCAGGGCACGTAGCTGGGCCAGGTGCAGCGGCAGGTGCACCCGCACGTGCAGGTCCAGCACCCGCCCCCAGGGCAGCGACTCGTCCACGTCGAGGTCGAAGCCCTCCCGCAGCACGGTCTCCACAGGCGTCTCCGCGGCCGGGCCGAGCCGGTCGGCCAACGAGCAGAGCTTCTGACTGGTGGCCCGCAGCAGGGCGGCGAGCGCGTCCAGCCCACCGCACTCGGAGACCAGCGCGTCGAGTTGCGGACGGTGGATGGTGTCCACGTCGTAGTAGGCGAACGGCGACCCGGCCAGCACCGCCTCGGTCGCCTCGCTCATCAACTCGTCGTTCGCGGCCAGGTGCGCGACGATCTGCTCGGCGCTCAGCTCACCCTCCGGCGGCGGCCCGAACCCACCGGCGTCCACCTCCGCGAACAGTTCGTCGTACGCCCGCCGGAGGCCGGCCGCGTCCACCTCGTCCATGCCCGCATCCAACCCCTGCCGCCGCCGGTGGCACCCCGGCTACCCGCCCCGGTTCACCCGTTCCGGGTACGCGAAAGGGCCGGCACCGGTCTGCGCGCAACGACCGGTGTTAGGAGGGGGCCCCTGTTATGCAGAATGCGTTAACAAGGGGCCCCTCCTTACACCTCAGCGGCGGCCGTGGCGGGCGCGGAGGTAGTCCGAGACGACGTACTCGCCGAGGTCGCCGAGGTCGGGGGTGAACATCCGGCCCCTCGACCGCCGGGCCACCGCGTCCACGAACCGGCGCAACCCCGGGTCGTCGCCGAGCATGAACAGGTTGAGCGTCGCACCGTACCGGGTCAGCCGGTCCACCTCCCGGATCGTCGCCTCGATCGTCTCCGGCAGCGGCGGCCAGTTGAAGTACGCCTCGCCGTCGTCGGGATCCAGGTGGGCGGTGGGTTCGCCGTCGGTGACCACGAGCACCACCGGCTCGGCGCCCGGATGGCGGCGCAGGTGCCGCCCGGCCAGCCGCAGCGCGTGCTGGAGGTTGGTGCCCTGCTGCATGTCCGGTTCCGCCGCCGCCAACTCCCGCTGGGTCAGCGGCATCGCCTCCCGGCCGAAGCCGATGATCTGGAGCGCGTCCTGCGGGAACCGGGTGGCCATCAGGTGCGACAGGGCCAGCGCGGTCTGCTTCATCGGGCCCCAGCGCCCCTGCGAGATCATCGAGTACGACAGGTCGACGCAGAGCACCACCGCCGCCGACGCCCGCCGCTCGGTCTCCACCACCTCGAAGTCCTCGACCGCCAGCGGCACCGGCACTCCGGGGCCGGCCCGGCGTACCGCGCGGGTGAGCGTGCGCACCACGTCCAGTGGCTGCTCGTCGCCGTACTCCCACTGGCGGGAGCTGCCGCTCACCTCGCCGGCGGCACCGGCCGCGCGCAGGTCGTGCTGGCCGCGCGGGCCGGCGGTCAGGTCGGCGAAGACCCGCCGCAGCGCGGTGCCGGCGAGCCGGCGCAGCGCTTTCGGGCTGAGCGTCAGCCCGTCGGAGTCCCGGTCCACCCAGCCCTGGCGGCGCAGCTCGCGTTCCAGGTCACGCAGGCGGCGCACGTCGTCTGCGGCGTCCCGGCCCAGGGTGCGGGCCACCGTGTCCACGTCGACGTCGTCCAGGGTGGAGCCGGCCTGGTCCTGGTCGAGGGAGTCGAGCAGTTCGTCGAGTTCGGCGATCTCGTCGAGCGCGCCGGCCGCCTCGCCGTAACCGAGCGGCTGGTCGCCGCGGACCCGCTCGCCCCGCTGCCAGTTCAGGTCGGGACGCAGGGCCCGCAGGTGGTCGTCGAGTCGGGACAGCTCCCCGGTGAGCCGGTCGCCGAGCGACTGGCGCATCAGCCCGGCCAGTTCCTCGCGTTGCCGGTCCGACAGCGACCGCATCAGCCGCTCGCCCGCCGCCGCCCGGCGGGCCAGCACGTCGACCAGCTCGTCGACGTCGCGGGGCTGCTCCGGGAAGAACCGGCCGTGCCGGCGCATGAACTCGGCGAAGGCGTCGGTGGTGTCCTCCGCGCGGGCGTGCCGGGCGAGCAGGTCGTTGAGGTCACGCATCATCTCGGCGAGCTGCTGCTGCGCCCGCGGGTCGGCGGCAGCCCGCGCCGCGTCCCGCAGCCCGGCGAAACGCTGCTCCAGCACCTCGCCGCGCAGCCCGTCCAGGATCCGCTGGTAGGTCTGCCGCGCCTCGGCGCTGGCCCACTCGTACCCCGCCAGCTCGGACACCGCCCGGGCGGTGGACCGGGGCAGGTTGTCCAGCACCGCCTCGGCGAACCGGGCGTCGTCTCCCGCGCGCCGGGCCAACTCGTCGCGTTCGGCGGCGAGCGCCTGGTCGAGCAGCGCGCGGGCCCGGGTGACCGCGCCGTCGAGGTCGCCGCGGCGCAGCGCCTCCCGGCGCAGCCGGCGGGCCCGGGCGGCCAGGTCGGCCAGCCCACCGCGCCCGTCCGGCCCGCGCCGCAGCAGGTCGCGCAGCGCCTCCCGGAGGCTGCCGCCGTTCAGCACCTCCGCGCCGACCGCGTCCACGGCGGCGCGCACGTCGTGCGGCGGCGCGAGCGGGTCGGGCCCACCGCGCCACTGCCCGTATCGGAACCGGTTGCCGGCCACGGTCAGCCCCGGCCGCCGTAGACGGTGCGCCCGGAGTCGGTGACGTCCTTGCCCAGCCGGCGGGTCAGGTGCAGCCCTTCGAGGACGAACTCGATGCCGGCGGCGGCCTCCGCCGGGCTGGGCGCGTCGCCGAGGCCGAGCCGGTCGAGCACCTTGGCCAGGCCCGGTACGGTGCCGACCTGGCGCAGCAGCTCGGCCGAGGAGACCAGCTCACCGGTCTCGATGACGCCGCCCTCGGCGACCAGCGCGGTGAAGCCGGACAGGTCCAGCCCGGCCAGCCGGGTCCGGAACGTCTCGGCGGTGGCGGTCCGCAGCAGGTGCCCGAGGACCTCGATCTCGCGCCCCTCCTCGCCGCTCTCGAACTCCACCTTCCCGCGCAGTGTGGAGGTCACCGACGCCGCGTCGCCGACCCGCGCGACGGCCCCCTCGGCAGCGTCGGAGCCGGCGGCGAGCAGGCCGGAGCGGCGCAGCGCGGCGGCGGCGACGGTCTCCGCGGCGGCGATGGCGAACCGGGCGGACACCCCGGAGCGCGGGTCCACCGACGGCGACTCGCGCACCTCGCGGGCGAACCGGGCGAGCACCTCCAGCACGTGCTCCGGCACGCCGGCGACCAGGTCGGCCTCCTGCCGGATCAGCGCCAGCTCCAGCTCCAGGTCGAGCGGGTAGTGGGTGCGGATCTCGGCGCCGAAGCGGTCCTTCAGCGGGGTGATGATGCGGCCCCGGTTGGTGTAGTCCTCCGGGTTGGCGCTGGCCACCAGCAGCAGGTCCAGCGGCAGCCGCAACTGGTAGCCGCGGACCTGGATGTCGCGCTCCTCCAACACGTTGAGCAGCGCCACCTGGATGCGTTCGGCCAGGTCGGGCAGCTCGTTGACGGCGAAGACGCCACGGTTGGTGCGGGGCACCAGCCCGAAGTGGATGGTCTCCGGGTCGCCGAGCGTGCGCCCCTGGGCGAGCCGCACCGGGTCGACGTCGCCGATCAGGTCGCCGACGCTCGTGTCCGGCGTGGCGAGCTTCTCGCCGTAACGCATCGAGCGGTGCAGCCAGCCGATCGGCAGGTCGTCGCCGGCCGAGTCGACGAGCGCCCGCGACGCCGGGGTGAGCGGGTGCATCGGGTGCTCGTTGAGCACCGAACCGGGCAGCACCGGCGTCCACTCGTCGAGCAGCGCGCCGAGCGAACGGATCAACCGGGTCTTGCCCTGCCCGCGCTCGCCGAGCAGCACCATGTCGTGCCCGGCCAGCAACGCCCGCTCGACCTCGGGCAGCACCGTGTCCTGGTAGCCGACGATGCCGGGGAAACGCTCCTCGCTAGCGCGCATCCGGGCGAGGAGGTTGTCGCGGAGTTCCTGCTTGACCGTGCGGTAGCGATGGCCGGTCGCACGCAGCGCGCCGAGCGTGCCGGGCAGCTCGGCGGGCGGGACCGGGGAAACCTGGGTGTGAGCGCTCACCCGCCCACGCTAGCTCAGATTTTGCGCACCGCCCGGTGGTCGGTCCCGCCCCGTGACCGGGGCCGACCACCGGGGGCGGTCAGCGCCCGCAGCGCCGGCAGGCGCCGCGGCGGCGCAGCAGGTAGGCGTATGCGGCGGCGCCGAGCGCCGCGCCCCACAGCGGCCAGAGCAGCATCGGCAGCGTGGTCAGGCTGAACCCGCCGGTCAGCGCCCAGAACCGGGGGGCGGTGACCAGCCCGAGGGAGCCCGCGGTGACCGCTAGCGCGACGAGTGTGGCGGGCACGACGGCGAGCGACACCGGCACCCGGCGACCGGCCAGGCCGACCATCCACCGGGGGAACCGCTCGCCCCAGGGGCGGACCAGCCCGAGCGTGAGCACCGCCCCGGCCACCGCGAAGGCGCCCAGCCCGGCGCCCGCCCACACCAGCCCGGTGTCGCGCATCTCGTCGAGGAAGTCGCGGGAGATGCCGAGCGGGATGCCGGCGGCCCAGGCGAGCCGGGTCAGCGCGTACAACGTGGGGATGACGGCGGCGGTCCAGGCCGCCCAGCGGCCCCAGCGGGCCGCGGCGGCCGGGGTGCTCCAGCCCCGGTCCGCGTCGCCCCGGCCGCAGGCGGCGCAGGCGGCGGCGGTACGGCGTTGCCAGCCGAGCACCGCCAGGGCGAGCAGCACCCCACCGGCCATCGCGGCGGTCTTGCACAGCAGCGTCCAGGTGAACACGTCGGCGTAGTCGACCGGCGGCCAGCCGAACGGCGCCCCGACGAGCAGGATCGGCGCGTAGCCCAGCGTGATCAGCACCCGGGTGTCCGGCACCACCACGGCCAGCACGAACGCGACCGCCCAGCCGTAGCCGATCAGCAGCGCGCGCAGCGGCCGGGACGGGCGGGCGGCCGGACCGGCCATGACGAGCGCGACGAGCGCGGCGGTGAGCAGCAGCGCCGCGAACAGCGCCGGCCCGACCGTCACCGGCACCAGCCGGAGCAGGTTGACGTCTCGGTCCCGGTCGTGGGCGCCGAACGGGTAGCCGGCCCCGGTGACGGCGGAGGTCAGGGCGAGCACGCCCCAGAGCGCGAGCCAGCCGGCGGCGAGCGGCGCGGTCCGGGACCGGTGACGGGTCGGTGGGAGCAGCGTGGCGGTCATGGTTCGAGCCTCGACGTCCGGCGACCCGGCGCCCTCCCGTGGCGGGGTGAGCCGCCTCCCCCGGCCGGGGGACTCAGCCGGCCGGGACCACGAACCCGGATTCGTAGGCGGCGATCACCGCCTGGGTGCGGTCCCGCACCCCGAGTTTGGCCAGCACGTTCCCGACGTGGGTCTTGACCGTCTCCACGCCGAGCACCAGCCGGGCGGCGATCTCCGGGTTGGACAGTCCGGCCGCCATCAGCCGCAGCACCTCCCCCTCCCGCTCGGTGAGTCGGGCCGCGTCCAGCCGGTCCGCGCCGCGCCGCCCGTACGCGCCGACGAGCTGCCGGATGGCGGCCGGGAAGAGCAGCGACTCGCCGGCCGCCACCACCCGGATCGCCTCCACCACCTCGCCCGGGCGGGCCCGCTTCAGCAGGAACCCGCTCGCCCCGGCGCGCAGCGCCTCGTAGACGTACTCGTCGTTGGCGAACGTGGTGACCACCAGCACGCGCGGCGGGTCGGCGGAGGCGGCGAGCAGCCGGCGGGTGGCCTGGATGCCGTCGATGGCCGGCATCCGCACGTCCATCAGCACCACCCGGGGTCGCAGCTTCGCCACCAGCGGCGGCACCTGGGCGCCGTCGGTCGCCTCGCCGACGACGCGCAGGTCCGGCTGGGCGTCGACGATGGCCCGCAGGCCGACCCGGATCAGCTCGTCGTCGTCGACGATCAGCACGTCGATGGTCACCGGCTCGCCTCCCTCGGCCCCGGCAGGGTGGCGTGGACCCGCCACCGGCCCCCCTGCGGGCCGGCGTCGAGCCGCCCGCCGAGCAGCAGCACCCGTTCCCGCATGCCGTCCAGCCCGCGCCCGCCGCCGGTCGCCCGGGCGGTGCCGCGCACGGCGTTTACCAGCTCGATCTCCATCCCGTCCGGGGGTACGGCGACCCGCAGCGTCACCGGGCCGCGGCCGTGTCGGGCCGCGTTGGTCAGCCCCTCCTGCACGATCCGGTAGCCCTCCCGGGACACCACCGCGGGCAGCGCGTCCAGCGGCCCACCGACCCGGGTGTCGACCACCAGCCCGGCGGCCCGGGCGGCGGCGACCAACCCGGCCAGCCCGGCCAGCGTGGGTGGCGGCGCGGTCGACGCGGCCGGCCGGCCGGATTCGGTCTCGCGGAGCAGCCCGAGCACCTGGTCGAGGTCGTCCATGGCCCGCCGGCTGGTCTCCTCGATCGCCCGCAGCGCCCGCCGGCTGAACTCCGGGTCGGTGTCGAGCAGCTCCCGCGCGGCACCGGCCTGAAGCGTCGCCACGGTCAGCGCGTGCCCCACCGAGTCGTGCAGCTCCCGGGCCAGCCGGTTGCGCTCGGCCAGCCGCACGGCGCGGGCCTCCAACGCGGCGATCCGTTCGGCCTGGGCCGGGCCGAGCAGCACCGGCGCCATCGAGGCGGCGAGCGCACCCAGCCCGGCCACCGCGTAGCCGAGCGCGACCAGCACGGCGACCCCGGCCAGCCCGGCCGGCACGGGGCGGGCCGGGTCGAACGGCCCGAAGCGCTCGCTCGCGCCGGCCCCGGTGTCGATCCCGGTCAACCCGACGACGAACACGAGCGCCATCGGGAACGCGCTGATCGCGGCGAACAGCACCGCCGCGCCGGTGCCCAGGTGCATGCCGATCCAGAGCGCGGCCCGCAGCCGGGTCTCCCGGTCGACGCGGTGGCCGGGCAGCGGCTCCGGCAGGTCGACGGCGAGCAGCGCCCGGGCGGCGGCGATCTCCAGCGCCCGGCTGCCGGCCAGGAACACCGGCACCACGGCCAGCCCGGCGCCGACCAGCAGCAGCCCGAACCCGAGCGGGCGCGGCACCTCCGCCGTGGTGAGCAGTTGCGTGAACGCCACCGCCAGCAGCGCGTACGGCAGCGCGAGCACGCCGCCGAGCAGCAGGAACACGGCGCGTCGCCAGGTGCTGCCGCGCACCAGCGGCGCGAACACGCCCCGGACCGTCACCCGGTCATTGTCCCGCCGCGGCCCGCCGCGCGACTCCCCCACGCCGGGGAGATCAGACCGTCACTGGTGCTCCCGCACGTAGCCCTGCGGGTCCTTGTCGTGGAACATCAGGTCGCGGCCGTTCTTGTGCTCGCCGTAGAAGGTGAGCCAGCGGGCCCCCAGCTCGGCCCGCAGCTCCACGCTCGCGTGCCGGCGGAAGTCGGGCAGCGCCTCGTCCTCCTCCTCGGCCAGGTGCTCGCTGTTCTCCTTGCGGGCCTCGCCCACGGCCGCCCACCAGGCGTCCGAGCCGACCTCGTGCCGCTTGGACTCGGCGATCGCGTCGCGGATCTTGTTGTGGTCGCCGATCGCGTCGGCGGTCTCGTCCTCGCCGTCGTCGCCGTGCTTCACCAGGTGCGGATAGAGGATGGCCTCCTCCGCCTCGGCGTGGATGTCCAGGTGCAGGGCGAGCGCCTCCCAGATCGCCAGCATCTCGGCCGGGTCGCGGGCGTCGTCGAGCCGGGCGAAGCCGCGCCGGAACGCGGCGTGGTCGTCCAGGATCAGTGCGGTGATGTCTTCCATGGCGGCTCATTTCCCCAGTCGGGCGCGAATCAGTCGCGGTAGCGCGGCCAGGCCGGTGACCGGCCGGAACGCGTGTGCGGCGGCGACCAGCGCGGCGTACTCGTCGTCGGTCAGGTCGATCTCGGCGGCGGCGGCGTTGCGTTCCACCTGTTCCACCCCGGACGCGCCGGGGATGGCCACCACGTTCGGGTGCCGCAGCACGTAGGCCAGCGCGATCTGGCTGGGCGTGGCGTCGTGCGCGTCGGCCACCTCGCGCAGCGTGCCGATCAGCTCGGCACCGCGCGCCAGGTTCTCCGGCAGGAAGTACGGGTTGGCCCGGCGTACCGCCCCGGTCGGCGGGTTCGCCGCGTCGTAGCGGCCGGAGAGGAACCCCTGCGCCAGCGGGCTGTACGCGATGACGATCCGGCCGGCCTGTTCCGCGTACGGGATCAGATCCTCCTCCGGGCCCCGGTCGATCATGCTGTAGCGGACCTGGTTGCTCAGCACCCGGCGACCCAGCGCGGCCTCGGCGAACCGCCACCGGCGCAGGTCGTAGTTGCTCACCCCGACCTCGCCGACCAGCCCGACGTCCTGCAACGAGCGCATGCCGCGCATGGTGGTGGTGTCCGCGACCACCGGGTTCGCCTGGTGCACCTGATAGAGGTCGATGCCGTCGACACCGAGCCGGGCCGCGGAGGCGACCGCCCGCTGCTGCACCACCGGGGCCACCGGGAGCAGCGGGAAGATCTTGCTGGCCACCACGACCTTCGCCCGGTCCTCGCCCAGCGCCGCGCCGAGGATCCGTTCGCTGCGGCCGAAGCCGTACAGCTCGGCGGTGTCGAACAGGGTGACGCCCAGGTCGAGCGCCCGGCGCACGATCTCGGCGGCCCGGCGCTCGTAGTCGGGGCCGTAGCCCCACTCCCGGGAGCCGAACTGCCAGGTGCCGAGGCCGATCTTGGAGATGGGCTTGGGGGTGTCGAGCCGCACGTAACGCATGAGGCCGAACGTACCCGGGTCGGTGCGACCGCACGCCCACGGCGACAGAATGGCCGGGTGACCTACCTCGCCAGCGACGACCGTTACCACGACATGAGCTACCGGCGTTGCGGCCGGAGCGGGCTGAAGCTGCCCGTCATCTCCCTCGGCCTGTGGCACAACTTCGGGCCGGACCGGCCGTTCGAGCGGCAGCGCGACATCGTCCGCCGCGCCTTCGACCTCGGCATCACCCACTTCGACCTGGCCAACAACTACGGCCCACCGCCGGGTGCGGCCGAGGAGGTCTTCGGCCGGCTGCTCGCCACCGACCTGAAGCCCTACCGGGAAGAACTGGTGGTGTCCACCAAGGCCGGCTATCTGATGTGGCCCGGCCCGTACGGCGAGTGGGGTTCCCGGAAGTCCCTGATCTCGTCGCTGGATCAGTCGCTGCGCCGGATGGGCCTCGACCACGTCGACATCTTCTACTCGCACCGGTTCGACCCGGACACTCCGCTGGAGGAGACGATGGGCGCACTGGACGCGATCGTCCGCTCGGGCCGCGCGCTCTACGTCGGCATCTCCAACTACGACTCGGAGCAGACGCTGCGGGCCACCGAGATCCTCCGCGACCTGGGCACGCCGCTGCTGGTCAACCAGCCGTCGTACTCGATGCTCAACCGCTGGACCGAGTCCGACGGCCTGCTGGACACGCTGGCGCAGGTCGGCGCCGGCTGCGTCGCCTTCAGCCCGCTGGCCCAGGGCCTGCTCACCGACCGCTACCTGGGCGGCATCCCGGCCGACTCGCGCGTGCGCACCAGCGTGTTCCTCGACGAGAGCGACCTGGACGAGGCGACGATGGCGACCGTCCAGGCGCTCGCCGGGGTGGCCCGTCGCCGGGGGCAGACCCTGGCGCAGCTCGCCCTGGTGTGGGCGCTGCGGGACCCACGGATGACCAGCCTGATCATCGGCGCGAGCAGCGTCGGCCAGCTGGACGGCAACGTCGCCGCGCTGGACGGGCTGGACCTCGCCGGCGAGGACCTGGCCGAGATCGACCAGATCCTCGCCGGGGCGCGGTGACGCCGGTCAGCGGGTGTCGACACAGGTCACCCCGGCGGTCCGGACGGGCGTGTCGTCCGTTCGCCGGGCGGCCCGGCCGAGGCGTCACCAGATCCGGCGCCGCCCGGCGCGGTGGTTGCGGACCCCGCAGGGCCGTCCCGGCGGCGGGCCCCCGGCCCGCCGCCGGCGCAACCCGACCACGGTCACGAGCAGCACGGTGACCGCCACGGCCGCCGCGCCGACGACCGTCGGCCGGGAGATCGGGCCGGTCTCGGTCACCGCCGCCACCGGCACCCCCGCCGGCTCGTCGCCGGTCGCCGACTCCGAGCGGGTACGCGGGGCCGCCGCGCTCGCCGCCGGTGTGGCCGGCCGGGTGGCCCGCGCCCCGGAGCCGCCCGGGGCCGCCCGGAAGACGACGTCGGAGCAGGAGTAGTAGGTGTCCTGGGTGTTCGAGTTCTGCCAGATGACGTAGATGACGTGCCGACCGGTGCGTCCGGTCGGCAACCGCCCCGGCATCTCGTACGCGCCGTCGCGGATCGGCGGGTCGGTGACCGCCAGGAACGGCTTGGTTTCCACGTCCGCCCAGGTCAGCCGCCGCTGCGGGGCGTACGAGTCGGTGGTGACGTAGAACCGGAACGTGCCCTGGTGCGGGATCGTGGTGCGGTAGCGGAAGGTGTACCGGGCGCCGGCGGTGAGCGTGGTCGCCGGCCAGTCGGCCCGGGGCAGGTCCAGCCCCCGGTAGGCGGAGAGCCCACCGCTGCACAGTTCCCCGTCCGGGATGCGCTCCCGGTCGCGCCCGTCGATCCGGGCCACCCGGATGTTGTCCCACTCGCGGACCGCCGCGCCGGCGGCGATCGCCGCCCGACAGGCGGGCGTCGCGGCCCGGCCGCCTTCCGGCCCGCACGCCGCGGCCCGGCTCATCGGGCTGGTCGGCGCCCCGTGGGCACTCGCCGGTGCGGCGGTCAGCAGCAGCGTCGCGGCGACGGCGGCGAACGCGGCGAACGCGCGGCGGCGTGTGCCCATGTGATCGACCTCCCGCGCACTGGTACGTGCCGAAGGCGGCAAAGGTTCGACTCCCTCGACACCACGACCGGTCAGGCTCGGCCGGCCGAACGGACAACCGGGGCGGCGGGGCCCCCGCAGTGGGCCATACAGTGACGGCACCCTGTGATCAAGGAGCGCGCCTTGCCCGAGCCGGCCCAGCCTTCCGAGCCGCCCCGCGCCGCCCCGGCGGACGGCTCCCCCGGCGGCGAGATCCCGCCCGGCGCCCAGCCGTACCTGCTGGTGCTGCCCACGACGGAGGGCGCGCCGCCGCCGGTGGCGTGGCCGGGGGCGGCGGGTCAGCCCGCCTGGGCCATCCCGGTCAGCGTGCCACCCGGCACCCTGGGCTACGCGCTGTTCGTGCCGCTGGTCCCGCCGGCCTCGGCCGGCGTGCCCGCGCAGGCGTCGGCGCCGGCCGTCGAGACCCGGCCCGACCAGACCCCCGCCGGGGGCCCCGCACCGGGCAGCGCGGCCGGGCCCACGGCACCCACCCCGCCGGCCATCGGGATGCCGTCCCCGCCGGCGAGCGGCGAGCCCGTCGCGGGTCCGCCTGACGCCGCCCTGATCGGCCGATCGGAGGCCGCGCCGGCGTCGGCCGCCGGGCCGACGACCGGCACGCCCACGCCGACCGGCCCGGACACCGCGCCGACGAGCGCCGTCGCACCGCCGGCCCCGCCCGGACCGGACGCGCAGACCAACCCGGCTCCGCCCGGTCCACAGACCACCCCGGCACCGCTGAGCCCGCAAGGCCCTCCGACGCCGCCGAGCCCCCAGGGCCCCCCGGTGCCCGTCGGTCCGCAGGCGGCCCCGGCACCGCCCGGTCAGACCGCCGCGGCACCGTCCGGCGGGACGATGCCGCCGGGGACCGGGCCGGCGTACCAGGACGTGCGGTCGTGGGCCAGCTATCCGCCGCCGCCGGGCTGGGCGGCCCGGCCGGCGGTGCCCCGCACCTCCTTCCTCGACGCCCGGTGGCCCGGGCCGAAAGCGGCCAGCGGCCGGGCGGTGCCGCTCGCGGTGCTGGCCGGCGCGCTCGGCAGCGCGATCTTCGTGCCGCTGGGCCGGGTCGGCATCGGCTGGTTCCTCGGCTGGCTCACGCTCACGCTCGGGGTGCTGCTGGCGGTCCGGACCCGGACCGCCGAGCTGCCCCGCGCCGACCGGCTGATCCGCGCGGGTTGGGCGGCGGCGGCCCTGGCGCTGCTCGCCGTGCCGGCGTTCCGCAACGCCTGGTGGCTGGTGACGTTCTGCGTGCTCGGCGCGCTGGGCTGCGCCACACTGGCGATCGTCGGCGGCCGGCTGGTCCGCTCCATCCTGTTCGGCCTGGTCGCCACACCGTTCGCGGCGCTGCGCGGCCTGCCCTGGGTGCGCCGGCACGTCGCCGCCTCGCCGCAGGCCACCACGGTCCGCCGGATCACCGTGTCGGTGGTGGCCACACTGGTGATGCTCCTCGTCTTCGGCAGCCTGCTCGCCTCCGCCGACGCGGCGTTCTCCGAGGCACTGAGCGCGCTCGTGCCCGACATCGACCTCGGCGCGGTGTTCCGTGGCCTGTTCCTGGCCGCGGTGGGTGGGCTGATCGCGGTCGCCGCCGTCTACACGCTCACCGCCCCGCCCGACCTGTCCACCGTGGACCGGCCGAGCGGGCGGCGACTCAGCCTGCTGGAGTGGGCACCGGCCATCGGGGCGCTGACCGCGCTCTTCGCCGGCTTCGTGGTGGTGCAGTTCACCACCCTCTTCGGCGGGCAACGGCACGTGCAGCGCGTCGCCGGGCTCAGCTACGCCGAGTACGCGCGCAGCGGCTTCTGGCAGTTGCTCTTCGTCACGCTGCTGACCGTGGCGGTGCTCGGCGGGGTGACCCGCTGGGCCCGCCGGGAGCGGCCGGTCGAGCGCGCGCTGCTGCGGGTGCTGCTCGGGCTGCTCAGCATGCTGAGCGTGGTGATCGTGGTGTCGGCGCTGTCGCGGATGTGGACCTACCAGAAGGTCTACAGCTTCACCGGGGAGCGGATCTTCGTGATGGCGTTCGAGATGCTGCTCGGCGCGGTCTTCCTGATGATCCTGGCCGCCGGCGTGACATGGCGGGGAAAGTGGGTTCCGGGTGCCACCGTGGCGCTGACCGTGGCGATGCTGCTCGGCCTGGCGGTGCTCAACCCGGAGGACTACGCGGCCCGGCGCAACACCCTCCGGTACGAGCAGACCGGCAAGATCGACGCCTGGTACCTGCGGGCGCTGTCCGCCGACGCCACGCCCGCGCTCACCCGGCTCCCCGACCCGGTGCGTCGCTGCACGCTGAGCTGGATCGCCGACGACCTCGCCGAGCCCGACCCCTGGTACGCCTGGAACCTGGGCCGGCACCGGGCCCGCCAGGCCCTCGACCGGGTCGGCCCGGGCGCGGTCGGCGGCCCGAAGGACTGCCGCCGCGCGGACCAGTTCGACCTGCCGAAGACCCGACGCCCCCGCTGACGTACCCGCCGCCCCGGACCGTCCGGTCAGACCGGTCCGCCGCTCTCGTTGCCGGCCGGATCCCGGAGGAGGCTGAGGCGCTCCGTCTCCGTCACCAGTTGATCCACTCCACGTCGCCGAGGTGGTGGCAATGCGAGCGCCTCGATGCCACCACTCCGCCGAGGTGGAGTCGATCATGCATGCCGCTCGTGCCTGGCCGTCGCGCGGTCGCGGACCGGGACGCCGGCGAGGAGGTCACCGCCATCCGCGACGTCGGCCGGGCCGGACGTGCAGATGACGGCACCGGTTGTAGGCGGCCCCGATCAGGATTTCTCCTGGTCGTCCCCGCGCCGGCGAAGCACCCGCTCGGTGATCCGCCCGGAAAGCTTGCCCGTCACCGATCTGGCCCGGTCGAAGGTCTCGTTGCCGACGCGCCTGGCGACGTCGACCCCGTCGGCTCCGGTTTCGAGCGCCTTGTCCCGCACCTCCTTGGCCGCGTCCGCCCATCGTCTCGCCTCAGCGGACTCTGCGGCACCCTCGATCCCGAGCCGTCCGTGCAGGTCGACGACGGCGACCGAGACGTGGTTGCGCGATCGGACCACGGCCGGTGAGTCCATCGGATTGAGCAGCACTTTGCTGTTGGCTCTGCCGGCCGCCGCGTCCATGCGGGCCATCAGCCGCTCGGTGCAGCGTGAGATGAGGGCCAGCCGATTCTTCCGGGCCGTCTTCAGCCCGAGGCGATGCCCGTCCACCTCTTCCGGGGACGCGTCCAGCACCCGGTCGAGTTCGAGCACGGCTATCGCGTCCTGCAACTGGAAGCAGCGAGCCAGGACGGCGAGCCACTCCCGTGCCGTGGACTCCGCCTCCATGGCCGCCTTGGCCAGATCGCCGATCTTCGTCTTGCGTTCCAACTTCTCCGCGAGGGCGTCGAGTTGACGCAGGGCGTACGCCTGGGTCTCCGCTATCGTCGCCGGCGCGGCCTGCACCTTCGACCAGGAGATGTCATCGACCCGACCCCGCTTCTCCCGGACGGTCATGGACTCCTCGACGACGAGGCCCACACCGATCATGCGGGCCACCACGGCATCCTTCTGGGCGCGCAGCACGTCGTCGACCTTCTCGTCGATCACGGCGAGGTAGTCGGTGATCTCGTTCATGGTCTGCTGCATCGCCAACTGCGCCATGATCCCCGCGGCGCCCGCCAGCAGCGCCGGGTTGGCCGGCGACGTCTTCGTGATCTGAAGCCAGGACTTGATCGAGCCGGGCTTTCCCACCATGGCGTGGCTGACCCCCGGGGTCTTGGTCTGCATCAGCCCGTGCTTCTGCACGAACTGCGCGGATTCCTTGGTCAGCTTCACCCAGCGCCCGTAGTTGGCGGCGATCTCCGCTCCGCCCTGCGCGGCTGCGGCCGACGAACCGAGCACCGTTCCGAGGCGCGGCAACCCGAGATCCTTCGACGAGGACAGCCCTTCGGAGACGAGGAAGCTCTCCACGTCCGTCGGCGCCCCGACGACCGCCAGCCCATCGCCGTCGCTGATCAACTGGATGTCGTTGCCCAAGGTCCACTCCTGGCGTGCGAGGGGGCAGAGCGGTGGCGACACGGAGCTACCGCCAGCTTCCGGACCATCCAACACCAGGGGCACCCCCTGACCACAGCGCCGACCGGCGGGCATTCGTGCCCGAACGGTTACGCAGCGCACCCGGTCGAGCGACCAACCGCTGCATACGGGGCGGAAACGAACCAGCGGCCCGGTCGAGATCACCCGCCGACGACCAGGTGCCCCTGGATCCACGCAGTTCCCGTACGGCGTCGGAAGCGCGAGGCACCCCTTCCCGTCGGCGACCGTTACCTCTGGCCGTCCGGCCCAGCGGGGCCGTCGGGCCCAGCGGGGCCGTCGGGCCCAGCGGGGCCGTCCGGCCCGCCCGGTAGTCCAGGAGCACCAGGAGCACCCGGAGCACCCGGAGCACCCGGCAGCCCCGGACCAGCAGGACCCTCCGGACCACCCGGTAGCCCCGGGGCACCGGGGTGGCCCGGGGGACCGGGGTGGCCCGGGGGACCCGGCATGCTGCCGGTGACCGGCAGCCAAAAAATGCCGGCCCTGGCAGATGCGGGTGGCGTCCTGGTCGCCCTGGGCGGAACCATGTTCTTCCTCGCCCGGCGTCGCCGGACACAGCGGTCCTGATCGGAGGGGCCCGGCCGGTGAACTGCCCTGCCGGCCGGGGCCCTGCGGCTCGCCTGCCACCGATCTCCGGGCGCGGCGAGCCAGGAATACCGATCAGCGGTAGGGCCGACCGCGCTGCCGCTACCGATCGACGGAATGCTGGTCGTCGGCCGCCATGGTCGAGGACAAGCGCACCGGTCGAAGAGTGCGCTGGTCGGCCAGATGGCGTTTGGGATCGGGATGGTGGCCAGCGTGGCGGCCAGCATCGCCGCCGCCGAGCCAAGCCTCGGAGCGCGGATCGTGGCGGCGTGGCCGGCGGTGGCGCTGCTGCTGATCGTGGAGATGCTGACCAGAGCGCAATCGGCTGGGAGCAACGACCACCGACGTTCAGACACCGCCCAGCCGACTGTCTCTGACACTGCGTCTGCGTCGCCACGGGCTCGCTGCCATTGGCAGGTCAACCCGTGGGACATCGGCGACATCACCCGTGCGGCGCTCGTGCTCCTGCACATCGAGCACGCGCGCGATCCGCATGATCATCATCCGTCAGCGAGGCGTTTGCTCGGAATAGCTCACTGCGTCGCGGCCCACAGAACTCTTCGTGTTGATCTAGGGTGATGCGATGACCGCCGAGCCCGTGACGACAGTACTGTTCGACTTCGCCTGGACTCTGTTCGCCAGGGACTCGAAACGCTGGGTGGGCAACGCGGCGGCATCGATCGACCGGACATTGACTGCCGGCGAGGCGCACCGTATTGCTGGCGACTTCGGGGAACTGTTGCGGCAGACGGCCACGGATCCGGCGCACATCGCCCGAGATCTGGATCCGCGAGTCTGGGATCGGGCGATCCGCGCCGTGCTGGAACAGATTCCTGGGGTGGACCAGGCGCTGGCATCGGTCTTGCACGAAACACACGCCGAAGCGATCGAGCCGTACGCCGACACCGTCGCCACCCTGTCCGCATTGCGTGATAGCGGTGTTCGCATCGGCGTCGTCAGCAACGTCGGCTGGGACATCCGCACATGCTTTGCGCGACACGGACTCGACGGTTACGTCGATGCGGTCGTGCTGTCCTACGAGGTCGGCTTCGTCAAACCGGACCCGCGGATCTGGGGCGCCGCCCTCGAAGCCCTCCATGCCGCACCGGGACAGACCCTGATGGTCGGTGATCATCCCGCCGGCGACGGCGGATCGGTTTCCGCCGGCATACCAGCGCTGATCCTGCCAATGGTGGACTCGCCCGCGCAGAAACGCGGCTTCGAACACGTGCTCAGGCTTGCCCAGGTTCCGTCCTGACAGGTTCTGTCGCTGACACTCATGTGAAACTCCTTGTGAAGCTGATCTCTCGGCAGAGAGACCCTCTTCAGACGGGAGCTTCGCTCACATCTGTTGCAGCCGCGGTCGCTCGGATGCGCTCGGCGAGGTGGTTCAGGGCTCGTTGAGTGATTGGCGAGACCCGTCGGAGGACGCAAAGGCGCACGCAGCCCACCACCCTCTCACCACCCACGCGTCGACGACTCCGCGCGGACCTGCCGCCCCGACCCAGGACCGGGGCGGCAGTCGAGCCCCGCCAGCCCACCTAATCGCGCCGGGGGCCCGTCCTGATCAGCGCGAGCGAGATCATGATCATGATGGCACCGAGGCCTTCCAGGAGGGTCGGCACCTGCAGGAGCAGATCCTCCGTCGCGTACCCGTCGGGTGTGGCGGCCCGGTTCGGATCCGTCCGGGCGACACGTACGTCGAGCACGTCCCCGACGTGGAACTCACTCTCGTCGAGTTCGCTGGAGAACCGCTCCCGGTATCGCACGCCGTCGAACGTGTAGTCGACAGTCAGCCTGTTGGCGGAGAACGACCGGCTGATCCTGAACCGTCCGACGTGGACCACTTCGCCTGTCGTCTCAGCGCCGACGCGAATCCGCTCGTCGATCGCCTCGTTCAGCCGAACGGTGAGCAGCATCCCCCCGCCGACCAGAAGGGTGCCCAGGACAACCCAGAGGACCAGCTTCACCTCTCGCCGGCCGAACGGGCTCTTCACCACCGGCCCTCCTCGCGCGTACTGGCCAGACGTGGCCGAGAGTAGCCGCAAACCGCCGCCGTCTCCGTAGCTGCCTGCGCCGGGGCGGATCAGCGACGCGGCGGTTCGCGGGCGGACCGATCCGAATTTTGCCGACCGGGGTTGCGGTGCCGACCCGCCAAGGTCGGCGAACCCGGCCCAACTGCCTGTTCACATCGTGCCAGGGGGCGCACGCAAGACTGGCAACAGCGCGCCGCCCCCACCGCAACCCAGAATCGACGACGACAGAGCTTCCTCCGCCCGACGCCGGGATCGGCCCCGGCGTCGGACGCCCCGAAAGGTCGGTTTCCAATGGTAGACACGGCCAGGCCCGTCGCACGACGGGCGCGTAAGCTCGCCGCGCTCACTCTCGCCGCCGCGGCGGTCGTCACGTTCCAGGCGGCACCCGCCGTCGCGTACCCAATCAAGAAGACGGTCAGCACACCGGACTGCGCGTTCGGCGTGGACGGCATCTTCCACTGCATTCGGTATTCGACCTCTTGGTCGACCAACAGCAGCGACCCGATGGTGTTCGGCAGTCTGGGCGCCTACCAGCGCATGACCGTCTACTACGTGCCTCGGGTGTCCTCGCCCTACGAGACCCAGGTGGACGCCTTCTCCCAGGTCTGGGACAAGCGCGGCAGCACCCGGGTGGACCGAATGCGACTCACCGAAACCTACAAGGCGCTGAGCGCCGGGGGCGGGACGCTCTCGGTCGGTTGGGGCGTGCTCAGTTGGACCCCGAGCCAGGACGGCGTCCAGGTGAGCAGTGACATGGTGTTCTTCGACATGACGCGGAGCAGCGCCACCTCCCTGACGTCGATCAGCTCGAACCGGAGTATGGCCTTCCCGCACAGCAGCCTCGCGGCCAAGGTCGAACAGGTCAGCAACAGCACCATCGAGTACCCGACGTCGAACACCCAGTTCCGGCTGCTCTCCCAAATTCCCCTGAAAGACTTCTGACCCCGGCCGGCACCGACCGTCCGGAGCCGGCGCCGCAGAGGCCCATCGTGGAGCGCCGACCTGGTCGGCCCCACGGTGGGTTGCCCCGGCACGCCCGCAACCTTCGCTGATGAGACCGGTGGCACGGGCACCGAGACAGGAGCAACCATGACGCGGCACCGCTCGTGGACGACGGCGCTGACCGGTCTGCTGTGTGCCGCGCTGGTCGGCTGCTCGTCGCCGGCCAGGCCGCACGATTCCCGCTCCGGAGACCGGATGCTGCCGAACTCCTGGCGGGAGCAGGCCGCGGCCCGGGTCGCCGACCTGATCTACCCGGGGCAGGCGTACCCGACAGTTTCCCGGCCCATCGATCCGGCACCGACGCTCTACGCGGACGCAGCCCGGGTGCTGGCCCGCGCCGGACAGCTCTCCGCGACCGACCGAAGGCGCGCCACACGGCTGCTCGTGCGGTGGTGGCCGACGACCGACCCGGACGGGTTCCACTGGGTGACGCTGACCCGCGCCCTGGCTGAACTGGGGACCCTGGACCAGCTCCCGTCGACCCGTCTGTCCCTGGCCGTGGCCTGGGCCCGTGCCGTGCTCGCCCGGCCGGGTGAAACACCGACCCGTACGCTGACGGCCGCCGCTGACGTGGTCACGCTGGCCCGGTCGGCAGGTGCGCCCGCGGGCTCCGGCACCGATGCGCTCCTCAGGGCAGTGGCCGGAGCACGGCCGTGCTCCGGTGCCCGCACGCTGCCGGCGCTCGCCGAGCGGGCCCTGCTCGCCACCACGACGGGAACGCCCTGCCCGGTGCCACCGGCGCTGCGACGCGCGGCCCAGTCTCAGCTCGACCGAAGCGCCGGCCCCTCCGCCGACCGGCTCGGCCGGGCCGTCGACGTCACCGAACTCGCCGTGCTGGCCCGGGTCGGAGTGCTGGACCGGGCACCGGTGCTGGCCGCCGCGACCACGCTTCTCGCCACGTCCGACACAGACGGGCGGGGCGGCGACCTCGGCCAGGTGCCGTCCCGCTGCTGGACAGCATCGACGCGCTGGGGGGTGCTCCCGCCCAGTCCGTCGCTCAGGTGCAGACCCTGCGCCGGGTGCTGCGCACTGAGGTCCGCCTGCCCGATGGCGTAGCTGCTGGTGATCCACTGGACACCGCGCTGGCCGCCGGCGCGCTGCGCCTACTCGGCCGGCCACTCCCGGAGCCGGTGGACTGGCGGGCCGCGCAACCCCTGCTCGACCGCACCGTGCTCGCCCTCGCCCTGGATCACCGCCAGCTCCCGACGGTGCGGGAGGCGACCACCGCACTCGACGGGCAGCCGCCACAGACCGTGACGCTGGGTTATGTGGCGGTGGCGTACCCGTGAGTCTGTCCCGGTCAGGCACGCGAACTACGTCGCCGGATCGAGGACACGCCCGACCTGGAGACCTGGCCCACCGACCGCCTATACCACACCGCTCTCTTCGTCACCGCTACCGCCGCATGCGGTGGTGACCAGCAGCGGCTGGTCACCGTAGTGCGGACGGCGCTCGCCAACCAGACCCAGGCGCCCGAAGGCGGCGTGTCGCCCGCCGACACCCCAGCGTCCGGCCACACCGCCACCACGCCGACCGTCGTCGACCTCTGGTACCGGGCCGAGACCGGATGCCTGCTCGGCGAACCGGCTCGCTATCTGCCCCGGCCCGACGCGCTACGGGCCAGCATCGCGCGGGACGTCGGCTGGGACGACATCCGCGCCGACACCACCATCAGCCACCTCTACGCCGCGCTACGACTCGCCGACCTGGTCGCCAATTCCGACGCCTGCGCGACCACCTGGTGGACACCCCGTTAGGTCCCACCTCACATCGATGCCGGTGGGCAGGGCGTGGAGCCCGTTGCTACCGTTTCCCTCGTGGAGCTAGAGGTGCGCCACCTGCGCTGCTTCCTGGCGATCGTCGACAGCGGCTCCGTCAACCGGGCGGCCCGGCTGCTCGGCCTACCCGCCTCCGCGGTCACCCAGCAGGTCCAGCGGATCGAACGACACCTCGATGTCCGGCTCTTCGATCGGAGTCCGGTCGGGATGGCGCTGACCGCCGCTGGCCGGGAGCTGGTCGAGCCGGCGCGTCGAGCGGTGGAGGCGATGCGTCAGGCCCAGGACGTCACCGCGCGTCGCGGCCGTCACCTGCGGTGGGCCAGCGAATATCTTCCGGTGCTCTTCGGCAGCGCGGAGAAGACCCCGGAGGCCGTGACCGTCGAGCTGGTCGATGTCGCGCTGGAGACGGCTTTGCGGCGTCTCACCGAGGGGAGCCTGGACGTGGTGCAGGGCTTCGACACCCCGGCGGCGCCGTTGCGGTTTCCCGCCGGCCTGACCGTGGCCACGGTGGCACGGGAACGGCTGGCCGTCCTCGTCGGCCCCGGGCACCGGCTCTGGGATCATCCGGTCATCTCCCTTGCCCAACTGGCCGACGAGGTCTGGGTCAGCCAGGCCACGCCGCACCGGTTCACCACCGGCCTGCGCGTCATGTGTGGGCAGGCTGGCTTCGAGCCACGGATCCGGTACGCCACCGGCGACCGGATCGCCGCGAACGAACTCGTCAGCCTCGGCGATGTGGTCGCTCTCGGTTCGCCCTTCACCAGGGCGACGCACAAGCTGCGGGCGGTGCCCTTGATCGAAGACCACCGGGTCCGGCTCTTCGTGACCTGGCGGCGTCACGCCCTGCCGGAGGAGATGACCATTCAGCTGGTGAACGGCCCCCGCGCCTGGTACGCCGCTATGGCGCGTCGGCTCCGGCCGGACGACTGGCAGGCGTACGGGCGGCCGGCGACAGATGACCCGCGGGACGTCATCGCGTGCGGGTGAGGTTTCCCGGCGCGAAACAGCATGTCGACTCGATCGATGAGCCCTTCGTGTCGTGACCGCCGCCTCGAGTTCTCGGCTCTGGAGCCACTCCACCTGCTCGGCAGTGAGAGCGAGGCTGCTGTGAGAAACCGTGAGATGCCGGGCCGGAAAAGCATTAGCGGCCTGATCGATGATCACTCGACCAGGCCGCTGACCTGCAATTTCAAGGGTGGGCCGGAGGTACCACCATGCGAACCACACCGCCACGATCGCCGGTGAGCCGTTGCCGCTGCGTTTGCGGCGTTCCCGCGCGGCGTCGGAAGCCCGATGACGGAGCTACGAGTCCTCGAAGACATCGTCGAGCACAAGTCTCGCCCGGCCTGGGATCTCCTCCTCCGGGAAGATCTCCGCGCACAGAGCGAGGACCTGCTCCGTGCTGGTCAACCCGAGTTGGTTAACCAGGAAGTGGATATCCTCGGCGTCTCTCCGTCGTGCGGCAAGCACCTTCATGGC
>NZ_JBFAGS010000038.1:0-27815 GCF_040653835.1 Micromonospora sp. NPDC050980 | reverse complement strand
ACGCTCACGCAGCTCGTCGGGGTACTTCTTCGGTGCGGGCATCGCTGGTGTTCCTCCAGGTTTCGATGTCTCCATCTAACCCGGGGCGGAACACCGGCGGCGAACCGCCGCACCTGGCGGCTGTCACCGAGTAATCGCGTGGCGGGGGGCAGCGGCGCGCTCTGGTGCGCCCGCCCGTGATGCCGAAGGCCCTGCGTGCCCCGCATGTAGGACCCGGACGGCTTCTGCGGGCGGTACGACTCGACCTAGTAGGCCGTCGCTTCTAATTAGCTGGGTATAGGTGGCGGAGTCGGGTTCGGGCGTCGTTGGTGGTGAAGTGCCAGTCGACCTGCCGCCGGTCGCTGTTGGTCGCTTCCTGCCAGGCCGCCAGCTCGGCGTTGAGGGTGTCGAGGTCGCCCAGGCGCCGGTCGAGGCACTGGCGGGTTAGGCGGGACAGCTCGATCTCGGCGACGTTGAGCCACGAGCCGTGTTTGGGCGTGTGGTGGATCTGAAGGCGTTCGGCCAGAGCGCGCGCGGTCGCGGGGTCGAAGGCTTCGTAGAGCGACCCGATCGAGTGGGTGTTCAGGTTGTCCATCACCAGCACGACCTTTTCGGCGTCGGGAAAGTCGACGTCGAGCAGCCGGCGGACCTGGTGGGCCCAGTCCACACGGGTGCGCTGCGCCAGGGCCTCGACGCGCCGCCACCCTGCGAGGGACTGGGCGAACACGAAGATCGCGCACGTGCCCTGACGTACATATTCGTTGTCGTGCCGGGCAGCCCTGCCCGGGGCGACGGGCAGCGGGTCGCGGACCTCGCCCAGCAACTGGTACGGCTTCTCGTCCATACAGACCACCGGGAACCGCTCGTCGAGCGGGCGGGCATAGACGTCCAGGACATCCTCCATCGCAGCGACGAACTCGCCGTTCGCGTGTGGCGGGATGGTCCAGCACGCCTTCAGGTGCGGCTTGAGCGCCCCCTTTTCAGCACCCGCCCGATCGTGGAGTGATCCAGGCCCGGCACATCGTCCAGCAGCGCGACGTGCTTCTCCAACAGCCGCAACGACCACCGCGCGTACCCCTCGGGCGGGGCCGAGCACGCCAACGCCGTCACCCGCGCCTCGACGTCCCCGGTGACCTTCGGCTCCACCGGCGGCGTGCGGCGCTTGCGGCGGCCGATCGCCGCGTCCACGTCCTGATGAGCCGCGAACGCCTCGGCGACCGACCGGACCAGGTCACCCGAGGCGTCCAGCCTCTCGGCAACCCGCGCCCGAACGGGCACCACCCCGCTGGACTCGTCCAGAGCCAACAGGATCCGCGCCCGAGCGATCGACCGCGCCGAACTCCTGCCCGACCCGATGACCCGCTTCAACCGCACCTGCTGCTCCGCGTCCAGCACCACCGCATGGACCCGCCTACGCGCCACCGATACTCCCCACCCCTCAACGAACCACGAACAGGGCAAGACCTACCAGACATCCAGGGCAATTAGAAGCGACGGTCTACTAGCGCCGGCAGTCGCGCCGTCCGTTCAGGGGCGGTTCGATCCGTCCCGTTGATCCGCCGTCGCGCTCCCTCAGGCTCTTTCGGCTGGCTGGATGTACAAGGGGCGGTTGAGCTGCGGGCCCTCCGGGTGGTCGTATCGCGTCCATCCCAGCGATGCCCAGAAGTCGTCGGCTTCCTCGCTGAAGGCGAGCAGTCGTCGCTCGGGGTACCTGGACGCCAAGGCTCGGATGATCTTCGTTCCGATGCCTTGGCGTCGGTGCGACTCTGCCACCTCGATCAGTTCGATCTCGAGTGCTGTGTTGTCGAGTTCGGGGGTTTCCAGGTAGTGATCGATCACGACGCCGGGGTCGAGCTCGATCCGTGCTACCTCGACTTCGCCTTGGTGGACCACCAGCAAGGTGTATGACTTGTCGCCGTCGATCGATCGGGCGTCCCACCAGCTCGGGCTGAAGTCGGTGTTCTCAGCGAACGGAAACCAGATCACCTGGTCGTCCGGCCCGGGCCGCTCCTCGATGAAGTCGAACGTCACTCGACACATCCTATTGTCGGTGCGCGGACCGAGCCGGAAGCGGCGGCATCGCCATGACCGGACGTTGGGCTGGTGCACCCTCACCGTCGGCAAGATTGCCGTTGCTCAGATCAGCCGTCGCCGCGCCCGAGGTGCCCGTTCGGGGAGCACCATGGGCAGTCCTTGTCACGACGCGGCATCTGGCCTGTGCGTTCGCGCCGTCGAGGCAGGTGGATCGTGGAGGTGGTGTCGTCGGGGTCGTGGTGCATGCCGGTGACGGCGAGCATGAAGTGGTTGATGGCTTCGGCGGCGACGAGGCCGTTGAGGGCGATGACGCTGGGCGCTGGAACGCCTGCGACGTAGCGGGCGGCAGCCCGTTCACGTTCGGGTTGCATGTCGATCGCGAGTTCGGTCGGGTCGATGAGGCCGTTGCACCACATGCAGCCGCTTCCAGGAACGATGAACCGGTTGACAGCGTGGATCTCGCCGACGACGCCGTCGTCGTTCACGGGGATCTTGACGCCGATCTGCGCCGTGGGGATCAGGTACTGGTTGGCGGCGGCGTTGACCCAGTACCGGGCGGAATGGCTGTCCGCGGCGAGGAAGATCCAGTCGCAGGAGTTCAGCGACTGTCGCGCCGTGCTGGTCTCGACCCGTTCCGCCATCACCGTCAGGTCGATGTCCGGGTTCGCACGACGGGCGTTCCGGGCCGCGGGGAGGGTCTTCGGCTGGCCGATATCGTCGCGTTCGGCGGCCAAGAGCCGGGGTAGGTTCGTCTCGTCGATGATGTCGTCGTCGATGAGGAGAAGGCTGCCGACGCCGAGGCGGGCGAGGAGTTCGACGAGGATGCTGCCGACCCCGCCGAGGCCGACGACGGCGACCCGCAGGCGGCTGAGGGACTCCTGGCCGAGCTGACCGAAGAGCCTCGCCTGCCGATCGTGCAGGAGCTCGGCCGTCCCGGCGTGGGCAGGGCGAGGCCGCAGGCGAATGAGGTTGCCGCTCGGGATGACGACCTCCGCGAGGTCGACGCGGGACCCGTCGGACAACCATAGGTCACCGGCGGCGGCCTGGGCAGTGAGGACCAGTCCGCCGACGACCTGTCCGGTGATCTGCCGCAGCGCCGGGTAGCCCCGCTCGTGGCTGGCCAGGTCAATCCGGGAGAAGCCAACCGTCGCACCCCCGAGGTGGTTGTGAACGGCGAGGTAGGCGAGTCCCTCTTCCCGTGCCCGGACTGCGGCGTCGCGCACGAAGGACGGCGCGAGGGCCCGATACCCGGTCTCACCGGGCACATAGTCGACCCCGTCCATGGCGAGGATCAGCTCGCGGGCGAGCAGCCGGGGCCCACGCGGGCCCTCGGCGCGGCCCGCGAGAATGACCGCGCCGTGTTCGTCCCTGTCGCCCCGGAATAGGTGATCTGACAGGGCGGTCCACAGCCGAGCCGGCACGGTGAGGCTCCAACCGTCCGCCGGCGGATTCACTGGATACTGAGCCACGTGATCACCTTCTCGGCCTTGAGGGCGGCGTTGTCGATCCCGACCCGCCACCCGTTCGAGCGGCGGGACAACTGCAGCGCGGGCCGGTTCTGCCAGTCGACCTGTTGGATTGCCTGTCCGTGGGGCTGCCCGTCTGTACGGGTCAGCCTGTCGGTGTAGTGCGGGTAGACGTCCGCGTTCGGGTAGGCGGCGCTGACGTGGAAGCCCAGCCACGTGGTCGACGGGATGTAGCCCGGCCCGATCTCGATGTCGTTAACGATCACGAAGGCGCCGCCGGCGCCGTCCGGGGTGACCTCGACCGGCTTGCCGGCGAAGTGTTCCCGGACGGCGTCGACCGCGGTGGTGACCGCCGGGGTCAGCTCGGTCACGAGTTGTCGTCCGGCGCGACCGCGAGGAACTCCTGGCGGGGGTGCACCGTGACTGTGTCGTCGTCGCCGATGACCTCGTAGCGGTTGCCCCGCTTCACCGAGAGCTGGAAGTTGGGCTGGATGTGGACGCCCTGCCCGATGGCGGCCTGCTTGATGTCCAGGCCGCTGAGCCGGCGCTCGGGCAACTCGACCTGCTGGTTGTTGACCGAGACCGTGATGGTCTGGGGCGGGCGGTGGGCCTCGTGCATGCCCTCATCGCTGCTGCTCATCATGTTGATCTCCTCGGATTGAGTCCTCACATCTGCTCCTTCTGCTTGAGCGGGACCGTGTCGACCGGCTCCGCGGTGTCGGAGACTGCCGGTAGAACACCAGCTGCCCCCGCAATCCGTTTCACTGAGACCAGTTAAACCGATGATGGCCGAGGGCGCAACCCCGGAGTGGCCGTGAGCTCGCTCCGTCGCTTGAGGACGTACGGGCAGCCCCTCGATCTAGCTGTCATGCTTGCTGGGTGCGTATCGAGCTGGCCGGCCGGAATCCCCTCCGACGCCGAGAGTTGAGGGCTGACTTTCATGGCGACACTGGGAACCTGGTGCTCGACGCGCGAGGACTCCAGTGGGTCAGCCCGCTCGAGCTCGCCGCCATCGTCTCGATGGGGACCGTCGCCGCTGCCGACGGCCGTGACGTCCACCTGCTCGTTCCTCAAGATCCGAAGATCGCGTCATATCTCGTGCGGATGAACGTTGTGGAGCTACTCAAGCCCTTCGCTGAGATCGACGGGTCAGTCCCATCCGAGGGGCGGCGCGACCACTCCGACAAACTTCTCGAGGTTGCCAAGGTCACGCCTACCAACGTCGAAGACATCAGCGAGACACTCGGCGAACTAGTAAAGACGCGGCTTGGAGCGGACGCGGGGAGGGCAGCCTTCCGCAGCCTCGGTGAGCTGCTCAGCAACGCCACCACACACGGCCTCAGCAAGACCGGTGCCTTCACCGCCGCCCAGCTCTACAGCGGCGCCCTGAGCCGTACACCTGGGTTCGAGTTCGCCGTCTGCGACTCCGGCGCCGGGATCCAAAAGGTCCTCTCCGACGCCAGTAACCAGGAGCTGGAAGGACCCCCGGCTCTCGAGCTGGCACTGAATGGTGGCAATAGACGCGCCGAAGGGCGAGGCCACGGACTACCGAACCTGTGGCGGCAGGCCATCCGAGGCGGCAACAAGGGGGGCGAACTCATGCTCCGCAGCGGAGACGCCGTCGCCACCGCGAAGCTCCGCCCGGAACCCACTTCGATCTGCAGCCGCGTCGCCGAACCGGTGAACGGCACCTGGGCGTGGCTCCGCGTCCGAGTTCCGTAACGAGCCGTAACGTGTTTCAATCATGCAGGTGAAACCGGATCCCGCTACGACCGTCACCTACGACGTCGGACAACACCGGGCGTTCCTGTCAACCAGGGAACGCGGCAGGAAAGTGCTTCACGACCTAGAAGACCACATCCCGCCTGGCACCAGCCTTCTCGTCATCAACTTCGCCGACGTCGAGGCAATGACCGTCAGCTTCACCGACGAGTTCCTCCGCAAGTACTACTCCACCCTCGCCACCCAGGACGACGGGCCGACCTCCGTGCTCGTCACCGGACTCAACAACGACACCCGCGAAACGATCGTCATCGCCTTCGAACGCCGCGAACTACTCGCGCAGGAGCGACTCGGTGATGACCTTGTGCTACTGGCGGCGTCGGATGTTCTCTCGGACACCTTCAAGCTCGCCAGGGTGCTGGGAACTTTCACGGCCACAACGGTCGCTGAACAACTGGGCATCAGCGCCCCAAATGCGAATAATCGACTCAAACGCCTTGTCGCGGCGAGAGCACTTGTCCGGCGGCGTGGGGTCGCCGAGCGCGGGGGCAAGGAATTCACCTACTCCGCACTTGAAGCCTGAGCTACGGATCAGGAAGTTAGGGTTCGAGTCCCTTCGGGCGCACAAGATCGTGAAGGACCTGGGGCTGCGCTGACGCGGTTCGGGCCCTTTTCTGCTGTCCGGCCTGTGTGGACGGTGGGTGTCACGTGGGTGCAGTGTGGGTGCGGCCGCGGGAACCGCCTTGCCGCGACTTGGCCGGTTCGTGACCTGGGTGTTTGCTCTCGGCTTCGGCTTGGCTGAGGTGGGAGAACCACGACGTGCCCGGCGGTCGGGAACTCCTCGCCGCCCTCCTGCCGCGGCATGCCCCACCCCGGCAGCGGGCTGCACTCCGCCGGGGAGAACAACCGCAACGACTCCCAGCCATGCCGCCACGCGCCACCCGGCTGCGGCTGGGCGTCGAGGATGACGTAATCCAGATCGGCGCTGCGCAGGTAGTAACCGGCAGCCAGGCCCGCCTGCCCACCCCCGACGACCACCACATCACCCGACCCGGGGCACGCACGACACCTCCCTCGATCCATAGATCATGATGCCGAGACGGCAGAAGCGGTGGGTGCCTACACGAACTCACGGTGATCCTGCCCTCGTTCACCAGCCGATCGACGGTGTCAGCTGCAACGATGCACGACGTGGGAACTGTGAAGAGTGCGACGCCCGCCATCTCGCCCCTCGCCGGCGAGCCGATCGACCGCGCCGATGCCGAACGGCTCGCGGGAGTGCTGAAGGCGTTCGCCGACCCGGCCCGGCTGCGACTGCTCAGCCTGATCCAGTCGGCCCCGCAGGGAGAGGCGTCGGTCAGTGACCTCACCGCGCCCCTCGGACTCTCCCAGCCGACCGTTAGCCACCACCTGCGGATCCTCACCGAGGCCGGCCTGCTTCAGCGTGACAAGCGCGGCGTCTGGGCCTACTACCGGCTCGTGCCGTCCGCCATCGTCGCGATCGCCGACCTGCTGACCCCGCCTCGCAAGCGAGCGACGAAGAAGACCCGCTGACCGACGCCACGGAAGACCGCCGCCTACGCCTCCTGACCCGGCGGCGGTCGGGCCGCAGGCGCGAAGGTTCTAGCCTGCTGGCATGGGGGACGAGGAAGCGCAGCCGGAATTCAGGCAGTGGTACGACCGTGCGCTCGAAGTCGGCCCGGCCGGAAATCAGGCCTTCTTCGGTCGGGACGTGCTGGCTGGCCTGGTACAGGGAATCCGGGACTTCCGAGAGCACCGGCAGCAGCGGTGGGACCAACACCATGGGCCTGGGGCGACGTTGCTGGGCTGCGCGATGTGGATGGACGACCCGGAACTGCTCGACGAACTCGCCAGGCTGCAGGCTGCCTGCGTGGTGGTCAGCAAGCAGGCCCGGGACAAGAAGGTGCAGCCGCCGGATCTGCCCTACAAGCTTCGCCGCCTGGCCGACCTCAACACCCGCGCGCCCGGTCTCCCGGTGTGCTATTTCCCCCCGCTGGAGCAACTGACCTCACTGGTCGACGGTGAGCCCCCGATGATCGGACCCGGGTGGTCGCTGCCGCCCGGCGACGCGATGATCCCGACCGTGCGGACGATCGGCTTCCGCAAGGACCTGGGCGCCAACGGGTCCATGCCACCGATCCTCCACGCCAAGCTGGCGCTACTCGGCCGCCTCTGGGAACACGACGAAGACGACTTCGGGCCGGCCGATGTCACCGCCTTCACCCCGAAGCGACTCTGGATCGGGTCAGCGAACTTCACGGCGTCGTCACGACGCAGCCTCGAGTTCGGCTCCTGGACGGAGGACCCCGTACTGCTGCGCGGTGCCGAGGAATTCCTACTGGACCTGGTCGGCAGCTCAGAGGGCATCGACCCGGACGCCGACCTGCACCTGCCGGAACGGGCGCTACCGGACTTCGACGACTCCGCCATGGCGGAGTCGGCGGCCGAACTACGGTTCGCCGACCCCGAAGACGACTAACATCGCCGCACTCGGCCGCCCGCTCCCGCTGTCATCGGAGCGCGGATCACCGCGCCAAGGTCTGTGGGTGGCGCCAGCGGTCCCGCCTCGGTCCGAAGGAAGCGGGAGATGAAGGCGGTCATTGGGGAGCGTGCGTGCTACCTAATTGTCGACATCGCCAGAACCCTCGGCGCTCAGATCCGAGGGATATCGCGGCCGGCATGGTGCTCAGGTGGTGCTCGGATGTTCGGCACCGGTCGAGCACGGGCGGGTCGAAATCAGCACGGTGAGCCCGGCAGCGGCGAGCCCATCACCCTGCCCGTCGCCTGCAGCGCGTGGACCAGCCGAAACAAAAAGCCCTCCGCGTGGACGAAGGGCTTGCAAAACAGTACGAGCTATGAGACTCTGTATTCGGTGGGGAAGGTGGGTTACCCTTCCTCCTACGGATCAGAAGGTTAGGGGTTCGAGTCCCTTCGGGCGCACAAGCTCTACCAGGCAATATTCATGATTGCCGCTGACCTTCAGGTCGGTGTGGGTCGCATGTGGGTCACGTCTGTGACCCACATGTCGGGCCTGGTGGAGCCGTGTTGACCTGGGCTTTCTGGGTTGATGCGCAGCGGATTCGCGGACGGACGATGCGGATCTGCCCCTTTCGTGTGCGCTGTCGACCCCATCGGTTGATGATCATCATGGTCCGTTGTCTAGCCTGTCCGGGTGTCTTGGGGGATGGGTGGCTAGGGCCAACGAGGCGGGCCTGGTGTACCGGCGGTGCGGCTGTCGGTGTGAGCGGACCGGTCGCCAGCTGGGTGTGCGGTGCGAGCGCCTCGTCGAGAGTGACCACGGCCGCTGGTACTTCGCGGTGCAGTTGACCGGTGTTGACGAGCGGCGTGTCCGGGTACGCCGCGGTGGTTTCGCCAGCCGAGCCGAGGCGGAGCGGGCCTGCTGGTCGCTGCGGCAGGTGCCGGGGCACGAGGCGGCGGGGATGTGGGCGCTGCAGCGCTGGCTGGAGTTCTGGTTGTCGGAGAACGAGGGGCGGTTGCGTCCCTCGACCATGGTCACCTACCGCGGTCTCGTGAACGACTACCTCATTCCGCAGTTGGGTCACGTGCGGATGCGGAAGTTGCGGACCCGGGACGCTCAGCGGGCGATGGACCGGATCTCGCACCGCCACGTCCGGGGTGGTCGGCTGATTTCTCCGGGCACGTTGAACGGTATCCGCGCGGTGCTTCGCAGCGCGCTGTCGGCGGCGCGGCGTCAGGGGGTGATCGACCGGAATCCCGGCCGGGGTCTGCGGCTGCCGAACGGGGCGCGTCCACGGGCGGTGGTGTGGGACGCCGAGCGGGAGAAGGCGTGGAACAACACGGGAGCGCGCCCTCGGGTGGCGGTGTGGGGGTTGCACCAGGTCGGCCAGTTCCTGGAGTCCGTGCAGGCCGATCCGCTGTTCGCGTTGTGGTGGCTGGTGGCGTTGCGCGGGCCGCGCCGGGGCGAGGTCGCCGGGCTGCGGTGGGAGGACATCAACCTGATCGACGGTGAGTTGACCATCCGGGAGCAGGTGGTCATGGTGCGTGGGGTGGAGCGGTTGGGTCCGCCGAAGTCGGCTGCCGGCGTACGGACGTTGGCTTTGGACGAGTTCAGCGTGCGGCTGCTGACGGATCTGTGGCATCGGCAGCGGCGCCGGTTCGGCCGGGTTGACCCGAAACAGCGGGTGTTCCTGCACGATGATGGGCGGCCGTTACGTCCGGACTGGCTGACCCGCCGTTTCGCGAGGCTGGTCAAGGAGCTGGATTTGCCGCCGGTCCGGTTGCATGACCTGCGGCACGGCGCCGCGGGGATCGCCTCGGCGGCCGGGGTGGACCTGAAGCAGATCCAGCAGGACATGGGCCATCACACTCCGCTGACGACCATCGAGACCTACATCTGTGTGTTCCAGCAGATGGCCAAGCAGGCGGTACGGGCATCGGCCGAGCTGTTCCTGCAGCATGTGAGGGTCAGGGCGTCCCTGGCCGGCGTCTACCAAGCCTGATCTTCCGGGTGGGCGGGTCTGCCCGGAAGCAGGCGAAGTGATCCTGTCTTCCGGGCAAGCCGTCCGATCGGCGGCGGGTCGATCAGCGAGCTCTGCGTCTGCAGCGGTCCCGTGCCCAGGCATCGCCATCACCTTGATTACGAGCGCCTCGTTGGGCAGGACACCGCAGACATTCCCCGCTGACGGCCCTTCATGGACGTAGAGAAGCGACGGGCAAGGTGGTCGGCATGGCGGCTCTCGACGGGCACGTTGAGCGGCCTGCTCTGCCCGCTGATGGAGGGCGGTGATCCCTGCCGACGGGTGCCGGAGGCTGCTCACGTTGGGTGAGACGCCTGCCGGGTCCCGAAGCCCGTTGCCCGATTCGTCCTCACAGTTTGTGAGGGATCTTTACATCTGTTGATCCGGGTCCCTACAGTTCGGCGACTTCATCAGGTGATCAACGGGGGACCTGTGGTGACTGCTGCCCGACGTCGTGTCGGTTTGTTCTCGGCTGTCCGTCGACCGCGCGGGCGGTGGGCTGCGCTGCTGTCGGTGACGCTGGTCGCCGGCGTGGTGGTGCCTCCTGGTGCCGCGTCGGCGGCCGCGTCGACGCCGAAGGGGCCATTGGCGGCAGGGGATGCGGGGTCGGCGTCGCGGTTGGCGGAGGAGACCGGGCAGCGGGTGGAGGTCGCCGCAGGGCGTTCGGAGTTGACGCAGATTTTTGCGTTGCCGGGTGGCGGTTTCCAGCAGGAGTCGGCGGTGGTGCCGCAGCGTGCGCGTCGCGCGGACGGGTCGTGGGCGCCGGTGGATCTGTCGTTGGCCCGGGGTGGTGACGGGTTGTGGCGGCCAGCGGTGTCGGTGGCGGACGTGCGCTTCTCGGCTGGCGGTAGCGGGCCGATGGTGACGTTGGTGCGTCAGGGCAAGAGTTTCAGCCTGTCGTGGCAGGGCGGTGCGTTGCCGGCGCCGACGATCGTCGGGGACTCGGCGACGTATCCGGGTGTGCTGCCGGATGTGGACCTGGTGGTGCGCGCCACGTGGACGGGATTCTCACATGTGTTGGTGGTGAAGACCCCTGACGCGGCGGCGAATCCGGCGTTGCGCCAGCTGCGCTTCGACGTCGGCGGGGACGCTCGGGCGGTGCGGGTCGGCGACGGGGAACTGCGGGCGGTCGCCGGCGGCGAGGTGTTGGCGGAGTCGGCGACGGCGACGATGTGGGACTCGACGCCCAGTTCCGCGCCGCGCCCGCAGGCCGCCGGTCGCACCGCCGCTGCGACGGTGGACGCGGGGCAGGAGGAGGAGTCATCGCCGGTCGGTCCGGGAGACGCGGCGGTGACCGCGCCGGTCCGCACGGAGGTGACCAGCGGCGGCGATGTGGTGTTGCACCCGGATCAGGCGCTGCTGACCGGCTCGCAGGCGGTGTTCCCGGTGTTCATCGACCCGCCGTGGTCAACGGGCAAGAGCCAGTGGGCGTACGCGACGAACAACAACTCCACGAACTCGGATGTCAGCGTCGCCCGGGTCGGGAAGAACCCGGACAGCGGGGTGCTGTATCGGTCGTTCTTCGACTTCCCGCTGCCGGGGGTGGCGAAGAAGCACATCGAGAAGGCGTATGTGCAGGCGACGGTGGACCACACCTGGTCGTGCGGTGACACGATCAACTATCTGTGGCACGCGGGGCCGATCTCGTCAACGCCGCGCACGAAGTGGTCGCCGACGATGAAGACGCCGGTGGAGAACGCCTATTCGCACGCGAACGAGGCTGGCGGCTGCGGCAGCATTCAGCCCGACATGACGGTGAACTTCGAAAGCTCCGCGATCACCACCCTGATCCAGGACCACGCCGATCACTCCGCGCCCTACATCACCATGGCGCTGTGCGCGTGCGCGGCCGGCGGTAGTGGTGAGTCGACCCAGGATCGGTGGAAGAAGTACCTGCCGAACTCGGTGAAGCTGATCGTGGACTACAGCTCTTACCCGGGGCAGCCGTACGGGTTGCAGACCACGGGCGCGGCCTGCACGTCGGGGCTGCGGTCGGTGATCGGCACGTTGACACCCACGTTGTCGGCGGTGTTCCCGGACGCGGACGGCACGCAGGCGTTGACGACGAAGTGGGAGTGGCTGGAGATCCCCGCGTCGGGAACCTACAACGACAGCACCCCACGTAAACCGGCTCCGGCAGGAGCGTCGGTGCCGGCCGGCGGTCGGTCGACGACGGCGGCGTTGTCGGGCCTGGTCAACGGCAAGTCGTACGCGTTTAGGGCGATGGCCACCGACCCGGCCCCGTACAACCTGACCAGCTCGTGGTCGGCGTGGTGCGAGTTCAAGACCGACGTGAGCTACCCCGACGTGACCGCGACGGTGGCCACCATGCCTGCCGGGCCGGGGGAGAAGGGCGTGTTCGCCCTGTCGTCGAACACCTCGACGGTGGTGAAATTCCGCTACGGCTGGACGTTCCCACCCACCACGGAGGTCACCGCGACGGGCACCGGTACCCGCACGGCGACGGTGACCCTGACCGCCCCGAAGTACGGCGAGAACATCCTCTACGTGTCGGCGATCAACTCCGCGCAGACCGAGGGACAGGGGTCGGTGGCCTTCATCGTGGACCGACCCGCCCCGCCGACGAACTGGTGGAAACTCGAACCACGGCCGAGCGTCACCCAAGCCCAGGCGCTGACCGACGAGCGCGCCGAGGCCACGATCACCGCACCGCTGGCACCGACCGGCGTGACCTGGTCACCTGACGTGCGGATGCCCGGCGCGTCGAGCCCGACGTTCAACGGATCCTCCTCGGCGGTGAACCACAGCCAGTCGGTGGTGAACACCACCGAGTCGTTCAGCGTGGCCGCGTGGGTGCGCCTGTCGGCGCTGCCCACCGCCGAGGACAACGTCGCGGTCAGCCAGGACGGCACGAGCGCCGCCGGGTTCCAGCTCGGTGTACGGATGGCCGGATCGCCGTTGACACCACGGTGGGCGTTCGTCATGAAAGACACCCCGGATCAGGCCAGCACGACCCGCTCCGCGGCTGCGGTCGCCACGTTGACATCGGCGGACGTGGGACGGTGGACACATCTGGCGGGGGTGTTCGACCGGCCGTCGGGCAAGATGCTGCTCTACGTCAACGGCACCCTCGTCGGTGACGCCGACCGAGCCGCCGCCCCGTGGGCCGCGACCGGGGTCTTCTCGATCGGCCGGGGCTTCAACGCCGCACCGGCGAAGTGGTTCACCGGTTCGATCGCCGACGTGCAGGTCTACGACCGGGTGCTGGTGGAGCAGGACTTCACCGGCAGCACCGCCACGGACGCTTACCCGTTCAACGAGCCAGGCATGGTCAGCGCGCCGAAGACCTCCGCGTGGGACTTCAAGAACGCCTACCCCTGCTACGAGGCCAGCACAGACCCCTCCTCCTCGGCCTGCGGGGTGAACGAGGTGGGCGATTTCAGTCGGCGTCTGGCGCTGACCGACGGCAGTTGGATCGGCTACGGGCAGCGCGACAAGTCGCTGCTGCTGGACGGGACGCACTTCGTCGAGGATCCGGCCGATCCGCACTACAACCAGGCGACCCAGGAGTACGGGCGCGCGCAGAACAACCTCGGCGACGAAATCACCCCGAACTGGAGTGACGGGGCGGTGGTGCGCACCGACGCGTCGTTCACCGTATCGGCGTGGGCGCGGGTGGACGCCGCGACGGGTCGGCAGACGATCCTGTCGCAGGACCACGGCTCCGGCTACAGCGGCTTCGACCTGCAGTTCCGCGACACCTCCGGCGGGCAGTGGGCCTTCACCGTCCGCGCGGGTGCGACGAACACCACCGCGATCACCACCGCCGCGACCGCCGCGGTCGATCCGACGGAATGGCATCAGCTGACCGGAGTCCTCGACGCCGAACGCCGCCAGCTCCGCCTCTACGTCGACGGGGAACTGAAGGCCACCACAGCGATGGTCGCCGCGTGGCAGCGGTGGAACGCCACCGGCCCGTTCGTGGTCGGCCGTTCCGACCAGCCCGCCGGGTTCACCGACTGGCTCACCGGCGGCGTGGACGACGTGCTCGCCTACCAGGGCGCGTTGACCGACGGCGGGGTGCGTGACCTCTTCGACACGCAGGTCAACCAGGCAGGCGAGGAGTGATCATGCCCGCCCACACCTCCGCTCACCCCCACGACCAGAAGCCGGCGCCGCGCCGGAGGACCACCCGAGATGGGATACTCACGGTGCCGACTCTGACCCGCCGCCCCCAGCGGGGCCGTCTGCTGCCCACGACGCGTCGGCTGATCGCGGTAACAGTGACCGCGGTCCTCGGTGCCGGGCTGCTCGCCGTCCCTCCGGCGCAGGCCAAACCCCGCCCGTCGCTACCGAGTGTGCGGCCCGAGAAGCTCGACTCCATCGGCGGTCCCGCGAAGCAGAAGGCCCTGCCGACCAAGGCGGCCAAAACCGCCGATTGGGACAATCCGGTGTGGCCGGCTCCTGGGCGTGCCCGGGCCGCCCTTCCGACGGCCACCGCCCGCGCCGCCACCCCCGCCCGCGCCGGGAGCCTGCCGGTGCGGGTCACCCGCGCCGCGACGCCCTCCGGCCGCACCATCACCGGCGTGGACGTCGAGGTTCACGATCGGGGTAAAAGCCCAAGCGCCTGGCGCGCCGGTCTGCTGCTGACCTTGCGTCCCGAGGGCGCCGCCGGGCCGGCGGACGTCGATGTCACCGTCGACTACAAGCCGTTCCGTCACGCCTACGGCGGCAACTGGTCCTCACGGTTGAAGCTGTGGACTCTGCCCGCGTGCGCCCTGACGACCCCGGCCGTGCCAGAGTGCCGGGCCACACCGGTCAAGTCGGTCAACTCGGTCGCGGACGGCACCGTGAGCGCGCGGGTGTCCGCGGCGCCAGCCGGGACCGTGATGGCCCTCGCGGCCGGGGCCGCTGGCGTGCAGGGCGACTACTCCGCCACACCGCTCGCCGCCTCATCCACCTGGTCGGCCGGCGGATCGACCGGCAACTTCACCTGGTCGTACGACATGCGCGTGCCGCCGGCGGCCGGGCTGGCGCCAAGGGTATCGCTGGCCTACTCCTCGGGCACTGTCGACGGGCGATCGAGTGCGGAGAACAGCCAACCTTCGTGGGTGGGCGAGGGCTTCGACTACTCACCCGGGTTCATCGAACGCAGCTACGTCCCGTGCAGCGAGGACATGGCCGGGTCGGCCAACAACTCGGTGAAGACCGGCGATCTGTGCTGGCGGTCCTACAACGCGACCATGTCCCTCAACGGCGGTGGCAGCGAGCTGGTCTTCGAAACCGGTAAGGGCTGGCACTCCCGCGACGAGGACGGCGCAAAGATCGAGAAGCTGCCCGGAGCGAGCAACGGCGCCAACGGCGGCGAGCACTGGAAGGTCACCACCACCGACGGCACCCAGTACTACTTCGGCCTGAACAACCCGCCCGGCCAGAGCACCGCCACGAACTCCACCTGGACCGTCCCGGTCGCCGGCAACCACACCAACGAGCCCTGCAACGCCGGTACCTTCGCCGCATCGTTCTGTACTCAGGCGTGGCGGTGGAACCTCGACTACGTCGTCGACCCCCGCGGCAACACGATGTCCTACTGGTACGCCCCGGAGACGAACCGGTACGGCAAGAACCTCAAAGCCACCGACAAGGCCCTCTACACCCGCGGCGGCACGCTGAGCCGCATCGACTACGGCACCTGGGACCGACCGGACGGCCGCTCCATCACCCCCACCGGCCAGGTCACGTTCACCGCCCTGGACCGCTGCGAGTCGAACTGCACCAACCACAGCCCCGGCGTCAGCTGGAAAGACGTCCCCTGGGACCAGGAGTGCACCGCCACCGCCGCCAACTGCGGCACCAACTACAGCCCCACCTTCTGGTCGACCAAGCGGCTGGCGAAGGTGAGCACCCGGGTGTGGGACACCACCAAGACCACACCCGCCTGGCAGGACGTCGACTCCTGGACGCTCACCCATACCTATCCGTCGGTTGGTGACGGCAGCGACTACGCCGGCATGTGGCTCGCCTCGATCGTGCACACCGGTCTGGTCAAGAACACCACCGCCACCGGCTCCACCGCCACCGTCCCCGACAACCTGGACCCGGTTGTTCTGCCGCCGGTGACGTTCGAACCCACGTCCCTGCAGAACCGGGTCCTCGCCTCGCACAACACCACGAACAACCGCAACCGCATCGGCAACATCATCACCGAGACCGGATCCAAGATCCAGGTCACCTACAGGCTGCCCGAGTGCACCTCCAGCAACCTGCCAAGCGCGCCGGAGACCAACACCAAACTCTGCTACCCCGTCATCGGGCCGGACCCCTACAACCCGGGTGGATCCGACATCACCGAGTGGTGGCACAAGTACGTCGTCCGGCAAGTGTCGCAGTCCGACATCCCCGCGATCGTCGACAACGTCGACTACCAGGCACCGGTGCAGAACACCTTCTACGACTACCCCGGTGATCCGGCCTGGCACTACGCCGACGACGACGGGCTCGTCAAACCCAAACGCAAGACGTGGAGCCAGTTCCGCGGCTACCGCACCGTCGAGCTCCGCACCGGCGACGCCCCCCGGCAGACCCTGACCCGCACCACCTACCTACAGGGCATGCACGGCGACCGCCTCAACGCCGCCAACGACACCCGGACCGTCACCATCGGCGCCTCACTCGGCACGGAGACCGTCTACGACGAGGACCAGTTCGCCGGCATGATCCGCGAGAAGGTCGTCTACAACGGCACCACCAGCAAGCCGGTCAGCAAGACCGTCAACGTGCCCTGGCGCTCCCCGGAAACCGCGTCGCGCACCATCAACGGCGACACCGTCACCGCCCGCTACGTCAACACCAAAACCACCTACCAGGCCACCGCGCTCGGCGTCGACGGACAGAGCGGATGGCGCACCACCCGCACCCAGTCCACGTTCAACGACACCTACGGCACCCTCGACCGGATCCAGGACGACGGACAGTGGCCCGCCACCGGCGACGAGCAGTGCACCGAGCTGACCTACAACCGAAACCTCGGCGCGAACATCACCGGCACGGTCAAGCAGACCACCACCACCGCCCTGGCCTGCGGCAACGCCCCCACCAGCACCGCCGACGTCATCTCCGACACCCGCAACACCTACGACGGCGCCGCCAACCCGAACATCGCACCTACCTACGGCGCGGTCACCAAGGTCGAGAAGCTCAAGAACTGGTCCACCTCCGCCGGCACCACCTGGCAGACCACCGCGCAAAGCACCTACGACCCGTTCGGTCGCATCGCAACCGCCACCGACGCCCGCGGTAGCACCACCACGACCACCTATTCGCCCGCCACCGGCCCGGTCGCGTCGATCAACACGTCGAGTCCGGACCCCAACGGGGGCGCCGCGTGGAGCACCACTGTCACCAACGCCCCTTACTGGGGCGTCCCGGTCAAGACGACTGACCCCAACAGCCGGGTGAAGGACAGCACCTACGATCCGCTGGGCCGAGTCGCGAAGGTCTGGGCCGTCGGCTGGGACCGCAAGAACCGCGAGTCAACCCCCTCCGTCGGCTACACGTACTCCTACGCGCCGAACCGCGACGCCTACCCCTGGGTGCAGACCAGGACCGTCAACGCCGGCGGTGGCTACCTGACCGCGTACCAGATCTTCGACGCGTTGCTGCGTCCCCGGCAGACCCAGTCCACGGGCGCCAACGGCGACCGGGTCATCACCGACACCATCTACGACACGTCCGGACGGGTCGACGCCACCTACGGCGCCCACGGCAAGATCGGCGCACCCTCGGGCACCCTGTGGGGGCAGCCCGAATGGTCGGTGCCGACGGTTAACCGCACTGTCTACGACGATGCTTCCCGCCCCACCGCCGCCATCCTGCTCGGCACCGATGGTGTCATCAACCAGGTCGAGAAGTGGCGCAGCACCACCACCTACCTCGGTGACCGCACCAGCGTCACCCCACCCGCTGGCGGCACCCCCACCACCACCGTCACCGACGCCCGGGGCCGCACCGTCGAACTGCGACAGCACACCACCACCCAGGGCATCGCCGGCGCCTACCAGAGCACCAACTACACCTATAACCGCAAGGGCCAACTCACCACCGTCACCGACCCCGACGGCAACGAATGGACCTACACCTTCGACGTCAAGGGCCGCCAGATCTCGGCCAAGGACCCCGACAAGGGCACCACCACCAGCACCTACACCGACACCGACGACCTCGCCACCACCACCGACGCCCGCGGCGAGGTCCTCGCCTACCAGTACGACAACCTCGGCCGCAAGATCGGCCTCTACGACGACACCATCTCCACCACCACCAAACGCGCGAGCTGGAAATTCGACAAGACCGACATCATGTTCGGCGGCGAAGCCGTCCGCGGACAGCTCACCGAAGCCACCCGCTTCGACCCCCCAGGCTCCACCAACGCCTACAAAATCCGGTACCTCGCCTGGACCAAGCGCTACCAGCCCGGCGCCGTGCAGTACGTCATCCCCGCCACCGAAACCGGACTGAACACCACCTGGGAAATCGGCTACGGCTACCGGGAACAAGACGGCTCCCCCAGCAGCGTCACCATGCCCGCCGCCGGTGACCTCACCGGCAGCGAAACCATCACCACCGGCTACAACTCCACCTCCGGCCTGCCCGTCACCCTCACCACCGGCTCCGCCTACGGCAACAGCTACGTCATCGGACAGCAGTACACCGCCTACGGCGAACCCACCCTGCTCACCCGCAAAAGCGCCGGCAACTACGTCGAAGAAACCAACACCTACGACCTCACCACCCGCCGGCTCACCAACACCTACGTCAAACCCGAAACCGCCGCCGGCACCGTCTCCAACCGCACCTACGACTACGACGACGCCGGCAACATCACCTCCACCGCCGACCAGCCGGAAGTCGGCCAGACCGACACCCAGTGCTTCCAACAGGACCCGCTCGGCCGACTCACCAGCGCCTGGACCCCGAAGACCGGCGTCGACTGCAAGACCACACCCACCACCGCCAACCTCGGCGGCCCCGCCCCCTACTGGCACGACTGGACCTTCGATAAGGTCGGCAACCGCCTCACCGAAACCGCCCACACCAGCGCCGGCGACACCAAACGCACCTACACCGTCCCCACCGGCGGGCAGAACGTCGTGCGCCCCCACGCCGCCACCTCCGTCCTCACCGAAGCCCCCGGGCAGCCCGCAGTCACCAACGCCTACGCCTACGACAACACCGGCAACACCACCTGCCGCCCTACCGGCGCCGCAGCCAACACCTGCCCTCCAGGCAACGCCTCGCAGAACCTGTCCTGGGACTCTGAGGGACGGTTGAACAGCATCTCCGGTGATGCGCCCAGCGCCGGCAGCAACATCTACGACGCCGACGGCAACAGACTCCTACGCCGCGACGCCACCGGCACCACCCTCTACCTACCCGGCATGGACATCCGCTGGAACGGCACCAGCCGCAACACCACCCGCTACTACACCTTCGCCGGCCAGCTCATCGCCTCCCGCACCGCCACCGCCCTCAGCTGGCTCATCACCGACCACCAAGGCACCCAACACACCACCATCAGCAACACCGGCGCACAAACCGTCACCCGCCGCTACCAAACACCGTTCGGCGCCCCCCGCGGTTCCCAGGTTCCCTGGGCCAACCCCAAGGGCTTCGTCGGCGGCGACAACGACCCCAGCGGACTCACCCACCTCGGCGCCCGCGAATACGATCCAGGACTCGGCAGGTTCATCAGCGTCGACCCCGTCATGGACCTCGCCGACCCACAGCAATGGAACGCCTACGCCTACAGCAACAGCAACCCCATCAACCTGTCCGACCCCAGCGGCCTCAAAGCCTGCGCCGACGACCGCTGCGGCCCTGGCGCCGACTATGAACACCTCGACGGTCATCTCGTCACCGTCGACGGCGACAACGATGGGTGCGGTGGATCCTGCGGCGATGACGACTGGATCAGTTCCCGCAAAAACCACAAAAAGCCGCGCCCTGCGTCGATTGGCTCCGTAGTTCTCAGGGACGGGGATGTGAACGATCTGGACGAGCTTGAGCGGCAGGTAGAGATCCAGCGGAACAAGCTCATTAATGCGGGAGGCAGGCTTTCGGGTCATGAGGACGTAGATAGCGTTCGGCTACTTCTTCTTGCCTGTAATGCGTCAAGCGGTAGTGATCTTTGTTCCCTGGAGTTTTTGGCCTTCATTGATCAGGCCTACGTAGGGCTCGTTGATGTGTACGCGAATGCCCCAGGCTCGCAAATTGGCCCGATGTCTGTGTATGCGCCGTCTGCGGCGGGAGGTGACGGCCGTACAAACCCGATCGTGCGGGTACCGTGGTATGTGCAAAATACATCGAGCGGGCGGATTGTAGGGGATCACCTTCAGCCGAAGGATCTTTCAGCCGCCAAGAGGGAAATCGGTGGCGAGATCGTCAAGCGTAAGTCTAGCGGGACGCCCTGGGACCACGTGCACGAGGTCAGGGATGGGCAGAGAGGCTTGTATAATCGTATCGGTTCTATCAAGAAGACACTGAAGAATAGAGGCCACCTGCTCACTGTTGATCAGCGAGTGAACTTGCAGGTCGAACTGTCTTACGCCAGTCGAATGTTGGATTACACGTACAAATACGTCCCGCCGGGAGCTGCTTAGCTGCCATGTTGCGGCTGTTATAAATGCCGAGTGGGCTACAGGTGCGGCCCGTAGAATCCCGTGTGGCGCATTTCTTGGCCCTAGCTTCAGTCGCGACGAGTGAGAGGGAAGATTTTCGTGCCAGCTCCGGACCTTGGTGACTTGCTGGATCGAGCAAAGTTCGGTCGAGTGTCGCGAGATGAAATCTCATGGACAGCTAGTGCCCTAGCCGCTCGAACCGGCCAGCACGACTTGTATCGACTCATCCATATCCTGGGGCGTGTGGGGAATGCGCCTGAACATGAAAGGCTCATCGCTCCTTTCCTGCACTGCCCGGAAGATCCGATGCTTTCACGGATGGCATTAATTGTATTAGATGAATGGGGATTTTTCGAGAAGTATCGAGGTTCAATTCTGCAGCTGCTGCGTGGCGTCGATTGGGATTATGACTCGGATGTGCGCATAATTGCCCTCACTCGAGCCGGCAAGTATATTGCCAGCAAAAAGGACTGCACCCTGCTTTTGTCTTTAATCGAGACCGCCGAGTCCGACGAGTTAGACGAAGTCGTCAGGCGTGCAGCGCTAGACGGTTTGGCGCTTGCTGCAGGCGGCACCGTGGAGGAGTGGCCGCCCGTTGTTCAACGCTTCGATCTCAGTAGCCCTTGGCAGGCGGGTGCACTGCGCCGAGCGCGGCAGCGATTGAGCCGTGAATGCTGAGTTGAGCAGGTGAGCCGTCCTGGCGCCGCCGTTCGTAGAATGGCTTATGGGCCTCGACCAGCACTGGGTGACCACCCCGATGCTCGAGGAGCTCGTCGCCATCGGGCAGCGCCGCTCCGTGTCCGAGATTCTCAGACAGATCACCCAGGTCGGGGACGAGCGTCAGACCTGGGACCTCGGCCCGGCCATTCGCGAGTTTGGCGAGCCGACCGACCGCAATCCGCTGCTTCAGCAGGCGTTCGATCGCCTCCCGTTCAACCACGCCCAACCGGATCAGGTGGTCGAGCTTTCGTCTTTGCAAGCTCGCGGACTCGGCGATGCGTGGTGTCACGGACGAAGCCGGACGGTGGCCCGCCCTTCGTTAGGTCGAAGCGACTGCAGCTTGGCCCACCCGGTGGAGCACGAGTTGCGCCAGGTGCGAGCCCCGCCCGGCGAGGATCGGGGGATCCGCGTCGCGGCGTAACTGACGCACTGTGTGTGCGAGCGCGTCACTGGGGCGCTGACCGACCCGATATGACGCCATTGCCGGGTAAGATCAGAAGCCGTCGTCAAAGCCCACCGAACCGGTCTCCCTGACCTGGTAGGCCGACACCCGGCGCTCGCAGAGGTCTGAAATTTGTCATCCGCGGGGCGTGGTTCGCACTACGGCCGCTAGCCAAGCCCTGCTGCAGACCCGAGCAGTCCGAAGGGCGAACCGCGCCACGTGAGATGTCCACCTCGGCATCTATGGTGTCGTCGCCGCGTAGGGACGCTCCAGCATGTTGTCAAACCGTTCGAACAGAGTGGTGACCTCCTCGGCGGGCGGCTTGCCGCGGTAGGCCATCAGCCCGGTGTAGTCGTTGTCCTGGAAGAGTTCGGTCAGGATGCCGTCCCAGTCGTAGTCGGTGGCCGACTCGGGCAGCCGCTCCAACATGTCGTCAAAGCTGCCGAGCTCGAGCTCGGCGTTAGCGCGGTCGGTCATCAGGTGCAGAGCGATCTCCTCGGCGTTTGTCCGGGGTTGCGGCTCGATACCGTGGGCGAGGTCCGCAGCCAGGGCGACGAACGTGGCCCGGAACTGGCCCAGCGAGGTTGGAGTCAGCTGCTTGATGAACGGCGGAAAGTCCCAGTTATCCAGGTTTCCCATCGCGCCGCTGACCTCGTCGCTGAGTGTCATCGCTGCGACGTACAACAGCAGCGCCGTCCGGGGCGTGATCACCGGTGTCAGACAGGCGTCACATTCGCCGCTGTCGCAGGCAGGGCAGTCGAGGCACCCGTCACCGCATGTCGGGCAGGTGCCGCACCCTCCTGTCGGGCACCCGTTGGCCGGGAAGCTGGCGATCCCGGCGTGAGCCCGGCGTCGCAGTTGAACGGCCAGGCGATGCCGGCTAGGGCGGAGGGCGTCCAAGACTGCGGTCACTGACGCGCGGACCGGACCCGGCTCGGCATCGAGGGCGGCCAGCAACCGTTCCCGGGTCCGCTCGGGCGGGTATCCAACGGTCAGCAGGTTCAACAGGTCCGCGACGGTGTCGGCTCGCTCCGGAGTCGGGAACGTGGCCAGGGCCTCCACCGTTTCCCCGCCACCGTGGTCGACGATGGCGAACACCCGGTGGGTGCTGGCGGTGTGCTGCGGCAGAAAGCCGTCCTAGATCGTCTTCATCTGGGAAACCTTCCGATGAGCGGGCGCACTCAACGTGCGGGCGCTCCACGAGGGAGAGAGCATGGCGAGGCTGCACGTTGCGGTATGTCCGCAACGCCGTTGCCTAGAAGATTCGCGGCTGCCTGGCAGGGTCCGACCCTGTCTGCGTAACCAGATACCTGAATATCAGAGTCAGTCCCGCCGGGCAAGCCTGTTGCTCTCCGTGGCCCGGGCGGATACGGCCTCCCAGCGGGTCAACGTCCCGCTCGGGGGTGCTCTGTGGGTGCTCGGACGTCGGGGAACTGGCACGGACGTTCCGGGACCGGGATGGATTTCGTCCTGTCTGCCGGGGACACCAGGGATCCGCTTTAGTCGATGTGGAGTCGGACCTGCGGGGATGCGGCAGGATTGGTTCGGACGCGCCCGGACACAACTGGACTTCGTCCTACGGATCAGAAGGTTAGGGGTTCGAGTCCCTTCGGGCGCACAAGATCAGGAGGGGTCTGACCTGCCGGAACGGTGGTCAGGCCCCTCCTTTTGCTGTCCCTTGTGGTTGGTTGGGTGCTCGGTGTGTGCTCGTGCGACGAGCATCCATCACGTCCGGTCCTGTCCGGGCGCGTCCGGTTAGCGGCAGTGGAGTCCGCCGGGGCGTAATCAAGACCGGCTGGGCCCGGAGACGAAGAACTGGCCTGGCGGGCTCTCAACGGCTACGTCTCGATCGAGGAACTGGCCCGACGTCGAACTCAACATGCTCAACCTCCGACGCCAGCAAGGGCGCGGCACCTTGGTGCTCCGTGTGCGGTTCAGGCTGGTCGGCCCGGCCCGGGTACCTTTCCGATCACGTTCTTGATCATGGGACAGTGCAGCGACTCACTCAGCCGTTAGCATCGCGCTGATTCCCGTTCCCCGTTTCGGAGACCTTCATGCTGCGCACACTTGCCGCCGCCGCCCTCGCGGGCGCGTTCGTGGCCGCCCTTCCGGCGACTGCCGCCCTGGCCGCCGCCCCTAAGCCGGATATCGCGGTGACCTCCGCCGCCGACAAGGCCACCTACGCCGAGGGCGAGACCTTCACCATCACGGTCACCGTGAAGAACAAGAGCTCGGTGGACGCCAAGCGCGTGCACTACACCGGCGGTGACAGCGAGGGTGTCGCCGATGTTGTCTACGGTGAGCTGCGGACCGGCTTCGACCTCGCCGCGGGCGCCACCAAGACCGTTGAGCTGACCGGAAAGACCGATCACGCGGCGTGGCGGTACGGCCGTGGGTTTGTCGCCTTCCAGCTTGCCGCCGACAATGGCGAGGCCAACGACGCCGACAACATCACCAGCGTGCGGTTGCTGGTGCCGGGCGCCTTCAACGATCTGAGCGGCTACGTCTTCGAGGGTAAGTCGTCTGGCGCGGAGTGGACGCCCCAGACGCCCGGCGTTCCCGGGTTCAAGGTCGTCGCCACCAGCACCGACGGCGAGACGAAGTACGCCGAGGCCACCACTGACGACAAGGGCCTCTTCCGTCTCTCCCACCTCCCAGCCGGTGACGTTCTATTGACCTTCACCGGCCCGGCGGGCTGGAAGATCCTGACCAGCGATAGCAGCGCGGGTAACCACACGACGGCGCAGGTCAGCGCCGACGACAGCGACGAGCCACGCGTCTTCGTGCCGGCCAAGAAGGTCACCGAGAGTTCGCCGAGCGCCTCACCGTCGGCGTCGCCGTCGCCTTCGGTGTCTTCGAGTGCCGGTCCGGGCCTGCCGGCCACCGGTGACAACAGCGCCGACCCGGGCCTGCCGGTCACCGGCGCCGACACCATGCTGCTCGTCGGCGCGGCTGCGGTCGCTGTCGCGGTCGGTGTCGGGTTGGTCCTCGTCGCACGGCGTCGCCGCGTACGCCTGCAGGTCTGATCGTCCGGGCTCGCCTCAGCGGCCAGATGCCTACACGCGGGAGCGCCCTGCGCTGAGACGAGCAAGCAAAGCGCCGAGGCTTCAGCATTCCGCTGGAGTCTCGGCGCGCCCCGCAGGCTGGGACAATGCCTCCAACACGCGCTTCGGCCCGGCCGAGCCACCCGGCTTGGGCCGCCAGCTACCCTGCCGGATCGCGACGGGATCGGGCAGACGATAACCCCAGTATCACCCAGCCCGGCCATCAAAAACTCCTGGCAATGTAGCGCGCTGTAAGTAGCGGGGGCGAAGAGCGCTTCTGAGTGGGCATTCGATGATGCCATTTCGCGTTATCCGCCATTTGTCCTACGTCCAGCTCGACCCATTCGCCCCATGAGTAGCGATACGTGTTCGCCGCACCCATGCGATCGGCGCCTGTTTCGCGGGCAGATAGCCACCAGACTCCGTCTGACGTAGATCTGGATCGGAACCGCCGCTTCCTCTGCCTGCCGCGTCGCCAGGACTGTCCGGAGTAGATCTCTGCCGTGACTGAACGCCGCGCCTACCCCAGCGACATTTCCGACGCCCGCTGGGCCCTGATCGCACCAACACTGCTCGCCTGGCAGCAGGCCCGCCTCGACCGGCGACCCACCGGCGAGCCCGCCCGCACCGACGTCCGCGAGGTGCTGAACGCCATTTTCTACGTCAACCGGACCGGCATCGCCTGGAAATACCTCCCTCATGACTTTCCGCCACACACCACGGTGTACTACTACTATGCCGCCTGGCGCGACGAAGGCGTCTTCGCCCAGCTCAACCTCGACCTGACCGCCCTGGCCCGCGTGAAGGCCGGCCGCGAACCACAGCCCACCGCCGCGGTCATCGATACACAGAGCGTGAAGACATCCACCAACCCGCCGACCGCCACGCAAGGAACCGACGCCGCGAAGAAGATCGTCGGCCGCAAACGCAGCGTAGTCACCGACACTCTGGGGCTGCTGCTGGCCGTCATCGTCATGGCCGCCTCCGCCACCGAGAACACCGCCGGCATCCGCGCGTTGAACCAGGTCAAGGCCACCCATCCCACCGTCACCAAGACATGAGTGGACGCAGGCTTCAAGAACCAGTTCGTCGAACACGCCGCCACCCTCGGTATCGACGCCGAGGTCGTACCGCGCAACACCGAGACCAGAGGCTTCCACGTGGTCAAACGGCGATGGGTCGTGGAGAGGACCCTGGGCTGGCTGATGCTGCACCGCAGACTCGTCCGCGACTACGAGACCCACCCGGCCAGCTCCGAAGCCATGATCCACATCGCGATGATCGACAACGTCAGCCGCCGCATAACGGACGAAGCCATCCCGACCTGGCGAGGCACATACTAATAGATCAAGGACAAATCGAACGCCCTCTGAAAAATTGGAAGGGAAGACGATGACCACGACACACACCGCAGGGTTGTCCACACCGCTGCGGGAGCTACTCGACCCGACCATCACGCACCAGGTCAACCAACTCGACGTCGCTCCCGGGTCACGAGTGTTGGAGATCGGTGCCGGAACCGGCCATGTCACCGCCTATCTCGCTCGCGCCGTCGGACCAATGGGCCGCGTCATCGCGGTCGACGACGACACCACCCACCTCAATTCCACCGCCGTGGTGGACGTCTACAGCCGCGACGTCGCCGTCAACCCTGACGCGGTGCCCGGCGACGCCGCAAGCGTCGACCTCGTTATCGCGCGGTGGCCGCACCACCGGCTGGTCGACCCGGCCGCCCTGATCGACCACATGCTCGCCCGCCTCCGGCCGGGTGGGTGGCTGATCCTGGCGGACGTCACCGACACCCGCCCACAGGTGCACTGCGCTGACACCTCAGGCGACGAGGACCTGATTAATCGGGTCGTGCGCAGGCTTTACGACACGACCCTCGGCCCCAGCGGCACCGGCCGCTGGCCCGGCGACGTCGAAGGACTCCTACACGGCCGGGGCATGGAACAGGTGTGCCTGAGCGCCGTGTCGGAGACGTGGACCGGCGGCGGGCCCGGCTGCGGCGTCCTCGCCGGCATCGTCGCGCATGCCCGTCCCACCCTCCAGGCTCTCGGCATCCCCGCCGACGACATCGACTACTTCCAGACGGTCATGGCCGATCCTCACGTTCTCCTGCGGTCGATCGAGCGGCGCGGCCTGCGCGCCCGCAAACCCGCCTAACGCCCCGAGCGGTGCCGCTGGGGGATCGGCAACCTCCAGCGTCACGTCCGGCGACCATCCCAATGTGGTCACCGGAAAGGCGGTGCCGGGCCTCCACCGCCCAGGGCACGGCACCGCCAGGACGACCACGTCGGGATGAGGGCCCGACGGGTCGGCCAGGCCGGCGGCAGAACATCCCCGAATCTGCCGCCGGCCACCACACCCCCGCCGCCGGCATGCGACGTGATGCCGCCGGCATCACCACCACCCGCCACCTCGACGCCACCAGCGAACGGACCGCGATGCATCAGGACCCGTCCCCGTGAAATCACGCCCTGTCGCCGTCAATCGGACGCCGGCTTTCATCGCCGACGTGATCGCGCAGGTGACCGCCGCATACGACAGGTCGGGGCATGGTCGCCTTACCGCAGTGATTGACCGGGTCGCCCGCCAGCACGAGCTGCCCGCCACCACCGTCCGCGCGTGGCTGACCGAGGCTCGGCACTCACCGCAGACGCCGCTGCCCTACGGCCTGCTGCACTGCGGCCTGTGCAGCGCGCCGTTCGCGACCATCACCCGCACCCACGAGCCGCCGGTGTTGCTGTGCACCCCGCCGTGCGGGCGTCAGCCCATCGGCGCTGACGCGGTGTCACAGGCGGTCGGCGCGATCGTCCTTCGACGCGCGCACCGGCTGGTTCCACCCGGCGAGGCCGCTGACGCCGCCTCCTACGCCGCAGCGGTGATCCTGCGCATCAGCGTCGGCGCCACCCTCAACAACCTGCACGTCACCTGGCGCACCGCCCCACCACACACCCACATCGCCCAACGCCTGCACACCGCACGCCGCCACGCTGACTGCCCTTCCCCTCGTAGCGTGGAGGCCAGAGCTTGAGGGATAGAGGTTCATGGCTGAGACGAGACGCCAGTTCGATCCGGAGTTCCGGGCGGGCGCGGTGCGCAGCGTGCGTGAGACGGGTAAGTCGATCGCTCAGGTCGCCCGTGACCTGGGGATTATTGACGAGTTGCCCAAATGTGCCGTGATCGTTGGGTGTGTATGGGTGTGGTGGTGCGTGATGCGCGGTCGCTTTCCCCGGCGGCGCAGGAGG
>NZ_JBFAGS010000037.1:0-28836 GCF_040653835.1 Micromonospora sp. NPDC050980 | reverse complement strand
TCCACGACCCGGGACGCCCTTCCCACCTGGTCCTGCCGGTCGTTCCGCGCCCACGGTAGCCGTCACGCATCCGTGCCATGACTCCAAGGAGGACTTCATGTCCACAGCGCTGGAGACCAACAACCGCTACGACGACATCGCACCGGCTGAGGTCCGCGACGTGCTCGGTAGGCACATGCTGGTCGACGGGTACGACCTCGTCCTGGATCTCGCCGCCAGCGAGGGCAGCTGGATCGTCGACGCGCTGACCGATCGGCGGTACCTGGACTTTCAGTCGTTCTTCGCGTCCGCGCCGTTGGGAGTCAATCCGCCCCAACTGCGGAACGATCGGGACTTCATGCGACGCCTCGCCGCGGTGGCCACGAACAAACCCAGCAATCCGGATATCTACACCGTCGAGTACGCCACCTTCGTCGCCGCTTTCACCAGGGTGCTGGGCGACCCTGACCTGCCACTCCTGCACTTCGTGGAAGGGGGTGCGCTCGCCGTCGAGAACGCCCTCAAGGTGGCCTTCGACTGGAAGGCGCGGCGGTCCGGGCGACGGGGCCGGCCCCGCAACATCAACCTCCGGGCGATGCACCTGGAGCGGGCCTTCCACGGCCGCGGCGGGTACACGTTGTCGTTGACCAACACCGACGACAGCAAGACCGCCCTCTACCCCAAGTTCGTCTGGCCCAGGATTCCCGCCCCGGCCATGAGGTTCCCGGCCGAGCTGTACGTTGAGCAGAACGCGGAAGCCGAGCGGCGGGCGCTGGAGGCCGCCCGGACGGCCTTTGACGAGGCCGACGACGACATCGCCTGCTTCATCGCCGAACCGATCCAGGGTGAGGGCGGGGACAACCACCTGAGCCCGGCCTTCCTCCAGGCCATGCAGCAGCTCTGCCACGAGTACGACGCCCTGTTCGTGCTCGACGAGGTGCAGACGGGCTGCGGCACCACCGGTACCGCCTGGTGCCACCAGCAGTTGGGCCTGGCGCCGGACGTCGTGGCCTTCGGCAAGAAGACGCAGGTCTGTGGGGTGATGGCGGGACGTCGCGTCGAGGAGGTCGCGGAGAACGTCTTCCGCACGTCGTCCCGGATCAGCTCCACCTGGGGCGGCAACCTCACCGACATGGTGCGGGCCACCCGAATCCTTGAGGTGTTCGAGTCCGAGGACGTGCTCGCGTCGGTCGCGTCGCGTGGTACCCGCCTGGTCGACGGACTCGTCACCCTCACCGCCGAACACCCGGGGCTGTTGGACAACGCCCGCGGCCGAGGGCTGATGTGCGCCGTCGACCTGCCTGACCGGCGGACCCGCGATGCCATGGTGTCGAGGCTGTACCGCGACGAGCGCGTGATCGTGCTGCCGGGCGGTGAGCGGGCCATCCGGTTCCGGCCCGCGCTGACCGTCTCCGACGCGGAGATCGACCTGGCGCTGCGGGCGCTGGACCGCTCCCTGCGCACTCTGCATTAGCGGTGCCGAGTGTCGGCTGGCAGGAAAATCGATCTGGACACGGGGGAGAGCATGGCCGAACCGGCAGCCGCAGTGGCTTTCGCGCAGGTGAAGAGTAGCGCCACGTCGGCGCAGGATTTCGCCCGACCCGCCCGGGCGGCACTGCCCGCCGACGTCTGGGACTACGTCCAGGGCGGCGCCGGCACCGAGTCCACAGTCCGGGCGAACCGGCGGGCACTGCGGCGGCTGCGCCTACGACAGCGGGTCCTGGTGGACGTCTCCAGCTTCGACCCACAGGTCACCGTACAAGGCAGCCCGGTCGCCGCACCGATCGGCATCGCGCCTACGGCGTACCACCGGCTGGTCCACGCCGATGGGGAACTGGCTACCGTCCGGGCCGCCGGCAGGCAGGGCCTCCCGGCGGTGGTGAGCACCTTCGCCAGCGTCCCCCTGGAGCAGCTCGCCGAGGTGGCCACCGCGCCACTGTGGTTCCAGCTCTACTGTTTCCGGGACCGCGCGCTCACCGTGGACCTGGCCCGCCGCGCCGAGGCGGCGGGATACCGGGCGCTGGTGCTCACCGTCGACACACCGGTGATGGGCTACCGCGACCGCGACCTGCGTAACGATTTCCGCGTCCCACCGCAGGTCACCGCGGCGAACCTGCCCTCCTATCCGCACGATCAGGAGTCGGTCGCGGCGCGCACCGGGATGCTGGTCGATCCTGCGACGACGTGGCGCGACGTGGAGTGGTTGGCCGGCCTGACGGGTCTGCCCGTCGTACTCAAGGGGGTCATGACCGCCGGCGACGCGGCGCGGGCCGCGGGGTCCGGTGCCCGCGCGCTCTGGGTATCCAATCACGGCGGGCGCCAGCTCGACGGCGCCGCGGCCAGTATCGACGCTCTCGGGGAGGTGGCCGACGCCTGGGCGGGGCGAGGCGAACTCTACTTCGACGGGGGCGTGCGCAGGGGCGCGGACGTGCTGAAGGCGCTCGCCGTGGGCGCAGACGCGGTGTTCGTCGGGCGCCCGGTGCTGTGGGCGCTGGCCGCGGGCGGGGAACCGGCGGTACGCCGGATGCTGGAGCTGCTGCAGGAGGAGTTCGTGGTCACGGCGACGGTCTGCGGCTGTCCCCGGGTGAAGGACGTTGACCGGTCCATGCTGTGCGGCGCGTACGGAGGCGGCTGTGGAAGCTGATCGACCCGACCCGATCGACCTGGGCATCGGCCAGCCCGAGGACGCGGTACTGCCCCGCGCCCTGCTCAGGCGTGCGGCCGAGCACCGGCTGTCGCTGCCCGACAACTCCTACCTGCAGTACGGGCCGGAAGAGGGTTCGGCGTCTCTTCGCGCCGCTTTGTCGGAATTCCTGACCCGCCACTACGGCACCGCGGTGCACGCGCGGGAACTGCTGCTGACCAGCGGGGCCTCGCACGCCCTGGATCTGATCCTGGCGAGCCGGACGTCCCCGGGTGACCTGGTCATGGTGGAGACACCGACGTACTTCTTCGGTCTCGACATTCTGCGCTCCCGCCGGCTGCGGATCGTGCCCGTGCCGATGGATGCCGAGGGCCTCGACGTGGCTGCGCTGGAGCGGATGCTGCACGAAGAGGTGCCCAAGCTTCTCTACACCATCCCGGTCTTCCACAATCCGACGGGCGTGACGCTGTCGCCCCGCCGGCGCGTCCGGTTGGTGGAGCTCGCCGAGGAGTACGGCTTCCCGATCGTCGCCGACGAGGTGTACCAGCTCGTCGCCGAACCCGACCGGGTGCCGCCGCCGCTGCGCGTCCAGGGCGGCGCCCGCATTCTCTCCCTCGGCTCGTTCTCCAAAATCCTCGGCCCCGGCCTTCGCATCGGGTGGATCGAGTGTGATGCGCACCAGGTCGGGCGGCTGCGCGAGGACGCCGTGCTGCGCAGTGGCGGCGGCGTCAGCCCGATGACCGGGGCGCTCGTCGAGAGCGCGCTCACCCTGGGCCTGCAGGACGAGTTCCTGGTCCGGATCCGGCAGCTGTACGAGCGTCGGCGCCGACACATGATCGGGTTGCTGTCCCGGCTGCTGCCCGAGGGCGTGACCATGCGAATGCCTGAGGGTGGTTACTACGTCTGGCTGCAACTGCCGGAGGACGTCGACGCGGCGGCGCTCGTCGGACGCGCCCTCGCCGCGGGGGTGGGATTCCGGCCGGGCGGCATCTTCACCCCGGACGGATCGCTCGCCAACTGTCTGCGGATCTGTTTCACGTACTACGAGGAGGCGCTCCTCACTACGGCGGTGGAGCGACTCGTGCCCGTCCTGCGGGACGCGGTGGCGTCGTCGACCCGATCCGGGGTGGGTGGCACCCGGCACGGGCAGGTCGCGGCCCGAGCCGGCGAGCAGGTGGGCCAGTGTTGATCAGGCCGGAGAGCCGCTCCGGCGCACGGGAGGTTCTGTGAACGACCGGGAGACGAGCCGGGGTGACGGGGTTTCCCACCCGTCGCCCGAGGACGAGCAGTTCGACCGCTTCTGGCGGCAGCGGCTGGACGGCCACAACCCCTGCCTGTTGCCCCGGTGGAGCGCGGGTCGGGAGGGGGAGCCGGACATCGGAAGGATCGACCTTCCGCTGCCGGCGACTCTCGTGGCGGGGATGAGGGGGGCCGCCCGCTCCGGGGACACCCGACTGCACCGGACCGTGCTCGCGGCGTTCATGACGGTGGTCGGCAGGTTGGTCGGTGACGATGACGTCACCATCGGCCTGGTGACCGTCTCCGGGGTCCGCCCGCTCCGCCTCGACCTGGCCGGTCGCTCCTGGGTGGACCTGCTGCGCGCGATCGACCGGACCGTGCGTGAACTGGATGCCTGCTCCGACCGGCCTCTGTCCCGGATCCGGGCCGCGGTGGCCACGGAACCGCTGTTCGACACGGCCTTCGCCGACGGCCCGCATGAGCTGTCCGAGGTGGCGCTGGCGGTGACGTACGACGAGAGCCGGACGGACCGGGTCACCCTGCGGTATCGCGCGGCGGCCCTCGACGCCGACCAGGCCCACCGGATCGGCTCCTACCTCCGGCGCGCCCTGGAACTGATGGCAGCCGCGCCGACGGACCCGCACGCCCGGGGCGACCAGCTGAGCGCTGCGGAACGGCATTTCCAACTGACCGCTTTCGCCGGACGCGAGCGGCGGCTGCCGCCGCGCCGGTTCCACGAGCTGTTCGCCGAACGTGCCCGGCGGTCCCCGGACGCCGTCGGGGTCACCCTGGCCGGTGGGGAGAGCTGGACCTACGGCGAGCTGCACCGGGCGAGCGAACGGGTGGCCCGTGGCCTGCTGGCAGCCGGCGTCGCTGCCGAGGAGGTCGTGGCGGTGGCGACCGCCCGTAACCCCTCCTGGCTGGCCGCATTCATCGGGATTCTGCGAGCCGGCGCCGTCTACCTTCCGGTGGACACTGGTCACCCGCCTGCCCGGATCCGTTCGGTGCTCGCTCAGAGCGGGGCCCGCATCGTGCTGACCGGCCCGGGTGGCCTGGACGAGGTTCCGGACGGGGTCCGCCTGCTGCGGCTGGACGAGCTCATCGCCACGTACCGGCCGGACTACCCGTCTGCCCCGGATGTCGCCGCCGGTCAGCTGGCGTACGTCCTGTTCACCTCCGGTTCGACCGGCCTGCCCAAGGGGGCGATGTGCGAGCACGCCGGCATGGTGAACCACTTGCTCGCCAAGGTCGAAGACCTCGGACTGAGGGAGAGGGACGTCGTCGTCCAGAGCGCCAACCAGTGCTTCGACGTGTCCATCTGGCAGCTGTTCGCGCCGCTGCTGGTCGGCGGCCGGACCCTCTTGGTCGACGACGCGACCGTACGGGAGCCGCACCGCTTCGTCGACACGATCGTGGCCTGCGGCGCCACGGTGTTTCGGACGGTGCCCTCCTACCTCGACGTGCTCCTCGGTCACCTGGAGCAGCGCCGGCCCGACCTCGGGCGGCTCCGCCGCATAGCGGTGGTCGGGGAGGCCCTGCCCAGGTCGCTGACGACGCGCTGGTTCGCTCTCTATCCCGACATTCCGATCATCAACACCTATGGTCCAACGGAGGCCTGCGACGGGGTCAGCCACGAGATCCTCACGGTGCCGCCAGAGGCCGAACTGGTGCCGGTGGGCCGGCCCGTGCCGAACGTGAACATGTACGTACTTGGCGCGGACGGCGATCTGCTGCCACTCGGTTGCATCGGAGAGATCGCCTACTCGGGCGTCTGCGTCGGCCGCGGCTACATCAACGATCCACGGCGGACGGCGGAGGCCTTCCGCGCCGACCCGTTCGACGAGGGACGTCGGATGTACCTGAGCGGTGATTTTGGCCGTTGGCTGCCCTCGGGGAAGCTGGAGTTCCACGGCCGGCGTGACGACCAGGTGAAGATCCGCGGTGTACGGGTCGAGCTCGGCGAGGTGCAGAACCACATCCTTCGCCATCCGCAAGTCACCGGGGGCTGCGCCCTCGCCCTGCCCGACCGCGGACAGGGCCAGCGGTTGGTGGCCTTCTACATGACCGCGGACGATCTCACCCCGGCCGGGCTCACGGCCTTCCTCGCCGGTCTCCTACCCCCCAACGCGCTGCCAGCCCGCCTGCTCCGGGTGGAGGACCTGCCGCTGACCGCGAACGGCAAGACCGACCGCAAGACCCTGCTGCGTTGGGCGGAGGAGGCCGAGGATGCGATCGACGCGGGTGCGGTGTCCCCGGAGGCCGCTCCGGACACGGCGACCGAGCGGTTGATCTCAAGAGCCTGGGCAGCTGCGCTGGATCGACCCGTGTCCGCCGTCCGCCGCACCGACCACTTCTTCGACTCCGGCGGGACGTCGCTGTCCGCGCTACGGATGATCGCCGACCTCGACGGCCTTGTGACGCTCGCCGACCTGATCCGCAAACCCGTCCTGCACGACCTGGCGGCGGTCGTCGACGGCCTCGTCGCACCCGCGGCGGGCCGGTTGATCCGGATCGCCGGCGATCCGGCCCGGGCCACCCGAGCCCTGGTGCTGTTGCCCGACGCGGCGGTGCCGATCGCCGATCTCAATCCCGTAGTGAGTCAACTCGTCAGGCAGGACCCGGCGCTCGCCGCGTACGCGCCGGTGGCGCCACATCAGGAGCGCGGTCCCGGAGACGACGCCTGTCCGGACCTGACGCGACTGGCGGCGCAACTGGCCGGCGAGGTCGCCGCTCTGCGGCTCCCGGTGTCGCTCTACGGTCAGGGCACCGGTACCGCCCTGGCGTTCGAGACGGCCCGCCGCCTGGTTGAGGCGGGGACGGAGCCGGGCCAGCTGGTGCTGTCCGGCCGGCCGCCTGGGTCCGACCAGGCACTGCGCCGGGAGATCGATCAGGTCGAGGCGGCGAACGACCAGGCGCTCGGTGCGGTCTGGGCCGCCCGGCGCGGCTCCGGCGACACCACGGGAATCGACCTCTCCGTCGTCGGGCGGGCGTACCGGCGCGACGTCGTCGGTGCGGCCCGGTACTTCCTCCAGGCGGGGCGGATCTGGAGTGGGCGGCGCCTCACCTGTCCGGTGACAGCCGTCGTGGTCCCGGGCGGCGGCGGGGATCACCGGCGCTGGTCGAGTCTGTGTCACCGATACGTGGTCGTGCCGGCCCCGCCGGACGACGGTAACCAGGCTGGCCTGGTGTCGCTCGCAATCCTGCACGCGGCGACCATGTCCGGTAGGCCGGCAGTCGGTGGCGCCGACCGTGCCGAGCAGACCAGCCCATCCATATCGGAGAGGAGATGAGTGCTTTGGTCACGGCCGCCGTGGTCAACGACGATCCGCAGCGCTGGCTGCCAGCGAACCGCGAGGACCTGCGGTCCCGGATGGCCCGGAGCGGGTTCGTCCGGATATCCGGTCTCGGGGTCACCACAGCGGCCGCGCTGAGGTCCGTCCATGACGTCCTCGCTGCTACCCCGATCGAACCGCGGGAGCGCTTCGCCGTCAGCCGTGCGTTGGGCCATGGCGCCCACACCGAGCAGGACTGGGGGCTGGAGCGCGACATCTGCCCCCACCACGAGCAGGCCCAGTGCGCGGTCTTTCCCGGCCTACTCCTCATGGCCTGCCTGGACGCGCCGCCGGAGGGCACCAGCATGCTGATCGCCGACAGCAAGGCGGTCCTGGGTGAACTACCACCGGACCTGGTGCGCGAGTTCCGGGACAGGGGCTGGTCGCTCACCCGCAACTTCCGGCCCTACTTCGGCCTGCAGTGGGCGGACGCGTTCGGCGTCAGCAGCCCGGCCGAGGTCGACGACTACTGCGACCGCAACCAGATCGACCGGTCGTGGCAGCCCGACGGAAGCCTGCGGACCGTGCAGCGGCGGCCCGCGCTGGTCACCCACCCGGCTACCGGTGAGGAGTGCTGGTTCAACCAGATCGCCTTCTTCAGCCGGTGGAGCATCGACAGCGGCGAACGGGACATTTTGGAATCGACGTTCGGCCCGGACGGGCTTCCCTTCACCACCGCGTTCGGCGACGGTGCGCCCACCTCGCTCGACATATACCAGGCGATCACCCGAGCGTACGAGCGCGTCACTGTGAGAGTCCGGCTGAACGTCGGTGACGTGCTGCTGCTGGACAACATTCTCGCCGCGCACGGTCGGGAGGCTCAGGCCGCGCCGCGGCTCGTGGGGCTCACACTCGCTGAGCCTGTCTTCTCTGCCCCGGACACCAGCGGCACCAGCGCTCCAGTCGTCGATTCCCGTGCCAACCCCACAGTTAGAACAGAGTCACGAACCAGGGAGGAATTGTCATGAGCGACGAGTCCGCGGCCATCCGTTACCGCGTCGTGCTGAACGACGAGGAGCAGTACTCGATCTGGCCGGCCGACCGTGAGAACCCGCTCGGCTGGCACGACGAGGGCACTGAGGGTTCCAAGGAGGAGTGCCTGTCGCGGATCGAGCAGGTCTGGACCGACATGCGTCCGCTCAGCCTGCGGCGTGCGATGGGCGTGGCATGAAGGTCACCTCTGTCGTCGGCGGTGTCGCGGTGCCTGGTTACCGGGTCGACTGCTCCACCAACCCGGCTTCACGGACGAGGTGGTGTGCGCGGTCGAGTTGGCCGACGCGAAGGGCTTGGTCGACGCCTGCCGGGTTGCGCGGGCGGCGCAGCCGTCCTGGGCTGACGTGCCGCCGCCCGTGCGGGGCCGGACCGTGGTCTACGCCGGACGGCTGGTGGCGGCCAACGCCGACCGGCTCGCCCGCTGGTCACCGTTGCCCTTCCGTGGCAACGGCAGATCCGGAAACAGCGGCCGGCTGTCAGGAGCGTGGGTACTGGACCAGGTCACCCGCTGGCAGTCGGTGAACTGGGACTACAGCGGCCGATTGCAGCGGGCCCAGATGGACGTGGCGGATCCGTCACCTGACCTCTCTTTCCGCCTGCCGGAGAACTGAGGTCAGCGCAGTGACGTGGGCGAAACCCGGCTGGTGTCCGAACCGGTGGTTCCCGGTGCGGACACCAGCCGGCTCGGCTGCGGGGCGGCCCGGCCACCAGGAACCCATCGAGGCGGTGCAGCGCAACGGAGTCGAGGTGTCGGCGCTGCCCCGGCTCAGGACGCCGGTGCGCCAGCCCCAGCTCGTCATCTGCTGGTGGGCATCGGCCAGGACCGTCGGTGTGTCAGTGACCTGCTCCGGTCAACTCAACCAGCGCGTTCGATCTGCGAGGAGGCGCTCGTTCGATCTGCGGCTACATCCGTGCTCGATACGCGGACCTGCGACGTTCGACCTACGGCATCCAGCGGGTTGGTCAACTCCTGCCAGTTGTTACCCGGCTCCGGTCACGCGCAGGTCGGCGATCAGCAGGTCGAGCAGCCGCTCCTCCATCACCGCGCGGCCGGTCCGCCGCATCGACTCGCCCAGCGACTCGTCCCACGGCGTCCGAGTGGGCGTACCGATCAGTGCCGTGCCGGTGCCCGCCCTCGGCAGGTAGTCAGCCGCGGTCATCCGCCACGGCACCGCGCCCCGATACCGCTGGAGAGCCGCCGCAGTCAGTCGTACGCCGGTCCAGTCGAAGTCGTTGCGCCACCGGATCGCCGCCCCGGGAGCGGCGCCGAGCAGTGCGTGGACGGCGACCGACGGCACTCCTTCGGTGCAGATCAGCGGTGGGGCCTGGGCACCGAGCGTTGTGGTGGCCGCGCGCAGCACCGCGGGGTTCTCGCAGACGTACACCTCGTCGCAGTCCAGTGTGAGCGGTGCCAAGCGCAGTTGGTGCAGGGTCACCCGCATCGGAACACCCGCCTGCGCGGCCTCCGTCAGCCACCGCCCGACCAGCCCGCCGGTGGCCCGCACGTTGAGCACCAGCACCTGGCTGGCGAGGTCGTCCGGGACCAGACCAACCGATTCCCACAACGCCCGTTCCCGCTCGCCGTCGACCGGGAGCGCCGTCTGCTGCCAGATGGCGACGGCACGGAGGACGAGCCCGCGCAGCGGACCGTCGGTGAGGGCCTTCGTGTCGTCCAGCACCCGGTCGGCGAAGACCGGAATCGGTTCGTCGGCCGCGGGCAGCGCGTCCAGGACGCGGACCACGTCCTCGAACGGCAGTCCGGCGCGGACGATGCGGGTCAGGGTGCCGTCGCGGCGCAGCCCGTCGAGCCACTCGGCGTACCAGGCGGTGCCGGCGTGCCGGCCCTCGTAGGCCGCGGCGAGGACGGCGTCGCGGGCCACCGCCTCGCGTTTGAGGTCGGACGGCCGGTTGCGCAGCGGGGCCGTCGCGGTGAGCACTTCGAGCAGGCCGACTCCGTGCGCGGCGCGCAGGTGCTCATCTACCTCGACGAGTCGGATGCTGAGGCGGGCCGCTGCGGCGGAGCGGTGGGTGCCGGTGATGCCGATGATCACGACGCGTTCGTCGTCGGTGGGGGTGGAGAGCGTCACGGTGGTGTCGAGCCGGCCACCGGTGCGTTCCAGGCTGCGCCGGGCGGCCGCCAGCAATCTCCGCCAGCCGGGCTGCTCGACGAGATCTACCGGGCCGCCCGGCAGGTCCCGCCCGGCCGGCACCAGCGACGGGTGTGCGGCGGCCCGATCCGACGGCCGTTCGCCGTACCCGTCGGTCATTCGTCGGTGAGGTCGAGCAGGACACCGGTCCGGTCGGTTGCGGCTTGATTACCGGGGGCACGGCGGGTCTCCGGGGAGCCGAGCGCGCGGGCCAGGGTTCCGTCGAAGTCGGCGATGTTGGTCGAGCCGTCCCAGACCAGCAGCACAGTGGACACGGCGTGTTCCACGGCGGAGTGCGATAGGTCGTAGTGGGCGGCGCCGCTGACCGCCGGGTGGGTGGCCCAGAGGTCGTAGCCCGTCATGAACAGGTCCAGGTCGAACTGTTTCGCCAGGGCCATCAGCTCACCCCGGCCGGTTTCGTCCACGCCGGCGAACGCCTCGTCGAGGCCGAGCAGCCGGGGTGCGTCGGGTCGGGCCGAGCCGAACAGCGCATTCGCGGCGGCAAACAGCGGCAGGTGCAGGGAGACCGACTGTTCGCCGCCGGAGAGCTGGCTGTGTCGGGCCCGGGTCAGTGCCTCCGTGCCGCCGCCGGGCCGGTGGAGGGTGAACGCAAACGTCCGCCACTGGCGGTAGTCGAGGACGTCGCCGAGCAGTTCCCGGTAGGGCCGTTCTGGCGCGGCGGCCCGCGCTGTCTTGATCCGGGCGGCGAAGTGCCGGCGCATGGTGGTGAGCTGGGCCGGCCCGAGCCGGGCCGGGTCGCGTTCGAGTAGCTTGCAGACGTCGCGTTGCTCGGCGTCAAGGTCGTCGGCGAGCCGCCAGCCGACGCCGACGGTGAGCCCCGACGACATCCGCCGGGCCCGCATCTGGCTGTCCATGGCCGCCACCAGGTCGCGGGCCTCGATGGTCCGGTGGTGGATCTGCCGGGCAAGTTGCCCGAGCAGGGCGTCCTCCAGCACCCGCTGCTCGGAGTCGGTGAGCAGTTGTTCCTGGTTGCGACGCTCGCGGACGATCCGGTCGGCGAAGTGGGCGACGGGGGTGAGGCCCTGCTCGTCGGCGACCCGGACCACGATCACCCCGTCGTCGGTGTCCCACTCGGGCCGGTGGTCGAGGCCGGCGGCGGGTAGTTGAGCCTGCAGGTCGGTCAGCGCGGTGGTGAGCCGGGTGGCGCTCTGCTTGAGTGACGTCTCGGTGGGGCTCAGCTCCCGGGTGGCGGAGAGGATCGCCTCGTGCAGCCCCGCCACCTGCGGATGCAGGTCGTCGTCCGACATCTGCGCCGGCCAGCGCAGGTCGGTGGGGCAGCGCAGCAGGCCCAGCAGGTCCGGCTGGGCGTACGGACGCAGCCGCCGGGCGTCGTGCTGTGCCTCGGCGACGGCGGCAATGAGCGCCTGCTCGCCCAGCTCCACCCGGGTCAGCGCGGCTACCCGCCGCTCCCGGGCGGCGCCGAGTGAGGTGCGAGCCTGCTCGACGGCCTGCTCCGCCTCGATGATCGCGTCGGCGGTCCGGGCCACGTCGGCCAGCACCCGTTCCGCGTCGGCGCCCACGCTGTCGCGCAGCGTCCGGTACGCTTCCGCCTTCTCCTGGTGCCGCGCGCGGGCGGTGCGTGCGGTCTCCGCCGCGGCGGTGAACCGGTCGACTGCCTCGTGGTGTCGCTGGCGAGCCTGGTCCTCCTGCTCGGCGGCGCGCGCGGCGGCGGTCCGCGCGCCCTCCAGGCGTACCCCTCGCTTCTCGAAGCGGCTCACCGCCTCGGCGGTGTCGTCGAGCCGGTCGACCGGCAGCGACCGCTCCGCCGCGCTGCGGCGCAGCGCGGCCGCGGCGGCGGCCCGCTCGGCCAGGGCCTGGTCGAGGCGGGCGGCGGCGGCCGCGCTGGCTTCCTGCCGGGCGCGCAGCGTCGCGGCGGCCCGGTCCAGCTCGCGCAGCGCCGCGTGGACCGGTGCGGGTGCCGGCAGGTGCGCGGCGGCCGCGTCCACCGCCGCCAGCAGCGCCTCGACGGACGCGCGGTCGCGGTCCACCGCGCCGAGGTCGGCGTCGATGACGGACAGCAGCCGCTCGCACTCGGTGACCCGGGCGGCGCGGCGGGTGGCCCGGGCGGTCGCGCCGATGTACTCGCAGGAGGCTTTGGCGAACCGGCCGGCGGCGATGCCCTGGGCGTACCGGCCGTCCACGCCGATGACCGGCGCGGCGTCGGGCGTGGTCACGTCGGCAAGCGCCACCGAGGTGAGCACCTCGGTGATCCGCGCGGCGGGCACGTCGTTCTGTTCCTCGGGGGCCAGCACGTCGGCGAGGGTGGCCCCGGTGGGCCGCCGGTGCGGCGGCAGCGGCAGCAGGTAGCCGTCGAGGTCGTCGCCGGCCAGCGCGGCCGTCGCGGTCCCGGGGTCGGGGTGCAGCCAGGCGTCCAGCAGCCCGGCGGCGTGTAGCGCCGCCTCGACGGCCGCCGCGTCCGCGCCGGTCACCCCGTCGGCGAAACGGACCAGCCGCCACAGCGGTGCGCCGGGTCGGCCGGCGCGTGGCGCGGGCCGCGTCACCGGGGCCGGCGGCGCGTCGTCGTGCTCGGCGGCGATCCGGTCCCGCTCGGCTTCCACCTCCGCCCGCCGGTCGGCCAGGGCCGCCCGCTGCGCCGTCAACGCCGCGAGCCGCTCCCGCCAGTGGGCCACCGCGGGGGCCGTGGCCTCGGCGTACACCTCGCGCAGGGTCCGCGCGCCCGGTTCGCCGGTGGTGTCCACAGCGGCGCTCAGCCCGGCGGCCAGGTCCGGGCGCGCGAGGTCGGCCAGCAGCCCGGCGTTGCCCTGCGCCCACTGCTCGAGCTGGCCGCGCAGCCGGGCGCGGGCCTGCGCGACGGCGTCCTCGGCGCGCCGCTCGGCCTGCTCGGCCCCGGCGGCGGCGGCCGTGGCGCCGGCAGCGTCGGCGGCGGCCCGGGAATGGTCCCGGTCGGCCTGGTCGTGCCGCGCCACCTGCGCGCGGACGGCGCGCACATCGTCGCGGCGGGCGGCGGCCCGGGCGGTGATCCGGGCCGCCAGGTCGTCCGGGGCGGCGTCGTCGGCGCTCCAGGTGATCCCGGCCGCCTCGGCGTCGAGCAGGAGATCGGCGGCGAGCCGGTCGGCCGCCGTCCGGGTGTCCCGAGCCGCGACCCTCGCCCGCTCCGATTCGGTACGCCGCCGGGCCGCCGCGCTCTCCTCGGCGGCGACGCCCTCGTCGGCCCGCCCGGCCGCCTCGGCCAGGTCGTGCACGTGCCGTTGCAGGTCGGCGAGCTGCTCGTGGGACTGGTAGGCCGCCGACGCCTTCAGGCTGTCCAGGTGGGCGCGCAGCCGTCCGGGCCCGCCCTCGACGGCCCGCAGCCGCTCACCCGCCGCGGCCTCCGCCTCGGCCGCCGCGTCGGCCGCGTGACGGGCGTCGCCGAGTGCGGTCGACCGGGTGGCGACCGCGTCGCGGCGGGCGGTCAGGGCGTCGGCGGCGGCCCGCGCGTGGGTGCGCAGATAGGTGGAGTAGACCGTCAGGAACGCGGCGGTGGCGCCGTCCGCCGCCACCAGCCCTTCGAGGGTACGGGCGACCGCCTCCATGTCGTCGAACGAGCGGGCGGCCTCCACCAGCAGGTGGTCCTCGACCGGGCGCAGCCCCCGTTGCAGCGTGCGGGACAGCTCGACCGGGTTGAGATCCTTGGCCAGTTGCGGCTTGCGCAGGGTCAGCACCAGGTCCAGCAGTTGCTCGTAGCGGGCCGGGCCGAGGCCGAACAGCCTGTTGTCGACGAGCTGGCGGTAGTCCTCCGCCGAGTCCCGCACCGCGTCCGCGCCCAGCCGGTCGATCAGGTCGCGGCGGGTCAGCGGCCGGTCGTCGGCGTCCAGCAGGGAGAAGTCCACCCCGACCCGGCCGTCGACCACGAAGTGCCAGCGGGTGACCCGATCGACGTGCCGGTGCGCCCGCAACCCGATGCCGACCGTCACGTACTGCTCGCCGTCGCCGAACTCCATCCACACGTACGCATGGGTGACCTCCTGCCCCCGATAGAGCAGGTTCGACTTCATCGTCCGGTCCTCGCTGGCGAACGGGTTGAGCCGGCGGGGTTCGATCCGCCCGTCGAGGACGAACGGGAACAGCACCTCCAGCGCCTTGGTCTTGCCGGAGCCGTTGGGCCCGCGCAGCACCAGCCACCCGTCGACGAAGCTGAACTCCTCGTCCCGGTAGTCCCACAGATTGATGATCCCGGCGCGGGTGGGGGCGAACCGGTGGACGGCGCGTTGCTCGATCACGATCGACTTCCCTCAGAACAGGGTTTCGGTGGTGGCGCGGGGCTTGACCGTGGCGACGGTGTGGCGGTACCGCCCGACCAGCGGCCGGACGAGCACCCCGCCCGGCACGGCGGTGACCGCACCGAACCGCTCCAGCAGCGCGACCGCCTCAAGTCGCAGCCGGTCCGGGTCGGCGTGCCACTGGGCGCCGAACGCGGTCCCGTACCGCTGCAGGATCTCTCCGACGGCGGTACGCAGGAAGCTGTCGGTGATGAACGGCAATCGGCCTGCCCCGTCGGTCTCGTCGGGGCCGCTCTCGCCTTCCACAGTCCAGTGCTCGTCCCAGCCGGCGTCGTCGAGGCGTATCAGGGTGGCCGTGGGCAGGCCGGTGTCGATGTGGCCCGCCAACGCCTGCTGCCGGGCCGGCCCGTCGGGCGGGGTCAGCCGCTTGACCCGGCGGCCGTCGGGGTCCGCCACCCGGTCGGCCATCTCCACCGCCAGCAGCACCGCGGCCTGCGCCACCGAGCCGGTGCCCGGGAACCGCTCAGCGGTGAACCCGGCGGTGTCCACCAGCAGCACGCCCTCGGCCCGCCGCTCCACCCGCAGACCGGTCAGCCGGGTCAGGTCGGTGGCGAGCGCGGAGCCGCGCAGATGGTTGGCGACCGCCAGGTCGACGTCGGTGTGGTAGATGACCGGTAACTCCACCACCGCCCGCCGGGCCGCCTGGGCCGCCTGCCGGCGCTCGGCGTTGCCGCTGCTGCTCATCGCCCGATCGAGCATCGCCGACACCGAGTCGATGTGCTGCAGCACCCGGGGCGGCCGGAACAGCGCGAACACCACGTCCCGCGCCACGTCGTACAACGCCTCACCCGCCCCGGGGTCACTGGCCCAGGCGGCGCTGGAACCATCGGCCAGCCGCAGCACGCCCCGCTCCTCCAGCCAGCCGACCGCGTCCACGAACGCCCGTCGGTCCGGGCCGTGGTCCGGATCCAGCCCCAGGCCGGTGATCCGGTTCGCGTCGCCGGCCACCGAGTCGGCCAACTCGCTGAGGGTGATCTGGATCCCGGCGCGGCCCAGCACCGCCAGGCACAACGACAGGTACGCGTAGCGCTGCCGGTCGAACGGCCGCCCGGTGCGCGACACCGCCGGTTGGGTGCCGTCGAGCTGGTCCTTCGCCCGTACCAGCCGGGCCGTGGAACCGTGCAGCTCCAGGCGGTATCCGAACGCCTCGGCGAGATCCCGACGCAGGGTGGCGGCGAACCGTCGTACCCGGGGCAGCGCCCGCTCGTCGGGCCAGGTCGCCGTGATCAGCGGGTGGCGCAGGACCAGCCGGACCGCCCGCTGGTAGTCCGCCAACTCCAACTCGGGGACGTCGACGGCGAACCGGTGGGCCGCCGGCCGCGGCGCCCCTGCCTCCGCGGTCACGCCGGCACCAGCTCGGGTCGGCGGACCGCGGTGTGCTGCGCGGCGGTGACCGTCAACGCGTACCCGTCCAGATGCAGCCGGCCCTCGGCGGTGCGCACCGTGGTGAACCGGCCCGGCGTCGGGGTGAGGGTCAACCGGACGCCGTGCGCGGCGGCCGCCAGCGGCACTCCGGCTCGGCCACCCACCCGGGCGGCGAGTGCGATGTCGAGCAGGCGCAGCAGGACCTGGGTCTGCGACCCGTCCAACTGGTGATCGTCCACGCCGACGCCGGCCAGCGCCGTCGCCGCGTCGGCCAACCGGCGCTCCCGGGCCAGCTGATCGCCGCGCAACCGGTGCCGGCGCTCGTCGACCCGGTCCAGCCGGGCGGGCCTTCCCCGACCCTGCCCCGGCGCCCGACCGGTGGTCACCAGGGTGCGGGACAGCTCCACCGCCGGCGCCTCCCACCACGACAGCCGGCTGGCGATTGCCTCCGGATCCGGGTGCGCCACGCCCGCGTGGCGCGGAGCGCCGAGACCGAACACGACGTCGAACAGGGCATGCGCGGCCTCCTGGGTGCCGGTGCAGGTGAACCAGGCGGCCAGGTGCCGCAACTGGGACTCCCGGCTCACCCCGCCGCGTCGGGCCTCGGTGACCCGGCGCAGCAGAGCGAGAACGTCACCGATCGCGGCGACGGTGGCGTCCGACAGCCGGTCCGCCTCGCTGGGCTGCTCCGGGCCCGGCGGCGCCAACCAGGACCGCAGCCCGGCCCAGCGCCGCCGCCAGTCCTCCAGGCGCTGCACCGGGGTGTGGAACAGCCGCTCGTCGGCCTCGGCGGCCGCCTCGATCAGCCGCTCCAGACCGGTCGCCTCCACCTCGTGCACCGCCGCGCGCAGCCGGGGCGTGTATCGCTGCAACTCGTCGTGGAAGTCCCGCAGATGAGCCAGCAGCGCGTCCTTGTGCGCGAGGAACACCTCCGGCCGCACGTCGTTGGTCCGCCCCAGGTCGCCCAGCATGTGGTAGAAGCGGGCGGCCCGCTCGGCGATGTCGGCCAACGCCCGGTCCAACCGGCTGAACTTCCGGTAGACCTCTTCCGCGTCCCCGGCCTCGTTGGCCGCGGCGAGCGCGTTCAGGTCCGCCAGCAGGTCGGCGAAGACCAGCCGGGACAGCGTCGAGTCGTCCATGCTCGCCGACAGCACCGCCTCCACCGCCCGGTGCGCCCGGTAGCCCGCCTCGGTGAACTGGTACACCGAGTGCCGGTTGCGGTATTCCGCCAGCGTCGTGGCCCGGGAACCGTCCTGTCCCCGGTCGAGCACCCCCCACTCCACCAGGGCGTCGAGCAGCCGCGGCAACTCCAGCCCGGCCGGATCCGGGCAGTCGGCGTCCGCCTCGTGCAGCGTCGCCAGCGCCGCCGCCACGTCGGAGGTGTGCAGCACCACGTGATAGCTGGACCGTGCCGAGTCGAACGCCCGCAGCAGCCACAGATAGGCGAACCGGTTCTCCGCCGTCACGTAACCGAACAGCCGCATCCGGTCGTCCAGCCCGAAGTCGTCGAGGCCGAACGTGGCCCTGGATGGCTGCGCGGTCATCGTTCTCCTCACGGGACGCGAACGGCTACCCACCCTACCCAGCCGGCCTCGGCGCGGCGTGCGAGGCAGCAGCGGACTCCGGGGTGATCGTGAAACGTGCGTCACGGGCTGCTGCGCCTGGGTAAGTGCGGTGGCCAGCCCTCTTGACCGGCCACCGCGGCGCTGTCCCCCTGCCGCCGGAACGCGGCGTGTGCTACCAGATAGTGGTGACAAGCAAATCCGAGCCACGCAAAGATCTGGTCGAACGCGCGACCCCTTTCCTGCCCGCCGGCAGTGTGATCCGCCAGGCGTTCATCTACCAGACCGCACCGAACTTCGGCTTCTTCATGCTGACCTACCTCGTGGGAGTCACGGCGTGGAACAAGTACCGGTGCGTGGCGGTCACCGACGACGCCATCTATGTGCTGGAGAGCACCAAATCATCCGGCGGCGCACGACCGGAACGCCTGCTCGGCACGCTGCCCCGCCGCACCCGGCTCGGCCCTGCCTCCGGCCGGTGGGCACAGCTGAATATCCTCGGCGAACGCTGCTGGGTGCACACCCGCTTCCACGACCAGATCGCCGCCGCCGACCGTGCTCGGAGCGCGCACGATGATCAGGTGTAAGTCCTGGTCAGGCTCTGCTTCGGTCGGTTCGACGCGTTCTTGCGGGATCCGGTGAAGTTGCCGTGCCGCGTCAGTTTACGGTGCCGCGAGTGCGTGGGCCAGCAGCGTCGCGAGTTTGGCCGCGCGTGCCGGGTGGTGATGGCTGACCCAGAGAACTGGTCCGATGAGGTATTGACCGAAGTCGGGGCGAGGCCGGCGAGGCCGGCGAGGCCGGTGCGGGCGGCGTTGTGGAGAATGGCGCGGATTTGGTCGTATTCGTCGCGTGGTGTGGCGAGGCCGTATCGATCGGCCGCGCCGAGTCCGCTGCGGGCGAGGCGTTCGTGGAAGGGGTCCACCGCTACGCCGCGTCGCTGCGGGTCGCGGCGAGTTCGGGGAAGGCGTCCTCCCAGCGCGGGCGGAGCTGGGGTGGCAGCCAGAGGGTGGGCCAGAGCCGCCGAAGGAGTTCGGCGTCGAGCCAGGTGTTGAGATCTTCGACCGTGCTGGCTTCGGTGAGCACCACCTTGTACATGCTGGCCAGGCGTGCGGCCCGGTTCAGGTCGTACTCGGCCTGCCCGGACCAGTCGAGGTGACGCGGAAGCGTCACCGTGCCTTCGGTCGGGCCATGCAGTTCGGTGAGGGTTTCGGCCACCACGTAGGGCCTCCGGTCACCGTAGGGCTGGTAGTCCGCTGGCGGCTGGGGTGGTGTCTTGCGCCGGTTGATGTTCGTCGCAGGGCCGCCAGCGCGGCCGGCAGGGCGGCGGCGACGCCGCTGAACGGCAGCACCCCGGCCGGTGTGATCCAGCGCAGCTGTTCGGGGTGACCCGCGACGGACTGGGGGTGGATGGGGATCATGGCCTCAGCCCGTCAGGAGCGCGGTGATGGTCCTGGCGACGTAGGCCATGATCCAGGCCAGCGCGGTCAGGTAGCCGAACGCGATCAGGGGCCACTTCCAGCCGCCGGTCTCCCGGCGGATGATGCCGACGGTGGCCATGCACTGCAACGCGAAGGCGAAGTAGACCAGGAGCGCCGCGATTGTCGGGGCGGTGAACAGTGGCTGCCCGGCGTGCGGTCCGTCGGTGTAGGTCATCGCCTTGAGGGCCTTCGACGGTTCCTCGGGGTTCTCGGCGGCGGCGACCTGTCCGAGAGTGGCGACGAACGTTTCCCGGGCCGACTGGGCCGACAGCACGCCGATGTCGATCCGCCAGTCGAAGCCGAGTGGATCGAAGACCGGTGCGACGAGGTGGCCCGTGCTGGCGGCGTAGCTGTGGTCGGCGACGTAGGCGGAGACCGCGGTGTGATTGCCCGGGTCGACGCCTGGGCGCGCAGGTCTGTGGTCGAGTGCAGGGGCAGGTTCAGCAGTAACCACAGGCTGACGGTGGTGACCGCGATGATGGTGGTGCACTTGCGCAGGAACGACCGGGCCGAGTCGCCGACCGCGATCAGCACCGAGCGGGCCGAGGGGATCCGGTACGGGGGCATCTCCATGTAGAACGGCAGCAGCGGGCCGGTGCGGTCGCCGAGCTTCTTGAACACCCATGCGGCGGTCATCGCGGAGACCGCGCCGAGCAGGTACATGCCGAACATGACCAGGCCCTGCGCGCCGAACGGCCCCCACCGGGCGGACGGGTCGACGAGCAGGCCGATCAGCAGCACGTACACCGGCAGCCGCGCGGAGCAGGTCATCAGCGGCGCGGCCATCATGGTGGCCAGGCGGTCCTTGGCCGACGGCAGGGTGCGGGTGGCCATGATGCCGGGGATGGCGCAGGCGAACGAGGACAGCAGGGCCACGAACGCGCGGCCTTCCAGGCCGGCGCGGGCCATCACCCGGTCCATCAGGAACGCCGCGCGGGACATGTAGCCGACGCCCTCGAGCAGGGAGATCAGCAGGAACAGCAGCATGATCTGCGCTACGAACACGAGCACCGCGCCCACGCCGCCGATGATCGCGTCGCCGAGCAGCCCGGCCAGCCACGGGTTGCCGACGTGGGTGGTCACCAGCCCGGACAGCCAACCGAAGAACGTCTCCACGTAGCCCTGCAGGGGCGCGGCGAGGGTGAAGACCGTCTGGAAGAAGGCCACCATCACGGCGAGGAACACGATCGTGCCCCACACCGGGTGCAGCAGGACCGCGTCGACGCGCTGGGTGATGCGGTGGCGTTCCGGGGCCCGGTAACGGGCGAAGCTCAGCACCGACTCCGCCCAGGCGTCCGCCTCGGCCGGGTCATCCGGTGGGGGAAGGGCCGGCGCCGACCACGTCGACCACCGCACGATCTGGTCGCGCAGTTCGTCGATGCCCTGCCCGCGGTTGCCGAGCACCCGCACCACCGGCACGCCCAGCGCCTGCTGCAACGCCGCCAGGTCCAACTGGCCCTGCCGCGCGGCCATCTCGTCGGTGAACGTCACCACCAGGCAGGTGGGCAGGCCTCGGCGCAGCACCTGCGCGACGAACCGCAGGGAGCGGCGCAGTGTGGTGGCGTCCACCACGACCAGTAGGGCGTCCGGTGGTACCTCGCCGTCGAGGCGGCCGTCGAGCACGTCGACCATGATCTGCTCGTCGGGACTGATCGGGTCGAGGCTGTAGGTGCCCGGCAGGTCCTCGATCAGGTACCGCCGGTCGCCCGCCTGAAGGGTGCCGACGAAGCGAGACACCGTCACACCGGGGTAATTCCCCGTCTTGGCGTGCAGGCCGGTCAGCACGTTGAAGATACTCGTCTTGCCGGCGTTCGGGCTGCCCGCCAGGGCCAGCCGGGGCAGTGCCGTGTCAACGGCGCCACCCCGGTCCTCGGCATGGCAACCCGCGTCCGTCATCGCGCGTGTCAGATCGGTACGTGCGCGGCCTGCGCGCGGCGCAGGCACAGGTCGTAGTCCTTGACCCGGTACACCACCGGATCCCGCAGCGGGGCGCGACGGACGACCTGCACCAGCGTCCCGGCGGTGAACCCCAGGTCGGCGAGCCGGTGAGCCGTCGAAGGCGGTGCCCCGTCGGCCAGCCCCACGATCGTGGCCCGACTGCCCGGAGGCAGGTCGGACAGGCGACCGGTCGGCCGGGCGGACGTCTCGACGGCCCGCACCGGACAACCGGAGTGGGTGGCAGCAGGACGACTCAGCAGCACCAGCTCACCATAAGGTAAGGCTCGCCTCACCTACCAGGGCGTGTGACGAACTTCGGCGGGCGGTGCCCCGCCCGACCTCGGCGACATACCGTGCGTGCGGGTGTCGACGTTCGGAAGGGGGTGGGCGGGGTGCGGGTGCTAATCGTCGAGGACGAGACCGCCTTGGCGCAGGTGCTGCGCGCCGGCCTCACGGACGAGGGTTTCGCCGTGGATGTGCAGCACACCGGGCCCGACGGGCTGTGGGCGGCCACCGAGAACCCGTACGACGTTATCGTGCTGGACATCATGCTGCCCGGCCTGAACGGCTACGAGGTGTGCCGGCGGCTGCGGTCCCGGGGCGTGTGGACGCCGGTGTTGATGTTGACCGCGAAGGACGGGGAGTACGACCAGGCGGACGCCATCGACCTCGGGGCCGACGACTATCTGGTCAAGCCGTTCTCGTTCGTGGTGCTGGTGGCCCGGCTGCGGGCCCTGGTGCGCCGGGGTGCGCCCGCCCGGCCGGTCGTGCTGACCGCCGGGGACCTGACCGTGGACCCGGCCCGCCGGCAGGTCAGCCGGGCCGGCCAGGCAGTTCGGGTCACCGCCCGGGAGTTCGCGCTGCTGGAGTTCCTGATGCGCCACCGCGGTGACGTGGTGTCCAAACGGCAGATCATCGACAACGTCTGGGACGCCCACTTCGACGGCGACCCCAACATCGTCGAGGTGTACGTCGGCTACCTCCGCCGCAAGATCGACCAGCCGTTCGGACGCCGGGCGATCCAGACCGAGCGGGGCATGGGCTACCGCCTCGCAGCCGACGGCGGATGAGCATGGCCATCGGGTGGATCCGACGGCGCCTCGGGGTACAGCTGCGCTCGGCGCTGGCCGCGGCCGCTGTGGTGGGGGCGGCCTTCGCCGTCGGCGCGGCGGCGTTCGTCTATCTTGCCCGCGTGGATCTTGCCGGCAACGTGGATGCCGCGGCGCGGCAGCGGGCGGCCGAGGTGGTCGCGGCGGTGACCGCCGGCGATCAGGACGCGCTCGCCCAGACGCTGAAGCCCAGCCCGGGAGAACAGACGTTGGTGCAGGTCCTCGACCAGTCCGGGCGGGTCGAGGCGGCATCGGCCGCGCTCGGCGACGCCGCGCCGCTGTCCCCGCTACGGCCCCGGCCCGGTCAACTGCTGCGCGAGCAGCGGCTGCTGCCGTTCGCCGACGAGGACCCCTTCCGGATCGCCGCCGAGGGGGTGGCCACCGGCTCCGGCACCCGCACGGTGCTGGTCGCGCAATCGCTGCGACCGGTCAACGAGAGCACCGAGGCCGTCGCGGCGATCCTGGCCGCCGGGCTGGTGCCCATGCTGCTGGTGGTCGGCGCGGCGGTGTTCTGGTTCGTCGGACGATCCCTGCGCCCGGTCGAGGCGATCCGCCGCCGGGTCTCCGGCATCACCGCCCGCGACCTACACGCCCGCGTACCCGTGCCGACCGCCCGAGATGAGGTCGCGGCGCTCGCCGAGACGATGAACCGGATGCTCGAGCGCCTGGAGACCGCCGTGGCGAGCCAGCGCCGGTTCGTCGCCGACGCCAGCCACGAACTGCGCAGCCCCCTGGCCACCCTGCGCGCCGGCCTCGACCGCCTGGCGCTGGCACCCGTACCCCAGGGGCACGGCGAGCTGGTCGAGCTGCTGCGCCGCGAGACCAGCCGGCTCGGCGACCTCGTCGCGGACCTGCTGCTGCTCGCACGCATCGACGAGCGCGGCGCCACCGGGCGCCGCGACGACGTCGACCTCGACGATCTCGCCTACACCGAGCGGGAGCGGCTCGCCGGGCAGCACCCGGACCTCACCGTCCGGGCCGACCTGACCCCGGTACGGGTGACGGGAGACGCCCACGATCTTGGTCGGGCGCTGCGGAATCTGGCCGACAACGCCGCCCGCCACGCCCGTACCCGCGTGACTTTGCGCGTGTCGGTGTGCGAGGGCTGGGGGTGCCTCGAGGTCACCGACGACGGGCCGGGTGTCCCCGCTGCCGACCGGGAGCGCATCTTCGACCGGTTCGTCCGTCTGGATGACAGCCGGACCCGGCCGGAGGGCGGCACCGGCCTGGGCCTCGCCATCACCCGTCAGGTCGTCGCGGCGCACGGCGGAGAGGTACAGGTGCTGCCCGGACCGGGCATGACCGTCCGAATCCGGCTGCCCCGGCACGTCGACTCCGAAGATCACTGAACCCCGCCCTCGGCAAATTCAGGCTCCTCTCAGGCGGCCGGCGGCACCCTGGGACGAAAGGCGCCTGCCCGGGCCGGAACCACCAACGGGGGAACCATGAACTATCACCTCTTCCACGTCGTCAACGCCTTGGCCGGCCGCAGCGACCCCGTCGACGACGTCTTCGAATGGTCGGCGAGGTGGCTGATCTACGTCCTCGCCGCCACCGCAGCCGTACCGGTCCTGACTCACCTGCGGCACGGGCGCGCCGCCCTGGTACGCGTCGTGGCGTCCCTCGGGCTGGCCTTCGCCGTCGGGCAGGCCGTCGCCGCGCTCAGCACCGAGGTACGACCGTTCCAGACCCACCCCGTACACCAGTTGATCCCGCACGCCGCCGGAGCGTCGCTGCCCAGTGACCACGCCACCGCGGCGTTCGCGATGGCATTCGCCGTCGGGGCGTTTCTGTCCCGCCGATGGGGGGGTAGGGCTGAGTCTGATCGCCACCATCGTCGGCTTCGCCCGCGTCTGGACCGGCGTGCACTACCCCGGCGACATCCTCGTCGGCGCGCTCATCGCCGCCGCAGCTGTCGCCACCATCGGCGTCGTCGGCCGCGCCTACGACCGCCGGACCAGCCGCCGCCTCGACACCGCGGCCTGAGCACCACCCCCGCCCCCTCGTTCCGGAGGTCCCGCCATGTCCACGCCTCAAGCGCTGCTCGCCGCGGGCCCCAGCGTCATCGACCCGGAATGGCTGATCTCCACCTTCGGGCTGATCGGGATCCTCGCGATCATCTTCGCCGAGTCCGGGGTGCTCATCGGGTTGTTCCTGCCCGGCGACTCGCTGCTGTTCACCGCCGGCCTGCTCGTCGCCGACGGCCGCTACCTGCACCAGCCGCTCTGGCTGGTCTGCCTGCTCGTCGCCGTCGCCGCCATCGCCGGCGACCAGGTCGGCTATCTGTTCGGCAAACGGGTGGGCCCGAGCCTGTTCCGCCGCCCCAACTCCCGGCTTTTCAAGCAGGAGAACGTGCAGCGGGCCAACGCCTTCTTCGCCCGCTACGGCGCCCGCTCGATCCTGCTGGCCCGCTTCGTGCCGATCGTGCGCACCTTCACCCCCGTCGTCGCCGGGGTCAGCCGCATGCACTACCGCACCTTCGTCACCTACAACATCCTCGGGGGCGCCCTGTGGGGAACCGGCGTCACCGTGCTCGGCTACTTCCTCGGGCAGATCGCCTTCGTCAAATCGAACATCGAGTTCATCCTGATCGCCATCGTGCTGGTCTCCGTCGTGCCGATCGGTATCCAGTTCCTGCGCTCCCGCCGCCACGCGGCAACCCCGGCCACCGAGGAGACGGTGGCCGGAAACGCCTCCCGCGCCGACTGAACGACCCGTCGGCGCTGAAACGACACTGACCGGATGACCTCGACGATGCTGGTGCTCGGGCCGAAACTCGCCGTCGCGCTGGCGCTGCTGACCGCCGCCGCAGCCGCGATCGCCACCGTCGGACGGCTCGGGCACGGCCGACAGATCGCCGTCGCCGCCGTGCGTGCCGCGCTGCAACTGGCCGCCGTGTCACTGGTGATCACCGCGATCGTCGGCTCGCTGTGGGCCACCGCGGCGTTCGTCCTGCTGATGTGCGCGGTCGCCGCCGGCACCTCCGGTCGGCGGATCACCGGCGGGCCGTACGGCTGGTGGGCGGGTGTCCCGATCGCCACCGCCAGCCTGACCGTCGTTGCCGCGCTGCTCCTGGCCGGCCTGGTGCCGCTGCGCGGCATCGCGATCATCCCGATCGCCGGCATCCTGACCGGCGGCGCGATGACCGCGACCAGCCTCGCCGGGCGGCGCTTCAACGACGATCTGCACGCCCGGCGCGGCGAGGTCGAAGCCGCCCTCGCGCTGGGGCTACTTCCCCGCGACGCCCGGCTGCTCGTCTGCCGCCCCGCCGCGAGCCAGGCACTCGTCCCGGCCCTCGACCAGACCCGCACGGTCGGCCTGGTCACCCTCCCCGGTGCCTTCGTCGGCGTCCTGCTCGGCGGCGCCAGCCCGCTGACCGCGGGAATCACCCAACTGTTCGTCCTTGTCGGCCTCCTCGCCGTCGAAGCCGCCGCCATCGTCCTCACCATCGAGGTGATGGCGCGGGGGCGGCTCCGTCCGCGAGGCGGTCAGCTGGCGCCGTCGAACTGATTCAGGGTCGCCATCAGGGTGTCCACCGCCGAGGCGCAGTCGCCCCGCACCGGGCTCGACGCCCGCAGGGCCGTCAGGACCGCATCGATCTGGTCGTCGAGTTGGTGCCACCTCGCCGAATCACGGGGCTTCAGCCCCGCCTCGGCGTCGTCCCAGGCGACCTCGAGATCCTTTACCCGGGCCTTTCCGCCCGCCAGGTCGTTCTGCGCGACTTTCTCCTTGACGTCGGTGACGATCACCGCGAACTTGCGCAGGTTGCCCAGCTTCGTGGTCGGATGAGCCTGCTGCGGGAGGGCCGCGGGGGTGCCGTGCTCGGCTCCGGCCTGCGCGGTCGTCATGGGCGCAGGCTCGGCGGTGGGCGTCGTGTCCGCAGCCGGGCGCAGCACCCACCCGGCCATTGCGACAGCTACGACGGCCACGCCGGCCCACAGGTAGTCCTGCCGGTAGCCGCCCAGCGGCCCCGCGCCCTTCATCGCCACCCCGTGCCGACTGACCAGAACCTGTTCACGGATGACCAGGACCACGATCGTGCCGAAGAACAGCAGACTGGTCACGCTCGCGCCCAGCCCCAGACCACCGAAATCCTTGTCCTGCGTCAGCAGGTCACCGAGCGACGCGCCGAGCGGGCGGGTGAACACGTAGGCGATCCAGAACGTCAGCACCTGCCCGGCGCCCAGCCGGTAGGCCATCCACGTCGCCGCGATCAGACCCCCGAAGATCAGCACCCAGTTGCGGAAGCCCAGGCTGAGTGCCTCGGTGGCGAGGGCACCAGCGGCGGTGCCGAGCGCGAACGTGGTGAGGATCGCGCCCCAGTAGAACGCCTCCCGGCGCGGGGTGTCGATGGAGGTGATCGCAAGCGTGCGTTCCTGCCGGTACCAGACGGCGAATACGACCGCGAGGACCACCGCGAAGACAGCGGTGCTGACGTACAGGCTCACGCCCAGCGTGTCGGTGAACAGGTCGGTCAACTGCGTGCCGACGATGCTCACCAAGACCACGCACAACCAGTAGATCCACGGCGTGTACGCGTGGGTCCGGAACTGGATGAGGAGCGCGACGACCAGCGCCGCGATCATGACCGCGTCGGTGACGGCAGGACCCAGGCCAACGTTCACGGCCAGATAATCGGCGAACGTCTCCCCGATCGTCGTCGACAGCACCTTGATGACCCAGAACGTCGCGGTGATCGCCGGGACTTTCGTCAACCATCCGCGCGTACCCGCCAGCCGGTCAGTGGCAACAGACACAACTCTTCCCATCGTCGAGGACACAGACGGCAGCATGGAACGCCGACCCTGAGATCTCGCTGAAGAGCCCTCCCGCTTGTTGACCTCAGCACCCACTCCGCATGCGGCCCTCGCCGGTTGATGGCCAGCACCGAGGCGCGCAAGATCGCGGACTGCCCCGGCGTCCCCGGCGCGTGACGCCCAGACGTCGGCAGCGGTGGGCTTCAGGTGTACCGTCGGGACCCGCAACCAGACATTGAACTGCGTCGTTTGATGGTTGGGCCCGGAGGGTCGGGTGACTGTCTGGGTGTGTGCTGCCGATGTCATGGCCAGCTTGGAGTAGGACGCCCCGGCCCTCGCTGATGACCGCCCTATCAGCACTGGATGGAGACTTGCGACCGATCGCCCTTTCCGAAGTTGTGACCACTGAACCGCGGCGGGTCCACGCCCCCTGACCAGCACGAGCGAAAAGGGTGATGCCCGGTGGGCAGCCTGTGGGCCGGCGTCGACGTCGGCAAGACCCACCACCACGTGTGCGTCATCGACGACGACGGCACCGTGGTCCTGTCCGAGAAGATCCCCAACGACCAGCAGGCCATCTCCGGCATCGCCGGGCGGCTCGGCAAACGCCGCAAGGCGATCCGCTGGGCCGTCGACCTGCGCGGCGGACCCGCGTCGCTGGTGCTGGCGGTCCTGTTCGACCGGGGCGCGGACGTGCGTTACGTCAGCGGCACGGTCACCTCCCGGATGGCGGAGGCGTTTCACGGCGAACGCAAGACCGACGCCCACGACGCCTACGTCATCGCCCAGACCCTGCGCATGCGCGCCGATCTACCGAACCTCACCCTGGCCGACGGGGTGCAGCAGCAGTTGAAGCTGCTCGTCTCCCGCCGCCTCGACCTGGTCGCCGACCGGGTCCGCCTCACCGCCCGCATCCAGGACCTCCTGACGATGATCAGCCCCGCCTTGGAGAAGACGCTGAACCTGCGCGGTAAGGGCGCGCTGCGGCTCCTCGCGCAGTGGCAGACCCCCGCCGGGCTGCGGCGCGCCGGTGAGGCCCGCATCCTGGACTACCTGCGCCAGCACGGCGTGCGGGCCGCCAAGGCCCTCACCGCCAAAGTTCTCACCGCCGCGCGGACGTAGACCGTCGCCGTCGCCGGAGAGGCCACCGCGGCCGGGATCGTGGCGCAGATGGCCACCGACCTGGAAGTGGTCAACGACCGGATCACCGTCATCGAGGAAACCATCGCCGGCATCGTCGCCGAGCACGAACTGGGCGAGATCGTCACCAGCCTGCCCGGCATCGGCACCACCCTCGCCGCCGAGTTCCTCGCCTACGCCGGCACCCTCACCACCTACCCCAGCGCCGCCGCACTCGCCGCGCACGCCGGCCTCGCGCCGATCTCCCGGGACTCCGGGCGCCGGCAAGGTCACCAGATCCGGCCGCACCGCTATCACCGTGGTCTGCGCCGGGTGTTCAGCATGTCCAGCTTCACCGCCCTGACCCACTGCCCACGATCACGCGCCTACTACGACAAGAAGCGAGCCGAAGGGAAGACCCACCGCCAAGCCACCGCCGCCCTGTCCAGACAACGCCTCAACGTCCTCTGGGCCTGCATCCGTGACAAGACCCCCTACCAGCCCAAACAACCAAGATCAGCGGACCTGGTGCCATGCGAACTCGCGTAGAGACTCCTCCAGCGGATGCCAACCCGGGTGAATCGGTGCCAACGCGGGTCACCGCGGCCGACCACCGGTCGCAGACCGGGTTCCGTGTGCTCGGTGTGTGGTCCTGGGCTGGGAGAACGGCGGTCCGGGGAACGTGGGTGAACCTAGGCCACTCCCTGCCACCCCAGGTGAACCCCCAGGTCGCTAGACTGTGCCCTCGCGCCCTCGTAGCTCAGGGGATAGAGCATCGGTTTCCTAAACCGTGTGTCGCAGGTTCGAATCCTGCCGGGGGCACCAATTCAAGGCCCTGACCAGCAAGAAGCTGTCAAGCCCCGGGTTTGGTGG
>NZ_JBFAGS010000036.1:0-29022 GCF_040653835.1 Micromonospora sp. NPDC050980 | reverse complement strand
CCTCATGCCGGAAGCCTATGAGAAAGGCGGCCCCCCGGTCGCGTTGAGCACGACCGCTGGGTTCGTGCTCTCCTTCGTCCTCGCCACGCTGTGAGCGACGCCGCCGTTCCCTCGGATCCTGCCCGGCGGTGACCGCTCGACATGATCGCCCTGGGGGGATGTGACCGCACTCGGCTATGACAGCCGCATCGACACCGCACCGGGTTCGCCGCCTCCGCGAACTCGCGTACGTGCAGACGGGCCTGCGCTCAGCGGTTACCGATGGTGACGGCCGCGCCGACAGTCTGCGGTCTGTGGTGGCCGGCGTCGTCAACGAATCCGACTGTACGAACCGCCCACGGGTTGGTCAGGCTGGTGATGGCGCTGTCCGCCGCTCGGCTGGAGCAGGTTGCCACAACCGAGGCCGTTCGTGACTACCGCCGCTTCCACGCGTCGGCTGTTCGCCCGCATCGTCTCTCCGGTTGTGCGTACCGCATCACATCGATTCTTCTCTATCATATGACTCATGTTGGAGAGCTGGGCGGACGGCTTGCGCCGTCCACGAGAGGGGGGTGCCATGAGAATCATCGTGCGGCGTCGCCTGCGGGACGCGGCGTGCGCTCGACCGAGATCGGAGGTGTCCGGCTGTGGCTCGCGGTCTTCGGCCTGATCGCGATCATCGTGGGCGTGCAGGGATTGTTCATCCCGGACGGCTGATCGGTCCCGACGCCGATCCGTGCCCGCAGGTCGACTTCGCTGAGGGTCACCGCCGGTGGCCGACCTCGGCCGCCGCCGCAGCATGCTCATCTGCTGGACCGCGTGGAAACCGTGGGGACGCGGGTGATCCGGAAGCGACGTGGGCCGTGGCCGTGCGGCTGGTCGATACGAACCACCCCGGTCCGTTCGGCCGGTGTGCGCCCCGAACCGCGCCACGGCGTGCCATGCTGCCGGTATGCAGGGCGCGAACATCGTCGAGTTCCTCGGTGGTCCACTCGATGGACAGAGACGTATCCAGCAGGAATTTCCGGCGGTGCTCACCGTGCCGGTGCCGCCGGACTGGACCGGCGGCCACGCGACCACCCAGGAACACACCCCGGGGGGCCGCACCGTTTCGTACACGCTGCGCACCCAACCCGGAACCGACCGGCCCGCGATCGGTGACGACGGCCAGTACACCTACGAGTACCACGGATGAAGCGCCCCCACCTGGGCTGACCGGTGCCCGCGGAGGGGTCGGGCTTCGCCAGCGAGCGTGCTGGTCACGCAGCGACCGGGGGTGCCCTCTCGGGTGGTGTGGGGCTCTCTCACATACGTCCTTTATGTAACTTTCGATCGGTTGCGCCCCTAGGCTGTCCGGGAGCTGAGCGAACACCGGAGCCAGGAGCAGACATGTCACGCCCACGCCGATCGTCATCGATTCTCGCGGTGCTCACCGCCGCCGTCAGTGTGGTCACGCTCGTCGTCACCGCGACTGCCGCCTCCGCCGCCGGCTCCGTCCTGTTCGACCAACCCTTCCGGAACAACGTCGCGAACGGTGTCGGGCCGGTGGCCGTGCCGGGGGTGCCCGCCGGCTCGGCCACCAACGCCGCCTGCCTCAGCGCCGCGGGCAACACCGGCACCGGTCCGTTGCTGAGCTGTCCGGGCGCCACGGACACCCCGGGCAACGGCAAGCTCCGCCTGACGCCGGCCAGCACCCAGCGGCAGGGCGGCGTGTTCGGCGCGGTCAGCGTGCCCACCTCGCAGGGGCTGCACGTCTCGTTCACGTCGTACCAGTACGGCGGCAGCAGCCCGGGCGCGGACGGCCTGGCCTTCGTCCTCGCGGCCGTGGATCCGGCAAACCCGCTAGCCCCTGCCGTGATCGGTCAGCCCGGCGGCTCGCTCGGCTACTCCGCCGCGTTCACCGGTCGCAGTGTGGGTCTGTCGAACGGCTACCTCGGCGTCGGCCTGGACGTCTACGGCAACTTCAGCAACAGCGTCTACCAGGGCACCGGATGCACGAACCCGGCATACATCTCCACGACGGGCGGACGAGTTCCGGGCCAGGTGATCATCCGCGGGCCGGGCCGCAACGGAGCGGGTTACTGCGCCGTCAACAGCACCGCCAGCAGCACCTCCTCGCCCGCCATCGCGCTGCGCGCCGCGACTCGGCCGGCCGCCGCGGTGCCGGTAGACGTGGTGGCCAACACCACCAGGTCCCCGTTCACCACCGACAACGGCATCACCGTGCCAGCCGGGCAGTACGCCGTCCGGTTCACCCCGGTCGGTGGCACGGCCCGAACCCTCACCGGAGCGTTGCCGGTGGTCGCGTCGAGCCTCTATCCGTCGCCGACCTGGCTCAGCGCCGACGGCTATCCGCGCCAACTCGCCTTCGGCTGGGTCGGCTCGACGGGCTCGGTGACCGACTTCCACGAGGTCGACTCGACCCGCGTGGTCAGCTTCAACGCGGTGCCGGATCTCAGGGTCGTGCAGACCAGCTCTGTCGGCGCGGCTCCGCAGCCCGGTGACCCGGTCACCTACACCATCAGCAGCGGCGTCGATCCGGGGGTCGCCGAGACCGCCTCGATCTCGGTGACGCAGACCCTGCCCCCGGGTGTGCTGCCGCGGGGCGCCTTCGGCTCGGGCTGGGTCTGCGAACCGCCGGCCGGGCAGACCGTGAGATGCACCAACAGCAACGGCCCGTTCCCGGCGGGCAGCTCGCTACCGGCGATCAACGTGGTCGCCACCGTGACCGAGAGCAGTGTGACTCCCGCGCTGGTGCAGAGCGCGACGGTGGTCACCGCCTCGTCGGTCGACGCCAACCCCGGCTACGCCGGCGGCACCACGGCGGTCACGCCGCTGACCGTACCCACCGGCTTGGCCGTCGCGCCGGCGGTGGGTCCCGTCGGTGGCGGCACCGCCGTCACCGTCAGCGGCACCAACCTCGGCGGTGCGACCGCCATCACCATCGGCACTGCCGCCGAGCAGGCCGCCGGCACCTCGGTGGTGCTGCTGCCCTGCGCCGGCGGCGTGTCCGCCGGCTGCTTCACCACCAACGGGGACGGCACCCTCGGCATCCCCTCGATGCCGCCCCGGCCGGCGGCGGCCCCGGTGACCGTCTCCGTCGTGACCCGGGGAACGGCGGGCGCGGCCAACTACGTGTACGCCTCCGCGCCGGACGCGCCACCGGCGCCAACCGCCAGCGCCGGTGTCGCCGCCGCGACGGTCTCCTGGAGAGTCCCGTTGAGCGACGGTAGCGCGATCACCGGATACGTCGTCACACCGGTGCGCAACGGCGTGCCGCAGCCGGCGCTGACGTTCGACGCCTCCACCACCAGCCGGACGCTGACCGGGCTCACCGTCGGCGCCTCCTACTCGTTCCGCGTGGCTGCCACGAACGCGTACGGCACCGGGCCGGTCAGTCCCGCGTCGAACGCGGTGGTGCCCTACACCACGCCGGCCGCGCCGACGATCACCTCGGTCGTCGCCGGCACGAACTCCGCCGTGCTGACCTGGACCGCGCCCGCCGATGGTGGCTCCCCCGTCACCGGCTACCGCATCACTCCGTACGTCGATGCAGTGGCGCGGACCGCCGTCACCGTGCCCGCGACGTCGACCACGTGGAGCGTCACCGGCCTGACGTCCACCGAGACGTACACCTTCCGGATCGCGGCGGTCAACGCCGCCGGCACCGGGCCGGACTCCGCGCCCGCCGGGCCGGTCAGACCGAACCCGCCGCCGTCGCTCACCTTCGGGCCGCCGCCGGCCGGTGAGGTCGGCGCCGGCTACCGCGTCGCACTGACCGTGTCCGGTGGGACGGCGCCGCTCGCCTGGTCGGTGAGCGCCGGGACGCTACCGCCCGGGCTTACCTTCGATCCGGCCACCGGTGTGCTCTCCGGCAGCCCGCGGGAGGCGGGTAGCTACCCGTTCACGGTGCGGGTCACCGACGCCAGCGGGTTCTCCGACGACCGGCCGGCGACGATCACCGTCGCGACGGCCCCCCGCCTCAGCTTCGCGCCGCCGCCGCCCGCGAAGGCGTACGACCCCTACTCGTATCAGTTGGCGGTCGTCGGTGGCACCGGGCCCTTCGGCTGGTCGGTGAGCGCTGGTGCGCTTCCGCCCGGGCTCACCCTCGACCCGGGCGTCGGCCTGCTCGCCGGCACCCCCACCTCGGCGGGCAGCTTCGTGTTCACTGTCGAGGTGACCGACTCCTTCGGACAGCGGGACAGCCGCCCGGTCGAGCTGGTGGTCGACCCGCTGGGCGGCCTGACCATCAGCGCGCCCGCCAGCGCGTCACTGGGGACGGTCGACGCGGGCACGGCGGCGGTCACGGGACGCCTCGGACCGGTCACCGTCTCCGACGACCGCGGGCCCCGGTCCGGCGCCTGGACCGCGACCGTGGCGATCACGCCCTTCCGCGCCGGCTCGGGCTCGGCGGCCGAGACCATCGCACCGGCTGCCGTCGCGTACGTCTCGGGGCCGGCGGTGTCGACGACCGGCAACGGCAGCTTCACGCCCCAGCTCGGCGCGCCGCTGGACGTTCCACGGACGGCGGCAGCTTGGACCGGCGCGGCCGGTGCCAACTCGGCCACCTGGAATCCCGCCCTCTCGGTAAGTCTGCCGACTGACCTGGTGGTCGGCGCCTACCGCGCGACGGTGACCCACTCGGTCATCTGAGCCGCGTGGGTCGACGCCGGACACCGATGGCGACGAACGCCACGCCGGCGCCGGTGAGCAGCACGCCGGAGGCCAGGGCGAGCAGCGCCTGCCGGCCGGTGCCGGTGACCGGCAGCGGACCGTTCGACGGTGACGGTCTGGCGGTGGGGCCGCGGGTCGGCGACGCGGGCACCCGTGGTGCCTGCCCGAGTCGCTCTGCGCACGTTCACCGACTTGGAAAGGCTTAGTCTGTCATGTCCCGTACCTTTCGGCGCCGTGCCCTCGTGGCCGGCGTGAGCCTCACCGCCGGCGCTGTGTTGGTCGCCTGTGGCAGCAGCGACGACCACCGCGCGGCCGGCGACGGCCACCGCTCGCCCACCACCACCTCGGTCGACAGCACGTGGGCTGGGGCACACAACGCGGCGGACGTGATGTTCGCGCGGATGATGATCCCGCACCACCAGCAGGCAGTGGCCATGGCGGACCTGGCCGCCACCAGGGCTGCCGACCCTGAGGTCAAGCAGCTCGCCGTCCAGATCAAGGACGCCCAGGGACCCGAGATCGCCGCGATGAGCCGCTGGTTGACCAAGTGGGGCACGTCGATGCCGCCGGGCGGCGCCACCGCCACGCGGAGTGGCATGCCGGGGATGGGCCACGGCGGCCCGGCCAAGCCGGGCACGAGTCAGAGCACAAGCGGCATGCCGGGCATGATGTCCGAGGCCGACATGACCCGGTTGGCGGCGGCAGCCGGACGGGACTTCGACAGGCAGTTCCTGTCGATGATGATCGCCCACCACGAAGGGGCGATCGCGATGGCGCGGGACGAGGCCGCGCACGGGACCAACGCAGACGCCAAGGCGCTCGCCGGGCGGATCAGCACCGCCCAGCAGACCGAGATCGACGCGATGAGGATCCTGCTGACCCGGATCTGACCTGTACCGCGCGGTGGCCGGACCCGTCCGGACACCGCGCCGGTCAGGGTGGCGGAGCACGGTCAGCGGCGAGCGCCTCGCCTCAGCTCGCGCCTCCACAGAGAGTGTCACCGATGAGAGCAAGACGCCCGTGCCTGACGGGCCGTCGAGGACCGACGGAGGAAAGATGACGAAGAACTACATCCGGTTCGGCCTGGTGCTGCTGATCAGCCTCGCGGTCATGTTCGTCCTCACGCTGTCGCAGATCCGCCGATGGTCGGACTTCTACCTGAACCCGAGCAACTTCTACATGGCGGTGCTCATGGTGGCCGTCATGGGTCTGATCATGATGGGCGTCATGCACCAGATGTTCACCGACCGGCGCCTCAACATCGTGCTGTACGCCGTGTTGGGCGCCCTGTTCGTCGGCGGGTTCGCGGCCGTACGCACCGAGCCGTTCGTGGGCAACGAGGGCTTCCTCAAGTCGATGATTCCCCACCACTCCCGGGCGGTCCTGGTCTGTGCGGAGTCGAACATCACCGACCCGGAGATCGTCCGGCTCTGTGACCAGATCGTCACGTCCCAGGAGGAGGAGATCACGCAGATGAAGAAGATCCTCGGCGATCGGTACTGACCCAGTCCTGATCCGGGCGCACGACGCCGAGTCTGCCCGTGATGTCGGGTCGATCCCGACACCGTTCCATGAACCGTCACTCGGCCGCCTCAGACCAGGCGAAAATTCCGGAAGGCCGTCTGTTGGAGCGGGCGGGTCTGGGTCCACCGGCTGTCCTGGGTGATCCAGGACAGGCTGTAGGCGCGGGCTCGGCCGTCGTTGATCAGCAGCCGGCGGGTGTGCAACAGCTCCCCGTCGGGCTGGTCGCAGGTGTACTCCCACTCGGCGGCGCCACCCGGGCGGATGATCGGCCCGATGCTGATTTTCTGATATCCGGACAGCGCTCCGGTCCTGAGCAGGTCGCGCTCGGCGGCCTCCCATCGCTTCGATGGCATGGTGGAGGCTCTGACGCTGAGGTCGACGGCGACGGCGTCTGGCTGAGCGGGATCGCGGAAGCAGATCGTCGTGCCCTCGGTGTGCCGGGTCCAGCGCTCGGGCACCGCGATCAGGAAGCCCGCCGGGTCCTGGTGCCACGCCCACCCCTTCGGCGGGGCGTGCGGCAGCGGTTCGGTGGGGTCCCGCAGCGGTTCGGCCTCGCCGGCGGCGTCGTTCAGGCACAGGTGGGCGGGGGGGGCCGGTGCGATCGCCGGCATCGCGCCGGCCGTCGTGTCGTCCCGTCCGGCCGCCGGTGTGCCGTCCTGGCCGCGCAAGCCGCCCGTCACCGCGCCGGCTGCCGTGACGGCGACGGCACCGACTCCGATCAGGCCCAGCACGGCGCCGGCGAACGCCCAGCCGGTCGTCCGGTCGCGGGTGGTCGACGCGGTGACCGCGATGGCCGTGGTGGTGACCGCGTCCGGTGAGATCGGGTCGGTCGCCGCGGCGGCTGGACGCCACCGGGGCCGATCGGCGGCCCGGGGCTGCCCGCGGCCTGCTCGGGGTGTGGGCACGGGGTCGACGGGCGAGGTGGCCGCCGTTACCTGCTCAAGCCGGTCGCGGGCTTCCCGGGTGGACAGGCGCTGACGGGGATTGCGCAGCAGGAGACCGGTGATCGCGGGTTCGAGCGGCAGCGCGGTCATCCGGTCCGGTGCCTCGGTGGCCAGGGCGGCGAGCGCGGCGAGGGTGGTGGGCCGGGTCCACGGCAGCCGGCCCTCGGCGGCCAGGTAGAGGGTTGCGCCGAGGGCCCACAGGTCGGCGGCCGGGGTGGACCTGCCGTCCCGGGTGTGCTCCGGCGCGACGTACTGGAGCTTCGACAGGATCGCCGCGGTGACGGCCGCCGGGGCACGGCTGTCGAGGATCGACAGGCCGAATCCGCCGAGTACCACCCGCCCGTCGTCGGCGAGGAACACGTTTCGCGGACGGACCTCCCGGTGCAGCACCCCCACCGCGTGGGCGGCGTCGAGGGCGGCGAGCAGGTGCAGGCCCACCCTGGCGACCTCGGCCGGAGCCAGCGGGCCGTCGGTGGCGACCACCTCGGACAGGGTGCGGGAGGGTACATGCTCCATGACGAGCCAGAGGTACCCGTCGGTGCTGAGCGCGTCCCACATCCCGGTCACGCCCGGATGGTCCAGACTCGCCAGGGCGCGTACCTCCCCGAGCGTCGTGTCCCGCAGGCGCGACCGTTCCGCATTGCTCACCCAACCCGGTAGGGCGATCTGGTTGAGTGCGACGTGCCGGTCGAGTAGCTCGTCGCGTGCCAACCAGACGCGCCTCGGGGTCGCCGGGTCCCCGATCGGCGTGAGCCGGCGGTACCGGCCGGCGAGCAGCTCGTCATCCATGCTGGTGATTCGAAGCGGCTCCCGGCCCGGATGGGAACTGGCGATGAGAAATCTGCGAGCCGCGGCTGCGGCCCCGGCGCGCCAGGGCTCAGCTCAGTTCGACGGTACCGACGATCCGCGTGGGAGCGGCGGAGCCGCCCCGGGGCTCGTTGGACACGCCGAACGTGCCCGCACCGGCGACCGGACCGACGACAGTGGTCGCCGCCCTCGCACCCTCGCCGAGTTGCCCCACCTTGCGGGGCTCGCCGCCGTGGATGAGCCACAGCTCGTAGATCCGTCCGCGGCCGGGCTCGGGCAGGTCGCGCAGCAGCACCACACCGCGGTCGCGCTCGCGCGAGACCACCACGGTGGCCGCACCGCCGGGCTGCAGCGACCGCTCGAACACCCGGGCGTCGGGGGCCTCCAGGACGGCGGCGACCTGCCGGGCCTCGTCGGCGCTCGCCCGCTCGTCGCTGATCCGTCCGCTGCTCACGGTCCAGGTGACCGCGCTCGCACCGCCGGCCACCAGAACGGCTGCGGCTGCGGCCACGGTGAGCTGTCGCCACCTTCCCGCGCGCCGTCCGGCGCCCGCGGCGCGGCCCCTCAGCTGCGGGGTGCGCGCCACCTGAGCCAGGGTCCGCTCCCGCAGCCCGGGCGGTGGAGCCACGACGGTCTCGTCGGCGAGCCGCGCCACCGTCTGCCGAAGCTCGGCCACCTCGGTGCGGCACGGCTCGCACTCGGCCACGTGCCGCTCGAACGCCGCCCGCTCGACGTCGTCGACAGCGTCGAGAGCGTACGCGCCGGCGAGGGTGTGGATGTCGCCGCTCATGCCCGCCCCTCGATCTCGATGCCGAGGCAGTCGCGCATCCGGATCAGGCCGTCGCGCATCCTCGTCTTCACCGTCGGCAGCGGTGTCCGGAGCTTCTCGGCGACCTCGCGGTAGGTGTGGCCGCCGTAGTAGGCGAGGGTCACCGCTTCCCGCTGGACCGGTGTCAGCCGGCCCAGACACCGGCGGACCTGTTCCCGCTCCAGCCGCGCGGTGACGTCCTCGACCACCTCGTCGTAGGGAACGTGCGCTTCGGCCGCGGCGACCTGTGACGTCCGTCTGGTGTGCGCCTGTTCCGAGCGCACCCGGTCCACGACCCGGCGGTGCGCCATGGTCAGAATCCAGGCCAGGGCCGAGCCGCGACCGGCGTCGAAGCGGCCGGCGGTGCGCCACACCTCCACCATGACCTCCTGCGTCACCTCCTCCGCCTGCGCCGCGTCGCGAACGACGCGGCGAGTCAGCCCGAGGACCCGGCCCACCACGATGTCGTACAGCGACGCGAACGCCGCCTCGTCACCACGCGCCACGCGCGCCAGCAACTCCTCGGCGGTCGGCGGCGTCGCGGTGTCGGGCGGCACCGGCCGTAGCCGCCGCGCCTGGTCCGGGTCACCGCTCATTCTCGGCAGGTCCTTCCACTGACGCGACGATGGGTGTGCCGCCGACGCGTACCCGACGTGCTATGCGGGATGGGCATGGGCGAGGCGCGCGTAGACGATGACATTGTCGCGGTAGTGCCGGCGTTTGTCGTCGAACTCGCCGCCGCAGGTGATCAGGCGCAGTGCCGCGTGGTCGACGGCCCCGTACACCTCGTCGGTGGGGAAGCGGTCCTTGGGATACTGCGCCACCTTGGTCACGGTGAACGTCGCGCTGCTGCCGTCCTGCCGCTCGACCGTGATGTCGGCGCCGACGGTCAGCCTGCCCAGGTCGAAGAACGTTCCGCGGTGGCCCTTCCAGTCGACGTGGCCGGCGAGCACGGCCGGGCCGAGTGCTCCGGGCGTCGGCGCCCTGGTGAACCACCCTACGTCGGCGGCGCTGTCCGGGACCTGCATCGCCCCGTCCGCCTGTAGGCCGAGGGCGAGGACTGCCGCGGTGGCCCGCAGCGACGGGATCGACACCCGCGTCGGGGGTGACGAGGCCATCAGCGGACCCGAGGTCAACTCGCCCGGCCGGGTTGCCGGGTCGGCGGCCGGTTCCGCGGCCGAGACGTCGGGTCGGGGTGGTTCTCCGCCCGGTTGGGCGACGGCGAACCCGAACGTCACGGCCGCCGTCAGGGTGAGGATGCCGGCCACCGCCAGGAGCCTCGCGCGCTCCCGACGGCGGCCGGTCGGCCTTCGCGCGTCGCCGGTGCTCATCACGACCGCCTTCCGGTTCAGCGCCCGCCGGCGAGCCGGCGGCGGGAGACGACCGCACCGGCGGCGCCGAGCAGCGCGAGAGCCCCCACCGACCACATGACCGGCACGCCGCCGGAGGTGCTGCCGTCGCCGGTGGCGACACCCCCTGCGGGTACGGAGCCGGCGGCCGCGCCGCTGACCATGCCGCACGTAGCGGGGTCGGTGGCCTCGGCGGGGATGCCGTTGACGCCGACGGACTTCGCGAACGTCGACTCCCCGAGCGCCTCCATGTCGTACGTGCCGTTCTTGTTGGCGTCGATGCCGTGCTGCACGAGATGCAGGTCCTTGAGGTGTTCGATGGTGCCGGCGGGCAGCTCGGCGGCGGGGATGGTGCGCTCGTAGGTGAGGTTGCCCCGCGCATCGGCCTTCGGCATCCGGTCCACCGCCAGGCCGCTGGCCCTGGTGGTGTCCCCGGTGGTGGTCAGCGAGATGAAGATGTCGCCGTACATCTTCAGGCCCTCCTCGGTGCTGACGTAGCCGTTGCCGTCGGCGTCGGCGGACTTGTCCGGACAGTGGAAGTCCATGCTGTTGACCGCACCGTGCACGTGCTGGGCGTGCGGCGAGTTCGGCGTCATGCCCGTCGACCGGATCATGACCTTCAGATCACCTCCGTCCGTCGCGGTCAACGTCGCGGTTCCGGTCGCGCCGGTCTCGTTGAGATCCTGCAATTGGACCTGCACGCTCTCGCCGGCGTGCGCGACGCCCGGAACCGAGAGTGCCAGCGCGGCCACGGGCAGGGCGAGCAGGGCTCGGGAAGATCTCACAACAGGTCTCCGTCTCCGCCTGGGTCACGGCGTTGGTGTCGTTGCTGTCGGGAGGGATTCGTCGCCCACCACCCGCCGGACTGGTGCCGGATCGCACATTTCTCGACCGGCGACCGGGTCACCCGCCTGTCGCGGTGGCACCGTGTCACCTGCTCCTTCGGTAACGTCGACGCCAGGGCGAGCGCCCGGACATACCGATCGATCGGAGGAGACGTGGACGATCGGGTGTGATCACTGGCCCTCGGCGGCGCCTGTGCGGCGTTCATCGCCGTACCCGTTCTCGGCCCGTTGCTCGGCAAGGGCGAACAGACCCGCCGGTACGACACGGTGATCACCCCACCCGGCTACGCCTTCGTCATCTGGGCGCCGATCTTCGCCGGATGCGCCCTGTCGACCGTCGGTCAGTGCCTGCCCGATGGTCGAAGCCATCCCGTCAGCCGCCGCAGCGGATGGCCCCTGGCCGGCGCCTACGCGGCGAACACCGCCTGGTCACTCGCCGCGCAGAGTGATCGGTTCACCGCGACGCCGCTCCTGCTGGCCGCCGGAGTCGCCCGGAGCAGGCGGGGTGCACTGCCGCTCGCCGCGGCATCCGGCTGGGGTCTGCTGACCACCGCGTTGGCCATGGGCAGGCCGCGCAGCGTCAGAGTCGCGGCGGGAGCAGGCGTCGTCATGCTCGTGGCCGCCGTCCGGAGCGCGGCGACTCGTCGCGGGTAGCGGTTGCGTCGCGCCGTGATGACCCCGTTCCCGGGCGCAGGCGGAGCCGTCCGGAGCGAAGGGTCCCTCCGGCGGTACGTGAGGTCGAGCCCGCGTCTCCGACCCTCACCCGTGACCTGTCGGTCTCCGACCTTCACGACGACGCGCGCTGACACCGCCGGTCATGCTCGCCGGGTCGACGGATCGACCACTCCGTGTCGCCGGAGCGCCCGACGCACCAATCCCAGGCCGGCGAGCCCGGGCAGCCTCTCGATCCGGTCGTCGAGCTGCCGGATCTCCTGCCAACCGGCCTCGTCGGCGAGCAGGTACCGCATCAGGTGTGAGGTCTCGACCCGAGGCATCCTCGCCGCGGCGGCCGGTGCCCAGAAGTGGCGCAGCGCGAAGCGGGTCAGGCGACGGGCACGCGCCGAGTGGGCAAGCCGGTCGTGGGCCCGGCCTGCGTAGTAGGCGGCATGCCGCATCTCCAGACTCGTCACCCGGTGCAGGAGGTCGGTCAGGACGGGGTGCTCCTCCCGTAGGACGAGCCGGTGATAGCAGCTGTGGGTCATCCACTCGTTGATCGCGCCCCACGTCATCCGGATGGCGGTGGCGTCGTCACCGTTGACGCCATGGCGTAGAGCCCACCGGGCCGGCCCCCGGCGACCGATCTTGCCCGGCGCCGCTGTCACAGGCGGCGTGTCGGTCGGGATGGTGTGTGCGGTGAGTACCTTGGCCAGCACCTCCCGATGCCAGTCCTTCTCATTGATCCATCTGGTCAGGATGGCTGTGTCGGTGTGTTCGGCATGCGCCGGGGCGGCCAGCAGGTCGTGCGGATGGCAGAGGTCACACAGATGGCGCAGGCAGCGTAGCCCCTCTGGCGAGAGAGGCTGGCGTCGGAAGACGTCGTAGTCCACGCCGTCGTCGCGGCGGGCAGCCCCACGGGTGTACGAACCGGAATCGAAGGCCATGAACTGCATTCGGAGGCGGCTGCCTGACGGATGGGTCTGTCGGCCATCCGGCGCGGTGATCGTCGCGACTCGGCACGGACGGGGGGTGTGCCGGGGTCGCGATCCGGCCCGACACTCCGGCGGGAGCGGATTCCGGATTCGGTAGCCGATGACGCTTCAGATCCGTTCGGACGCTGAGGCGCCGAGCGCCTCCGGCCCGACCGGTGGGTCGGGCCGGAGGCGCTCGGTCAGCCGGTGACGGCGGTGAGCGCCGGTAGGTATCCACCGGAGTAGCCGCTGGCCCTGGGGTGGTAGGACTCGACGACGGGCAAGGTCGTACCGTTGATCCACGGGCTGCTGGCGCACACACCGTGTCCGGCGAAGCGGCCCCGCACGTCGGCATAGGTGAAGCCGGCCGCTGACGCGCGACCGGAGATGACGCCGGACATAGTGTCGGCGCCGCCGTTGAGCAGGCCCCGCTTGTACGCATTGATGCTGCCGAAGCCGCAGGAGCCGAGTTCGAACAGGCGCGGGTAGCCGAGCACGACAACCCGCGCGCCGGGCGCGCGGTTGCGGATCGTTCGGTAGGTTTCGTCGAGACGGCCGGGCAGCGTGTTGGTGATGTAGGACTTGGCATTGTTGACGGCGGTGAGGCATCTACTGTCCGAGCCGAGGCGGCAGGTGGTGACGATGTCGGCGAAACCGGCGTCGTTGCCGCCGATCGAGATCGTGACGAGGTCGGTGCCGGCGTTCAGCGCGCCGAGCTGGTTGTTCAGCACCTCGCGCGTGGTGGCGCCGGAGCAGGCGACGAACTGGAAGCTCGCCGGTGCGTGGCTGTTGGCCCACAACCTCGGGTACGCCTGCGGACTGCGCCGGCACGAGCCGCTGCCGCTGTCGTAGTTGTTGGTGCCGACACCGGAGGAGTAGGAGTCGCCGAGGGCGGCGTAGTCCGTGCCGGCGGCGGAGGCGGGGGCGGCGAGACCGAGGCTGAGCAGCAGGCCGGTGGCGAGACTGCCGAGAAGCGCCAGGGGGCGACGGGTCATGCGGGACCTCCAGGGGGGATGGGGGCCCACTTCGTAACACGTTGTATACTGGCTAGTAACAACTGCCGGGGTCGATTTCACGACTGGCGCTTTTTTAGTCGCGGCCGACCTTGCCGTCGACGACATCTATCGAGCAAAATTGTTGGATTCATGGTCCGGTGACGGCGAGTGCGGCCGCCCGCTCCGCCTTGACCGACGCGCCTCGGGTCAGCGGTTCGCGCCAGCTGCTGCGCTACCGGACGCCTGCTCCGGGATCTCGTGATCCTCAAGCCGGAGTTGCCCGCCGGTTGTCTCGGCGGCGCCACCGCCGTTCGGGCCGGTGACCTCGGTGTCGTCGTGTACCGGCACACCGTGACAGCGCGGGCTCATGCGCGCCTGCCCGGCGGCCGACGGCCCGCTCCGGCCGCCGGGAAGACATCGATTACCGCTACGGCCTCAGCGGCAGCACGTGCCTCAGCACGGATAGCCGGTGCGAACCTTGTCGAAGGCGGCCTCGCGGGTCAGGCCGGTCTCGCTGACGCCGGTCGGCCCGTTGCGGGCGGACCGGCCGAGCTGCACCGGTTCGATCACGGTGCGGCGGATCTGGTACCTGTCGCCGTCGGTTGTTCTCTCCGCCCGCAGGCCGACCAGGGTCAGGCCGTCGCTCCCGCGTCGGCATCCGACGCCGGTGCCGGACCGGGCGAACCCGTTGTCGAACCGGTACTGCTCGCCCTCGGCGTTGCGCGTCACGACCACTCGGCATCCGACGAACGCGAAGAGGTATGCCTGCCGCGAGCCGCCGAGGAGGATGAGCGACGAGCCGTCGACGACGACGAAGCCGTGCGGTTCCAGTTCGCTGGGTTCGGCAACGGTGCGGCCGTATGCCGCGCTGGGTAACGCGCGGTCGGCAGATGGGGACGTCCGCAGCGTCATGCGGTATCGCTGGCAAGCCGGGCCGACGTCGTCGGGGTGCCCGGATGGATAACACATTCTGGGTATGACCATCTGCGTATCGGACCGATAACGTGAAGTTATGTCTCCATACGCGAGAGCGGTCGGTGGACTGGTGCACGCGGTGCGTTTCCGTGTGCTGGACACCGTCGCGGTACGGAACGCCGACGGCACCTGGCGCGAAGCGCCGACAGCGAAGCAGCGCAGCCTGCTGGCGAGTCTGCTGTTACGTGGCAACGAGTGGGTCGCCGTCGGCCGGCTGGTAGAGATGGTCTGGGCGGGACGCCCACCCCGCTCGGCGTCGGGCAACCTCAAGACGTACGTGTGGCGACTACGCTCCCTGTTAGGAGATGCCGGACACGACAGTGACCGGCTGGAGAGCCGGCCCGGTGGCTACCGCCTGCTCGTGGAACCCGGTGAGCTGGACCTGCACGTCTTCCACGAACTGGCCGACCGGGGCCGGCAGGCGCTGGCGGCCGGGGACCCGGCCGACGCCGGTCGCTACCTCACCGACGCGCTGTCGCTCTGGGCGGCCGATCCGGTCGGCAGCAGTTCGGTGGAAGTGCCCGCAGTCGACCGCGTGCACCTTCAGGAGCTGCTCCGCAGTGCCCAGGCCGTACTGGTCGAGGCGGAACTGGCGGCGGGCCACCCCGACAGCACGATCACCCTGCTCCGACGTCTCGTAGCCGACCAGCCGTTGGTCGAACAGTGGTGGGCGATGCTCATCCGGGCGCTCGCCCTGGCCGGCCGTCGGGCGGAGGCGATCACCGCCTACCAGCGGGTGTGCCGGCTGCTCGACCGGGAGTTGGGCCTGACCCCAGGAGCATTGGTGCGCGACGCGTACGGCCGGGTCCTCGGCGGTTGAGCGGCGTCCGGTCACCGAGCGGCGGCCACGCTCAGCGCCTGGTCGCATTCGTCCCGCTCCCGGCGGATCTCCTCGTCGGCCGGGTCCAGCTCGGCCGCCCGGGTCAGGTCGGCCAACGCTTCGTCGTATCGACCCAGCGCCCGGTACGCGGTGGCCCGGTTGTACCGCAGCGCCGCGTCGTCGCCGACGGCCAGCGCCCGGTCCAGGTGGCCGACGGCTGCCAGCGTGTCACCCGCGTCGAAGGCCAGTGCGGCCAGACCGGACCAGGCCGCGGTCGCACCCTGATCGACCTCCAGCGCCCGTCGGTAGGACCGTTCCGCCTCGGCGGCCCGGCCCTCCTCGGCCTGAAGCTGACCGAGCAGGCAGAGCAGGTGCGGGTTCGCCCCCTCGATGGCCAGGCCGGCGTCCAGGTCGGCGCGCAGTGCCGCCGCATCGTCCAGGGTGGCGTACAGGCCGGCCCGGTTGACCAGCGCGTCCACATTGCCCGGTTCGAGTTCCAGCACGTAGCACAGGTCGTGCAGCGCGGCCTCCAGGTCACCGATGCCGGCGAGCACGTCGGCGCGGTTGTAGTGGGCCTCCGGGAAAGGCGGGCTGAGCCGGATCGCCTCGGCGTAGCCTTCCAGGGCCTCCTCGTCGCGGCCCAACCGGTGCAGCAGGTTCGCGCGGTCGAAGTGGTACTCGGGATGGTTGGGGTCGTCCGCGATCACGGCGGTGAAGTCGGCCAGCGCCTCGTCCAGCCGGCCCAGAGCGGCCAGCACCTGGGCCCGGTTGTGCAGGAGCACCGAGCGGTGCAGTCGGTGCTCGTCCGCGCCCAGTTCCTGGTCGAGCCGGGCCAGCCCGGTGGAGACCAGGTCCAGCGCGCCGGGCAGGTTCCCGAGGTGCATCTCGATGAGGGCCAACCCGTTCTGCTGGAACACTGTGGAGAAACTGCGGTCGGCGCCCTCCGGCTGGAGACTCGCGATCGCGATCGCCTGGTTGATCCAGGCCCGGGCGCGTACGTGGTCGCGCTGGTCCCGGTCCCGGTGCCGGGTGTAGATCATCGCGGTGGCGTAGGCGGCCTGGCGGTGGATGATCGGGTTGACACTCAGGGCGCGGGCCTCGTCGTAGAGCTTCTCGGCCTCCTCGGGTCTCCCCAGTGCCGAGAGCGAGGTGGTCATCTTGGTGGTGAACGCCCACCACGGGCCTTCCTGGGTGGCCCGGTCGACGACCGCGCGCCCACGGCGGCCGAGGTCCAGGGTGGCGTGATAGAACCCCATGTCCACGCAGTAGTTCAGCGCCTCCAGCAGTGCTCTGGCCCCCGCCTCGGCCGGATCACCGGCTCGCTCCAGATGGTACGGCAGCGCACCCAGCCGGGGCGATTGCAGCCCGCTGGCGAGCAGTTCCGCTGCCCGCTCGGCGTGCAGCCGGCAGCGGGCGGCCGGGTCCAGGTCGGTGTAGGCGGCCCGGAGCGTCGGGTCGTCGACGCAACAGTCGGTGGCGACGTAGGCGCGGGCCGGGTCGGGCGGCGGTGAGTCGGTGCGGGGCACCGACGGCGCCTCGCACCGCTTCGCGTACTGGCGGAGAGCAGCGGCCAGCTCGTCGTCGAGCGGCCCGGTGCCGGTGCCGACGACCACGGTGAGCAGCTCCGGATCGACCCGCCGCAGCAGGACCGAGACGAACTCGGCATCGGTCGGGTCGGCGGCGTCCAGGCGGTCGAGGACCAGGGTCCGGGGTGGGCCGTCCAGGCTGCGGACGTGGTCGCGGAGCAGCTCGGTGAGGCCGTGGGACAGCCGTAGCGTGCGAACCCGGGAGTAGAACCGGGTCCGTTCGGCCGGCACCGCCAGGGAGGTGAGCGTCTCCCGCGAGGCGGGTACGAGCTGCCGCAGGTCCGGGGCGACCGACAGCACCTCGATGTCGTGCCGGTGCACCAACTCGGGCCTGGCTGCCAGCATCTCCGGCACCAACGCGGTGAACAACGTGTTCGCTGCGGTGTAGGGCCCGAACCGGCGCCGGTGTGCGTCGACCGGCCCGGCCAGCGGTACCGCCGTCAGGTCGCGGGCGGCGGCCAGGCGCTGGTACGCGTGATCGCCGGTGATCCACAGGTGCTGCGCCATCGTGCGCGCTCCTCTCACTGAGCCAGGTGACGGACGTCGGCAGCGGATCGCCGCTGCCGGCGGTTGCGCAGCATCAACACGGCGACCAGGGCGAACTGGCCGACGGTGACGGTTAGGAAGATCAACGAGTCGGCGATGCCGGCGATGCCGTGACCGGGGTTCACGAGCCGGTCACCGGCCATGACGAAGGTGCGTACCGTCGTCGGGATCACCGCCAGCACCAGCACCCCGAGCGAGACCACGTAGCCGATCAGGAGGAGCCAGGAGTACCAGCGGGCCACCTCGCGGTCCCGTGGGTGCAACCCGGCTTCGTTGACCGGGCTACGTCCGAGCAGCCGGCGGGCGCGGTTGGCGAGCACCCGGCGGGCCGCGCCCTGCAGGTCGTGGCAGCCGAGCACGGTGGTGACCACCCCGTACAGGTCGGTGCGCAGATAGAAGGCGAACTGCCAGGCGAAGCGGAGCACGGTCAGGAAGGCCAGGGCGAGGCAGAGGCCGCCCAGCCGCGACGGTGTGCCGTCGGAGCCCAGGGTGGGCACGGCGGCCAGCGTGAGCACCGAGATCAGCAGCAGGTCGGCCAGCATGCCGGCGAGCATCGGCAGATAGCGCTGCCGGCGCGGCATCACGACCAGACCGTCCAGGCTGGTCTCGAAGGTCAGGAAGTGCAGTCGGTGGCTGATCCGTAGGGCGGAGCGCAGACCCAGCCGGCGCCCGGCCAGCGCGTGGAAGCTCTCGTGGACCAGGATCAACGGGATCTGGCCGAAGAACACGGTCAACGCGAGCGCGGTGACGTAGTCCGTGTAGAAGAGATTGTCGATGTGCGGGACCAGCCGTGGCCACGCCGCCATCGCGATGACCGCGCCGGTGAGCAGCAGCGCGTACAGGATCCAGGCTGGTGGGGAGAAGAGCCAGCGCCCCAGCCGCTGCCAGCGCAGGCGTGCGGCAGCGACGGCCGGCTCGGCGTCGCCGGCGAGGAAGTCCAGCTCGGACAGGACGCCCAGGAACTCGACCAGGTCGACCTGCTCGCCGTAGGTTTCTGCATACCAGTCGGCGGCCTCGGCCGGTGGCATCCCGTCGGCGATCCGGCGCAGCAGTTCGGCGCCGTCGGGCGGGAAGACCCCGAACGAGTCGATGTCGGTCCGCCCGACCACGACGTCGTCCCCGTCGGGCAGGTAGGTGAGGGGATGTACGCGGAGCGGCTGGTGCAGCGTGGACGGTGCGGTCGTCATGGTGGCCTTCCCCGGCGGTGGGGCCGGGGCCCGGACCGCTGTGTCGCGACGGTCCGGGCCCCGGTGTGTCGGTTCCACCGGCTCAGAACGGCCAGCAGAGCGGGTTGTCGTAGAACGTGGCGGCGGTGGTCAGCCGGACGGTGCCCGGCTTGCGTACGACGATCTTCTTCATGCTTCCTCCTTCCGAGGTGGGGTCCTGTCCGCAGAACCTGCCACCCGCTGGTCCATTCGCCGTCCACCGGCGGTGTTCCGGCCGGTCACGGGCCGAGCCTCGCAGTTGGTCGCCGGACACCTCGTACCCCTTCGTGGTGACGGCGGGGTGGAGGTGGTCAGACCGGTCGCGGTCCAGACACCGATGCCGATGTCAGCGGGCATCCCGGCACCCTGCCGTCGGCATGGCGGGCCGGTGCGGGTGGCTTCGGTGTCCCGCCGGGCAGAGATCACTCCTGCCGTCCACCGGGTCGCTCGCTTCGGGCGACGAGCCGGGGCGAGGACCGGCCAGGGTCGTCCGGGAAGCACCCTGACCCAGGGGAGTCACCCGTCGCTGCGACGGGGTAGATCCTGCGGCTGCACGCCCGCCGGCCCTTCGACGTGCTGCACGCCCAGTACGCCTATCCCAACGGCCTCGCCGTGCGGGCCTGCTCGACGGTGGCGCCGTAGCCGACGGCGGCGGCCCGGGGCCAGCCGGCGCCCAGGTGGTCGGCGGAGATCACCGGCACACCGAGGCGGTCCAGCCCGGACACGTCGAAGTCGTCCACCTCGCCGGCCGGCAGGGCGTCCGCGAGCCGGTCGGCAACCGACCGGACCGAGGTCGTGGGCGTACGCGGTTCGACCGCTCGGGTCATGTCAGCTCCTCGATCGGAATGGGGCCGGCCAGCGGCTGCCCGCGCAGGTGCCGGTCGAACAGGGCGAGCACCTGCTTGCGGGCGACGGGTGCCGCGTACTCGAAGGGGGTGGCGACCGCGTCGAAGTCCAACTCCTCGACCAGGTCGCGCGCCTGGCGCAGCTCGGCGTGCGAGAGCGGGATCTGGGCATGGTAGGCCTTGTGGCAGGACAGTGCCACCGGCGTCAGGGGCGCACGTGTTCGCGCCGTCTGCGGCCGTCGGCACCATCGCGACGGCCATCGGGCAACGCGCGCGGCGTACCGTCGAGTTGCTGGCCGGCGTCGGGCTCGGGATCGCCGTCGGCGACGGGTTGCGGTTCCTGCTCGGGTCGGGCCCGTGGCAGACCGGGGTGATGGTCGCTCTGGCGATCGCCGCGGCTCTGCTGCTCTCCGGCCGGGGGAGCGCCCTCGTCGGTCAGGCCGGCGGCACGGCGGTGCTGATCGCCACGCTCGCACCGATGGAACGCGGGCTCGAGCTCCCGCGGATCTTGGATGCCCTCGTCGGTGCGGTCGTGGGCATCGCCGTCGTCACCCTGCTGCTGCCGGTCAACCCGCTGCGCATCCTGGACAAGGCCACCAAGCCGATCTTCTACTCGTTGTCCGGTCAGCTGAACCGGGTTGCGCGCGCTCTGGTCGACCGGGACGCCGAAACCGCCGTACGGGTGCTCGAGGAACTCCGCAACCTCGACGACGACCTCGGTCGGATGCACGAGGCGCTGGCCGGCGCCGACGAGGTGGTCACGCTCGCACCGGTCCGTTGGCGCCGCCGGCAGCAGTTCCACCGGTACGCGGACATCGCCCAGCACCTGGAGCGCCTGGTCGTTGACGCGCGTGGCATGTCCCGCTGGGCAGCGAACGCGCTGCAGTATCGCGAGCTGATGCCCCCGTCGTTGCCCGGGGGATCGCCCGCCTCGCCGATGCCATCGACCAGCTACGGCGGGAGAGTCACCGCGGAAGCGGCCACGCGCACAGCCGGGACATGGCCCGACAGGCGATCGAGTTGGCCGCAGCGGCCCGGAGCGGCGGCCTGCGCACGTACGGCGACGGCCTCGTCGCCGACCTGCGGACGGCCGCCAGCGACGTCCTTCGGGCGACCGGTTGTCCACCGCCCGAGGCGAACCGGATCGTCCGTGCGGCGGCCGACGCCGGGACGACGGCTACCTGAGCTCTCGACACGGACGACGGAGCGGGGAGGATGTGGTGCGGCGCCACCGGCGCGCTTCCGGGGCGGGCCGCACCACGCGGGCTCACCATCGCAGCGGCACGCGACCCGCGGCGATGAGGCCGAGTCGGCGGGCTGCGGTCATGAGCGGTGCGATCCTGGGGCCGTCGCCCGTCGGGGGTAGGCTCCCGGTCGGCACACCATAGGCCGCGATCATGCCCGAGACCAGGGCCGTCGTGGTCCAGCCGACCGGCACCTCGATCAGGCCGCCGGCGAAGGGCAGTCCCGGCGGGTCGTGCAGCGCGAGGCCCATGGCGTGCGGGCGCGCGTCCCATCCGGGTGCCGGCGGTGGCGACGCCGCGTGCCCCCACCGGGCGAGCCCGAGCACGATCGCGGCCTCGACCTGCGCCTCGTACACGTGTCCGTTCAGGGCCTCGGTCATCGCCGGGCGCCCCGGCGCGAACCACACCACGGCCGGCGACCGATCGACCGCGTCGGACCGGTGCGGTAAGAGGAGCACCCGGACCGCGCCCGGTTCAGGGGTCCGCCGTCGAGCGGTCTCAGCCTCCGCGAGCATCCACGCGTCACTCACGTGGTCAGGCTGACGCGCCCGGGGAGCTGCGGTCGGATCGCTCGCGTCGGACACCACGTGACGTAACGTACCCCACGTGTACCGAACACCCGCGGGGATGTCCGAGTTCGATGGGGCATCGTCGGGCCCGAACCTCATGGACGCGGTCTCGGGCACCGCACCGTCCTGCCATCGTGACGAATCCAGAATGTCTCCGCGGTGCCCGCGCTCCGGTGCGGTGCCGTGCCCTGCGCACGGATCGCCACGGCGGACCGGCCGGACGAGCCGCCCTCTGTCGTTTTCCGCAGATTGCGTACTGTGACATTCCCATTGGGGTCCTGGCCTGCGGTTTACTCCCGACGCTCAGGCCGGGGCATCGGCCCGTCCGATTCGCCGATCAGCGCTTTCCGTCAGTCCGTCCCGTTGGCAGGAGTTACCGTCTCGGATGCGGGGCACACCCTTCCAGGAGAGACCACGGATGTGAACATGCCGCATCGGGAGTCTGACGCGACACAGCAACTCAGAATCGACTTCTTCGTCGGTGATCGGCTGATGCGCCGCCTGCGCCGAACCGCGGCGCCGATGTCTGCGGGGTGGCGGCATCTTCCGGTCGTGCCCGACTGGTACTGCGGCGACTGCGCCCAACCCTGGCCGTGCCGAGCCGGTCGCGATCGCCTGAGGGACGAGCACCGCCGTGCGCCCGGAGCCGTCTTCCAGTACCTCGGTGCCTGCTACGCGCGGGCCCTGACCGATCTACCCGCGGAACCGACCCGATACCTGCACGCACGGTTTCTGGGCTGGATACCGCGTCGTCGGACGCCCAATTCCGTTCCCGATCGGAGGTACGGAAGAGACGTGCCGTCGAACTGAGCCCAGCGCGAGCACGAGGGGGACCGGCAGGAGGAGGCTTGCGGTGAGCAGCCGCGGCGCCTGTCCTCGCCGCAGGCGGCGGCCGACGCGGCGGAGCAGGCGACACGGTCAGGCCTCATCCTCCGTCGCTTTCGAAGGCCAGGTCAGGTGGAGCAGGGCGGTGTCGTCGTTGTGTCGGCCGTCGTCGCCGCGCCTGATCTCGGTGAGGAGAGCGGTGAGGAAGTCGCCGGGATCGGTGGTGACGCTCAACCTGCCGGCGAGGTCGACGAATCGTTGCTCGCCGAGCCGGGTCCCGTCCTCGGCGAACCCTTCGTAGGCTCCGTCGGTGTAGAGCAGCAGTCCCGCGTCTTTCGGAAGGGTGACGACGGACTCCTGCCAGCGGCCCCGTCCGGGGAACATGCCCAACCCGAGGTGGTGACGGATCGGCGCGGGGTAGGCGCCGTCGGGTGTGATCACCAGGGGGGCGGGATGGCCGGCGCTGACGACGACCACCGTTGAGCGGTCCGGGGTGACGCGGATGGTGCACGCGGTGGCGAACATCGCCTCGCGTGGTCGTTCGGCCACCAGCACCTGTTCCAGCAGCCGCATCCGGGAGGTCTTGTCCACTCCGGCCAGGGTCAGGGTGCGCCATCCGACGCGGAGGCCGACGCCGATCGCGGCCTCGTCCGGGCCGTTGCCGCAGACGTCGCCGATGACGGCGTGGATCGTGTGGTCCCTGTCCTGCACGAGGTCGAAGAAGTCACCGCCGAGCAGCGACCGTCCTCGCCCCGGTACGTATCTGCTGGTGACCGCCAACGTGGGATCGGTGATCAACGGCGTCGGGAGCAGGCCCCGCTGCAGCCGGAGGTTCTCGCTGGCCTGCATTCGGCTGTCCCGCAACTGCCGCTGGGTGACGACCACCCGGCGGCGCTGAACGGCGTACTCGACGGTGCGCCCGAGAAGCGTCCCGTCGATCTGGCCCTTGATCAGGTAGTCCTGGGCGCCGGCGGCGACGGCCGCCGTGGCCGTGGCGGCGTCGGCCAGGCCGGTGAGCACCACCACGGCCGCGTCCGGCCATCGGTGCAGCACCTGCCTGAGCGCCGCCAACCCGCGGCTGTCGGGCAGGTGCAGGTCAAGCAGTACACAGTCCGGCGTCGAGGTGGTAGCTGCGGCCTCGGTCAGGCTGCTGGCCTGCGCGAACCGGGTGCCCAGGCCACTGTCCGCCAGCAGTTCCCGGGTGAGCAGCGCATCGCCGGGATCATCCTCGATGAGCAGGACCGCGAGATCTACCGCTGCGGACGATGACGCCGGACGCCCGACCGTCGACGGTGCGGCGGTGGACGGCGCCACCGGCCGGTCGGCGTCACTGAGCACGGCAGATCCCCTTCTCCCCGGCTGCGACTTGGATGCTGACGTCAGCGTGATGCGTGATCCGCTCCTTCGGTGGATCCCAGCCATTATCACCTTCGCTCACGCCGTCGGATATGCCGCTGGCGTCGATGTGGCCGCGCCGCCCGACGACGTTCGCCCGGCGCCGGTCGAGGGCCGGTCCGGGAACGAAACGAAGGGAAAGTCAGACGCCCGACGCGGACTCGCAGTCGAGGTCGATGATTGGCGACGGGACTGGCGGGGCATCAGGAAGGTAGATCCGATCGGGTTCGAGTGGCAGCGATCCCCGTGCTCGATCGCGAGGAAGAGAGGCCCCCTGCCGCTTCGGGCGGCAGGGGCTCTCCTTCGCGGCGGATGATCCTTGGTCGAAGCCCCGGCAGCCGCGTTGCGTGGTAGCGGCGCCGGAGTGACAGGCGCGAGGTACGTCTACGCGTCGTGAGTCAGCCCTCACCGATTCGCTGTCCGCACCCCGCCGTGGTGGTCAGGGTCGATCGTGCTCGCCATCGTCCAGTGAAGCGGTGTACGTGCGGGCGTAGTAGTCCCCGACACGCTGACGGAACCCTGCGGTGTCGAAGTCCGCCTCGTCGTACCGAGGGGAGTTCTTGATCTGCTCCTTGGTGCGGTCGACGAACAGGGTGCGTGCGTCGTGGTCGGCGTAAGCGACGGTGCCCGCGGGCAGAAGCACTTTGCGACCGAAGATCCAAGGACCGGTGTCCACGACGAGCAGGGCGTCGCCGACGTCGTAGCTGGCCCGGTCGACCGAGCCGATCTGTCCGTCGGTGGCCTCCACCCAGTAGCCCACCATGTCGGCGTGCGGGCTGCCGGCCGAGCGGCCCGCGTCCGGATCCTCGGTGCCGCGGGCAGCGTCGAGAAAGCTCTCGCGCCACGTGCAGGGGGTGAACGGCTGCACAGCGACCTCCGGTCCTGACGAGCGTCGTTCCTGCTCCTCTAAAGTACCCAGGGTCAGGTGGGCTGAATCCGTCATGGGGGCGTCGCGTAGCACCCCTGCCCGGCCGAGGAGATCAGGCGGGCCGGTCGAGGGGGATTTCCGCCCACACCACTTTGCCGGGCCGGCCGTCGTCGATGGTGTGCGCGCCCCACTCGCGCGCCATGGCCTCCACGATCAATAGGCCCCGCCCGCCGATCCGATGCGGGTCCGGCGCGAGACGTCGGGGTTGCCGGGTGGAGTTGTCGAACACCTCGACGAGGATCGCGTCCGCCTGACGCGTCAGCTCGAGCTTCCCGCCGTCGTCGGTGTGCCTGATGACGTTGTGCATCAGTTCTGTGATGACGGCGAGCGCGTCGTCGGCTACATGCGCGGCGTCCCAGTCGGCAAGGATCTTCCGTGCAGCCTGGCGGACCGGCGCGCTGTCAGCGCTGCCTCCGAAGGGCATCTGCACCGAGTCCATACCGAACACCTACCCCGCTCCACCGCATCCGTACCGTAGTCGATCATTCTGGCGTCGGCGAACCGGGCACTGCCCGCGTCCCGACCGCGCCGTCACCGCACGTTCGGGCGACCCCGGCGTGGATCGAGCAGTCCATGCCACCTGACCCGGATCAGGTGAGCGCCGCTTCTCAGCCATCGAGCAGGGGAGTGTCTAGGCTGGTCGACGACGTCGCCGGCCGACGATCCGGTCCGAACGGGCCGCTCCTGTTACCGGATCGTCTCGGCGGGGTGCCGGCGAGGGCATGTCGCGTCCTGTCCGCGCGAAGGAGGGCAGAGTGGCGAGGAACGGATCAGCGGCCCACAGCGTGACCGCCGGCAGTGGTCAGGTGCCGCAGCGGCTGCGGCAGATGCGCGCGGCGGCGTGGCGCGGAGTGTTCCGGCGCGCGGCGCAGGGGTTCATGAAGAACAGTTGTACGGACCTGGCGGCAGGTCTGACCTACTACGCGGTGCTGGCGGTCTTTCCGTCCGCGATCGTCGTCGTCGCCCTGGTCAATCTGGTCTCCGAGGGTGACCGCACCGTCGACACGATCGTCGACCTGCTCCGCGACCTGGGGGCCGGGGCGGTGGTGGATCAGCAGTTGCGCGACCTGATCCAGGAGGTGGTGTCGAGTCAGGGTGGCGCGGCGGCGCTGTTGAGTTTCGGGTTGCTGGGCGCGCTGTGGTCGGCGTCGGGCTACGTCGGCGGTTACACCCGGGCGTCCAACGTGATCCACGGGGTGCGGGAGGGGCGGCCCTTCTGGAAACTGCGTCCGCTGCAACTGCTCATCACCGCGGTGTCGCTGCTGCTCATGGCCGTCGTCGTGGTGATCCTCATCGTGAGCGGTCCGGTCACCCGAGCCGTCGGCGACGCCTTGGAGATCGGCGAGACCGCCCGCACTCTGTGGTCCGTGCTCAAGTGGCCGGCCCTGGTGCTGATCGCCATGGTGATGCTGGCGATGTTGGGGTGGCTCGCGCCGAACGTGCAGCCGCCGCGGTTCCGGTGGCTGACCGTGGGCGGCTTCGTCACCCTGCTCGCGGTGGCGATCGTGTCCTTCGGCTTCGGCTTGTACGTGGCCAACTTCGGCTCCTACGACAAGACCTACGGCACGCTCGGCGGGGTGATCGGCGTTCCTGGGCTGGCTCTACCTCGTCAACGGCGCCGTCCTGTTCGGTGTCGAGATCAACGCCGAGGTGCAGCGTGGCAGGGCGCTGCAGGCCGGTCAGCCCGCCGATGATCCCGTCCTGCCTCCACGGACCGCAGCCGACGGCGACCGCTCCGACGAGGCGACGACGCATGCGGCGCGACCGGGTGAGCGGCCACCCTCGCCGCAGCGGGACGCCGCCGACGACGGCGCTCGTCCCCACTCGGGGGCAGCTATCCTGGCGTTTGCGCCGCGACCGCTGGGGGCATCACGGGAGCAGCCAGACGAGGAGGCCCCGGTGTCGCCAGACGCAACCACCCGTGCACAGGAGTCGCCCTCCGGTACGCCGGAGACGATGTCGACGTCGGAACTGGTCACCCGGGCCGCCGAGCAGGTGAGGACGCTGATGCGTGACGAGCTGGCGCTGGCCAGGGCGGAGATGGTCGCGAAGGGCCGGCGGGCCGGAGCCGGTGGCGGACTGTTCGGCGGTGCCGCGGTCCTGAGCCTGTACGGGTTGGGACTGCTGCTGGCGCTCGCGGTGGTGCTGCTGGACCTGGTCTGGCCGCTGTGGCTTGCGGTCCTGGTCGTCCTGGTGCTCGTGTTCGCCGTGGCTGCGGTGCTGGCGCTGCTCGGCCGTCGGCGGTTGCGCGCGGCGACGCCGCTGGTGCCGCAGGAGGCGGTTTCCGGGGTCGCGGCGGACGTGGACGCGGTGAAGACCGCGGTTCGGGAGGGACGATCGTCATGAGTGAGAGCACACCGACGGACCCGCAGCAGTTGCGGGCAGAGATCGCGCAGACGCGCGCCGCTCTCGGTGACACCGTGGAGGCGCTGGCGGCGAAGACCGACGTCAAGGCCCGCGCCAGGGCCGGCGTCGAGGACGCCGCCGCGCAGGCTCGGGAGAAGGTCACGACGGCGGCAGGTCGCATCGAGGGGGCAGCCGGGGCGGTGCCGCTGGCGGTGGTCGGCGCGGCGGCGGTGCTGGCGGTGCTGGTGGCCCTTCTGGTCCGGCGGCGGCGGGCGTGAGTCACGTCGCGGCGAAGGTCGCGTACCGTCCGGTCGGCCTCCTGCTCGGCGTCGGGGCCGGACTGGTGTCGGGGCTGTTGTTCAAGCAGGTGTGGAAGCTCGTCGAGGGCGAACAGGACGCACCACACGCCACCGACCAAGACCGTGGGTGGGGCGAGATCGTCATCGCCGCCGCGATCCAGGGCGCCATCTTCGCGGCGGTGAAGGCCACCGTCGACCGGGCTGGTGCCGTCGCCGTACACCGGGCTACCGGATACTGGCCAGGCTGACCGGACACCCGGTTCGCCGCATCGACGTGCGGCAACGGCAGACGACTTCGCGCCTGCGAGAGCAGCACCATCTTCGGCCAAGGGTCAGAGAGGAACACGATGAAGGTCACGAGGTTCGCCGCCGGCCTGGCGGTCGGCTACGTGCTCGGCGCCCGCGCCGGCCGCGGCAAGTACGAACAGATCACCGGGCAGGCGCAGGCCCTGCGCGCGAACCCGACGGCCGCCCAGGCCCGGGCTGCCATCGTCGAGCTGCTCTCCAAGCCCAAGGTCACCCCTACGCTGCCGACGCACGAGTAGCGTGTTCGCGCCTCGGCCAGCCGCCGACACCGGCAGGCAGGCCCGCCGGCGCGGCGGTGACGTGCGGAACCGCCGCGTCACACCGCTCGGTCGTCGGTGACGGTCGCCAGCGACAGGTCCTGTGCGGCTGCCTCGATCCAGTCCAGAAGCACCTCGATCCACTGGTCCACCTCCGCGACCCGTCGAGCCAGGTCGGCGAGACGCAGCGCCTGCTGCTCCATGACAGCTTCGAAGGTCATGCGACGACCTCGCTCTGGAGGATGGCCTTCGCTCCTCGGCTCTGTGTGGCCATGTCAGTGCCACACCGACCGTTTGACCGGCGTGGCCGAGCAGTGGCGGGTGAACCTGCTGAGGAGCGCCGGCGGTGCGGACGATGTCGCGATCACCGTACACGTGTTCAGGAACCGGCGAACGCGGCTCCTCCGGCCGGAGGGATGCTGTTCCCACCTCGAACTGGGCTCTGCTCGACCTGCGGGATGGCGCTGTGGCGCGTCACGTGACCGTTCCCGTTGCGGGGAGGTCGTACTTCGCCGCCGTGACGCTGGTCAGGTCGATGCCGGTTGTGTGGCTGGCGTATCTGAGCAGGTAGGCGCGGGCCTGCTCGGAGGTGACGGAGGTGCGGGCGATGATGTGGTAGCCGTAGGCATCCTCGAGTGCGACGAGGTTGCGGGCGGCTTCCGCAGCGGGTAGAGCGAGAGTGAAGGCGCCCTGGTCGCTGCCGGCGTCGAGGAGATCCTCGTACAGGTGGGCCTGCCGGTCGTAGAGGCTGCGGCGTAGGGCGGCGTGGTCGGGGCGGCGGCGCGCGCGTGGGGAGAACTCGTAGAGCAGGCAGCACAGTTCGTCGTCGGCACCATGGGGCAGGCCGGCGTCGATCGCGGCCGTCAGCTTCCTGGCGTGGTCGATGTGTTGCTCCACCGCGTGGGCTCGTTGGCGGTGGAACCGGTCGGCGGCGTCTTCGAAGACCTGCTGGAACAGGTCGTCGAGGTGCCGGTAGTAGTAGGTGACGGTGCCGGGAGACATGCCCGCCGCATCGGCGATGTCCCGGATCCGCACGCGGGCCAGGCCGTGCTTGACGATCGCGCGGCGAGCCGCCGCGGTGACGTGGGCGCGCTGGTGGTCCTGATCCTTGGGGCGGGCCATCTGTCTCTCCGGTGACGGTGGGCTGCCGGGCCGCCTGCCCACGCTACCAACGCTGTCACCGCTGTGCCGTGCGGTACCGGGGTGGCGTTGACGCGGACCACGGCTTTGTCAACGCCGGCCCAACCGGGACCACCGTGGTCCGGCTGAAACGGGACCACCTCGGTTTGGTTGATCTTTAGTCGTTGGTCTTGGTGGCCGGTG
>NZ_JBFAGS010000035.1:0-32143 GCF_040653835.1 Micromonospora sp. NPDC050980 | reverse complement strand
CACTCTTTCCCGACCCGACGCTCTTCCGATCTCCCCCCGCCCCGCGCCCCGCGCCCCGCGCCCCGCGCCCCGCGCCCCGCGCCCCGCGCCCCGCGCCCGTTCACGGAAACAGTGGCCATCCCGCCCCGGATGGCCACTGTTTCCGTGAACGAGCGCGCGGATGGGATCAGGGGCGGACGGCGGGGACGGGAGGCATCGGCCACCGTGGGCGGTCGGCGTCGCGGCGGGCAGCCGAGCGCAGGGCCGCGAGCTGCCGCTCCACCTCGGCGAAGTGGTCCGGTTGGAGCGGGCCCCGGGCCAGCGTGGCGGCGTTCTCCTCGACCTGGGCGACCGTGCGGGCACCAGGGATCGGCACCGCCCGGCCGCTGCGCGCCCAGATCCAACCGAGCGCGCCCTGGACCAGGGTGCGCCCGTCGGCGGTGAGCGCGCCCCGGACCGCGGCCACCCGGCGCAGCCATTCCGGGGCCGGCCGGCCGCTGCGGAACCACTCCAGCCAGGTCGGCCCGAGACCGCGTACGTCGTCGCGCGGAAGCGTCGACTCCGGCGTGTACTTGCCGGTGAGCAACCCCATCCCGAGCGGCGCCCGGGCCAGGCTGGCCAGGTCGTGCTTGTCGCCGGCGGCCAGCATGGCCGGTGCGTCCCGGAGCACCGACAGCGTGTGCTGCACGGCGGTGGCCCCGCGGGCGACCTGGGCGAACGCGGCGGCCCGGTCGGCCCGGTCGGTGCTCCACCCGTAGGCCCGGATCAGGCCGTCGGCGACCAGGTCGTCGAGCGTGCCGATCAGCGCCTCGACCCGGGGCAGCGGCAGGTCGCCCAGGTGCAGTTGGTAGAGGTCGATCCGGTCGGTGTCCAGCCGGCGCAGCGAGTCGACCACCGCCCGGCGCAGGTACTGCGCCGACGCGTTCTCCCCGGTGGCCTGCCGGCTGCGCTCGTCGAACGTGTAACCCCACTTGGTGGCGACCACCGCCTCGTCGCGTCGGCCGCCGAGGGCCCGCCCCAGCACCCGCTCGCCGTGCCCCGCACCGTAGGTGTCGGCGGTGTCGAAGAGCGTGACCCCGAGGTCGAGGGCACGACGGATCGCCCGCACCGACTCGCCGTCGTCGACCGCGCCCCAGCCCAGCGGTCGGGCGCCCTCGGCCCACGGACCGCCGATCGCCCAGCACCCCATGCCCAGGGCGCTCACCTCGATGCCGCTGCGGCCGAGCTGCCGCGTGCTGACTGCCATCGCCGAATCCTGTCACCTTCGCGGTGCCCGCGGGCAGGTTCGTCGCTCCACGCACCAACCTGTCGTCACTCTGCGTGATGCGACGGGCCAGTAGTCGGGGTGAGAGCGGTGTGCCGCAGAGTCATGATTATGACTCCTGGTCATGTCGCCCCAGGTGAATGGCATGTCTACCGGCCCGCACCCCGGCACCTCGGCGGCCCACCGGCGGCACCCGGGCACCTCGGTAGACGCACCGACAGCACCCCGGCACCTCGGTAGACGCACCGACAGCACCCCGGCACCTCGGCGGCCCGCCGACGGGATCCGGCAGCTCAGCGCGCGTAGGCCAGCAGCACTGCGGCCTCCTGTCCCGGCCAGGCGCCGGTGAGCCGGCCCGCCACCGGAGCTTCGGCCGGTGCCACCCGGAGATCGGCCTCCGCCGCCGGCACGTCGGCCGACGACGTCAAGATGCGGGCCGACGACGCCGGCACGTCGGCCGACGACGCCAAGATGCGGGCCGACCACGCCGCGACGTCGGTCGCCGGGACCGGCCGGCGAACCAGCGCCAGCTCGACGCCCCCGGCGCGGATCAGCGTGGGGTCGCCGTCGACCACCTCGTCGGCCGGGCCGGCCGGCAACGCCCGGTCGGTGCGGCTGCCGGTCACCGTCATGCTCGGCTCGCGCACCTGCCGTTCACCGTCGACCTCGAAGTATTCCTGGGCCTGGCCGGCGTCGGCCAACACCGCGGCGGCCAGCGCCGGCGGGTAGACCGGGTCGCCGACGGCGTCGTACACCCAGCGGCGGCCGAGCACCGAGTGCTCCACGACGCCGATCAGGAACCGGTCCGCGCCGGCCAGCGGGGCGCCCCGGTAGGTCAGCGGCACCTGGAGCACCGGCCCGTCGCCGGCCCGCACCAGCAGCGTCTCCATGCCGACCGCGCCGGCCGGGTCGTCGAAGCGGTAGGCCGCCACCCGGCTGACCGTCGCGCCGGCCGCACCGACGAACCAGGGCCGGCCGGGCAGCCAGGATGCGAGCAACTCCAGCTTCGAGGGGCGCAGTTCCGCGCGATGCAGCAGGGCCATGCGCACGATCGTACGGTCGAGGAGTGACCGTGGGGTTTGCCGAGCCCGGCGGTGGGGGCACCACCAGGGCCGGGAGGCGCGGATGGAGACGTCGGTGGAACAGGTCGACCAGGCGGCCCGGGTGCGCCCGGCGCCGCGCTGGGTGGCGCCGACGTTCGTGACGCTGGCCGTGCTCACCCTGCCCTGGATCGGATACCTGGCGTTCACGCTGCCCCGGCACCAGGTGACAGTGCACTACCGGGCCGCCTGGGTCGGCTTCGACCTCGGGCTGGTGGCGTTGCTCGGGCTGACCGCCTGGCACGCGTACCGGGGGAACCGGCAGGTGGTGCTCGCCGCCGCCGCCACCGCGACCATGCTCGCGGTGGACGCCTGGTTCGACGTGACCACCACGCCGCCCGGCCCCGATCTGGCGGTGTCGGTGCTGCTGGCGGCATTGGTCGAGCTGCCGCTGGCCGGGGTGTGCCTGTGGATCGCCCGGCACGGCGACCGGATGGTGCAGCGGCGGCTGCGTCAGCTCGCGGTCCGCGCCGAACTTGCCGCCGACCGGGCCGCCGCCGCCCAGCGGACCGCAACCGGCGCCCGCCGCCGGCTCGCCCGGGTCCGGGGCCGGCTGCGCTGAGTCAGGCCGGCCACACGGTGGCGAACAGGTCACGGGTGTCGGTGAGCAGTTGCGGCAGCACCTTGGTGCGGCCGATCACCGGCATGAAGTTGGCGTCGCCGCCCCAGCGCGGCACCACGTGCTGGTGCAGGTGCGCGGCGATGCCCGCGCCGGCCACCCCGCCCTGGTTCATGCCCAGGTTGAACCCGTGCGCGTTGGACACCTGCCGGACCACCCGCATCGCGTCCTTGGTGAACGCGGCGAGCTCGGCCGTCTCCGGCGCGTCCAGCTCGGTGTAGTCGGCCACGTGCCGGTAGGGGCAGACCAGCAGGTGGCCGGGATTGTAGGGGTAGAGGTTGAGCACCGCGAACACGTGCTCGCCGCGGGCGACCACCAGGCTCTCCTCCGCCGGGCGGCCCGGGGCCAGGCAGAACGGGCAGCCGGCCGGCTTCTCGTAACCGCCCTCGGGTCGGTCGCCGCCGGAGATGTAGGTCATCCGGTGCGGCGTCCAGAGCCGTTCCAGCCCGTCCGCCAGGCCACTGTCCGTGTGCCGCTCCACCCCTGTCACACCGGCGATCCTACGATCCTCGCCGCCGCGCCGCCGCACCGCGCCGCCCGGTCAAGCGGGTCCCGCGCCTCTACCTCTGGCGTTAACAAGGGGCCCTTCCTTACACCTCAGCGGCGGTGGGGCCGGTGTTGGTGCGGGACTCGGTCACCTCGCGGATGTGCGTTACCGCCTCGGCGAGCGGCACGCCGTTGCGCTGCGAGCCGTCCCGGTAGCGGAAGGAGACCGTGCCGGCGGCCACGTCGTCGTCGCCGGCGATCACCATGAACGGGATCTTCTGCTGCTGGGCGTTGCGGATCTTCTTCTGCATCCGGTCGTCGCCCAGGTCGACCTCGGCCCGGATGCCGTGCCGACGCAGCGTGCCCGCGAACTCCTCCAGATAGTCGCCGTGCTCGTCGCGGATCGGGATGCCGACCACCTGCACCGGCGCGAGCCAGGCCGGGAACGCGCCCGCGTAGTGCTCGGTGAGCACGCCGATGAACCGCTCGATCGAGCCGAACTTCGCGCAGTGGATCATCACCGGCTGCTGCCGGGTGCCGTCGGCCGCCTGGTATTCCAGGCCGAAGCCCTTCGGCTGGTTGAAGTCGTATTGAATCGTCGACATCTGCCAGGTGCGGCCGATGGCGTCCTTGGCCTGCACCGAGATCTTCGGGCCGTAGAAGGCCGCACCGCCCGGGTCGGGGACCAGGTCCAGGCCGGTCTCCAGCGCGCACCGCTGGAGCACCTCGGTGGCGGTGGCCCAGTCTTCGTCGGTGCCGACGAACTTGTCCGGCCGGGTGTCGTCGCGGGTGGACAGCTCCAGGTAGAAGTCGTCGATGCCGAAGTCACGCAGCAGGCTGAGCACGAAACCCAACAGGTGCTTGATCTCGGCCGGGGCCTGCTCCCGGGTGCAGTAGGAGTGCGAGTCGTCCTGGGTGAAGCCCCGGACCCGGGTCAGGCCGTGGATCACGCCCGACTTCTCGTAGCGGTAGACCGACCCGAACTCGAACAGCCGCATCGGCAACTGCCGGTAGGACCGCCCGCGCGAGGAGTAGATCAGGTTGTGCATCGGGCAGTTCATCGCCTTGAGGTAGTAGTCGCTGCCCTCCATCTCCATCGGCGGGAACATCGTGTCCTTGTAGTAGGGCAGGTGTCCCGAGGTGTGGAAGAGACCTTCCTTGGAGATGTGCGGCGTCCCGACGTACTGGAAGCCCTCCTCGATGTGGCGGGTGCGGACGTAGTCCTCCATCACCCGTTTGAGCACGCCACCCTTGGGGTGGAAGACGGGCAGGCCGGAGCCGATCTCGTCGGGGAAGCTGAACAGGTCGAGGTCCGTGCCGAGCTTGCGGTGGTCGCGCCGGGCGGCCTCCTCCAACAGCTTCAGGTACGCCTTGAGCTCGTCGCGGGTCGGCCAGGCGGTGCCGTAGACCCGCTGCAACTGCGGGTTCTTCTCCGAGCCGCGCCAGTAGGCGGCGGCGGAACGCATCAGCTTGAACGCGCCGATCAGCCGGGTGTTCGGCAGGTGCGGGCCACGGCACAGGTCCGACCAGCAGACCTTGTCCTCGTTGGCGGCGAGGTTGTCGTAGATGGTCAGCTCGCCGCCGCCCACCTCCATCACCTCGGAGGAGTCCAGCCCCTCGCCCTTGACCTCGCCCTGCTCCTGCTCGCCCTTGAGGTCGACGAGCTCCAGCTTGAACGGCTCGGCGGCCAACTCACTGCGGGCCTCGTCCAGGCTGGCGAAGCGGCGGCGCCGGAACCGCTGGCCGGACTTGACGATCTCCTGCATCCGCTTCTCGAGCGTCGCCAGGTCCTCCGGCTGGAACGGCTTGTCGACGCCGAAGTCGTAGTAGAAGCCGTTCTCGATCGGCGGGCCGATGCCGAGCTTCGCCTCCGGGAAGACGTCCTGCACGGCCTGGGCGAGCACGTGCGCGGTGGAGTGCCGCAGCACCTCCAGACCGGCCGGGCTGTTCAGCGGCACCGGCTCGACCGGGGTCTCCTCGGCCGGTTTCCAGTCCAGGTCGCGCAGCCTGCCCTGCGGGTCGCGGACCACCACGACCGCCTTCGGCCCGCTCGTGGGCAGCCCGGCCGCGGCCACCGCGTCGGCCGCCGTGGTCCCGGCGGCGACGACGACGGGGTCGGCCACGGCGGGGATACGGGGTGCGGACACGGTGACTCCTGTCGTCGACGGTACGGATCTGCCGGATGACCGGCCCCTGCGATGGTATCGGTCGCCCGGATCCGCGCCGCCGCCGACGCGGCCACCGGGCACGAGTTGCGCGCCGCGTTGAACCTTTCCACCGTCCGGTCCGAACTACCGGGTGGGGCCGGAGCCGGTGCCGGCCCGGTCGAGAAGGATGAGGACGACGATGAGGATGACCCGTCAGGGCCGGTGGGCGGCGGTGCTGCTGGCCGCCGCGTGCACCGCGGCGGTGGGTTGGCCGGGCCCGGCCAGCGCCGCCGGCGTGACCGTCACGACCGCCCCCGGCGAGGTGCACCAGGGCGACGCGATCGAACTGTCCGTGGTGGTGCCCGCGGACCGTCCGGGCAGCCGGACCACGAAGGTGGAGCTGACCATGCCGGCGGACGCCCCGATCGGTGAGGTCTATCCGCTGTCCGTGCCGGACTGGGCGCCGACCATCACCACCCGTGACCTGGACCAGCCGATCGCCGGCATCCACGCGTCCGAGCTGAACCAGGTGACCCACGCCGTGACCTGGCTCCGGGTGCCCGGCGCCGGCACCGGCGCGGCCCGGCTGCCGCTCGGCATGGGGCCGATGCCGGCCACCGACCGGTTGACCTTCACGGTGGTGCAGACGTACGCCGACGGCACGGTGGTCCGTTGGGCGGACCCGGCCGGCGGCGCGCACCCGGCGCCGACGGTCGCGTTGCTGCCGCCGCTGCCGGGCGCCGCCGCCCACGGCGGCGACGCGGGCGCGGGTGCCGGGGGCCACGGCGGTCACGGCGTCGCGGGCGACGCGCCGGGGGACCCGGGCGGGGTCGGTGCCCGGGCGCCGGCGGCCGACGACGGGCCGAGCGCAGACCTGCTGCTCGGCGGCGGCCTGCTCGCCGGGCTGGCCGGCGGCGCGGCGATCGGCTGGCTGCTCAGCCGCCGCCGGCGCGGCACCATGACCCTCCCGCCGGACACCGCCGGCTCTCCCGCCGGTGCCGACGCCGGCGTCGAGTCCACGTCCGGCGTCCAAGCTCGGGAGGGCGACTCGGTCCAGGCGCCCGCGACCGACGCCCCGGCCGCCGGTGAACCCGCCACCGCCGGCTCCGCTCGCGCACACTCCTGACTACCGTCGGCGCCAGCGCCACCCCGGACGCTCCTGACCCCCAGCCGGCCACGCCGGACATCACATGCTCCCAAGAAATGGAGACCGCCTCCCGCGGAGCGGGAACGCCGAAGATCTTCGTAGGAACCTGCCCCCCGGGGTGGCCGTTTCAGACCAAGAGCCGGCGCGGCGCGCGCCGTGCGGCGCGCGATGGTCAGGCGGAAGCGGTGAGCCAGCCGGGCAGCGGTTCGCGGGCGGTCAACCAGCCCTCGGGCACGCCGCCCGGGGTGCCGACGCCGGTGAACGCGGCGACGATCCCGCCGGCGATCGCCGCCGTGGTGTCCACGTCGCCGCCCGCCGCCACGCACGCGCCGATCGCGGCCGGATAGTCGTGCAGCAGCGTGGCGGCGACCCACAGCGTGAACGGCACGGTGTCCTGCGCGGTCACCCGCGAACCGTTGCCCACCGCCTCGGCCACCTCGCCGGCCGGGCGGCCGAGCAGCGCGGCGGCCCGGCGTACGCCCCGGTGCACCGCGCCGGCCGGGTCGAGCGTGCCGGCCACCGCCCCGAGCAGCCGGGCCGGCTCCGGCCGGTCGCCGTCGAGGCGGGCGCGGGCGGCCAGCGAGGCGGCCACCGCCACCGCCACCGCTCCGGCGACGCCCTCCGGGTGGGCGTGGGTCACCTCGGCCGCGGCGCGGGCCTGCTCGGCGGCGCGGCGGGGGGAGTCGGCGTGCCAGGCGCCGAGCGGGGCGACGCGCATGGCCGCGCCGTTGCCGCAGGAGCCCTGCCCGTCGAAGGCGGACGCGGCGGCCACCGGCCACGGCGTGCCGGTGCGGATCAGCCGCAGGACGGTGACCGCGCCCGGGCCGTAGCCCCGGTGAGGTTCGCAGCGCTCGGCGAAGGCCAGTGCCAGCCGGTCGGAGTCGATCCGGCCGGCGGCGGCCAACTCGGCCACCACGGAGCAGGCCATCTCGGTGTCGTCGGTCCACTCCCACGGTGGTGCGGGCAGTCGTCCCTCGGCCAGGTCGGCCGGGTGCCGGCCGGGGACGAGAAACTGCGAGCCGAGGGCGTCGCCCACCGACAGGCCGGCCAGCGCGTCGCGGGCGAGCGTGAGGCGGGTGTCGGGAAAGAGGGTGAACGTCATCGCCGTTCCAGCTTGCCCGCTTCCCCGGACCGTCGCAACGCGATCGACTTGCCACGCCGAGTACGGTGCTGACGTGGCAACCGTCCTGCTGGTCGAAGACGACCACGTGGTGCGTGGCGCGATGCTGCGGTCGCTGACCGACCGGGGGCACGCGGTGCACGCCGTCGGCACCGCGCTGGACGCGCTGCGGCGGGTCGCCGCGGAGACACCCGATCTGGTCGTGCTCGACCTGGGCCTGCCGGACCTGGACGGCTCGGACGCGCTGCGCATGCTGCGCGGCATCACCGACGTGCCGATCATCATCGCCACCGCCCGCGACGACGAGCAGTCGGTGGTCCGGCTGTTGCGCGCCGGCGCGGACGACTACATGGTCAAGCCGTTCACTGGTGCGCACCTGGACGCCCGGATCACCACCGTGCTGCGCCGGGCCGGTCGGGCCAGCCGGAGCGTGCAACCGGCCGTGCACACGGTCGGCGGCCTGCGGGTGGACGTGGGCGAGCGCAGCGCGGTGCTGGACGGGGAGTCACTGGCCCTGACCCGCAAGGAATTCGACCTACTGGCGTATCTCGCCGCTCGCCCCGGCCGGGTAGTGTCCCGGCGGGAACTCTTGGAGGAGGTATGGCGGCAGCCATCGGTCGGCGAGGACCAGACCATCGACGTTCACCTATACTGGCTCCGCCGCAAAATGGGCGAGTCCGCGGCGAGGCCACGCTACCTGCGCACCGTGCGGGGGGTCGGCTTCCGGCTGGTGGCGCCGGACTGAGGTCGGCGCTGGCCTGGCTCACCGCCGGCATGTGCAGCCTGGTCGCGCTCGCCTTCCTGATTCCGCTCGGCATGACCCTGTCCGACCGGTCCCGCGACGAGAAGCTGGCCGACGCGGCGCGGCGCGGCGCGCTGGTCACCGGCGCGCTGGCGGTCAGCACCGACGCCGGGGTGGTCGAGCGGGCGGTGGCGGCCAGCGGCGACGACCCGGCGCTGCGGCCGGTCGTGCACGGCATCGGCACCGACGAGTCGGCGGGTCGCGCCGACCCCGCGGCGCTCGCCGACGCCGCCGCCCAGCGGCGCTCGATGGTTACCGAGGTGGACGGCGGGGTGCTGCGGCTGGATCCGGTGGTGCTCGGCGACCGGGTGGCCGTGGTGGAGGTCTTCGTGCCCGACGAGGTGCTCGACCAAGGCAGCGGCGGGCGGTGGCTGCTGCTGCTCGCGGTGGCGCTGGCCCTGGTCGGCGCCGCGGTGGTGGTGGTCGACCGGGTGGCGGCCCGGGCCGTGGATGCCACCGGCGACCTGGTCAAGGCGGCGCTCGCGGTGGGCGACGGCGAACTCGACGTACGGGTCGAGCCGGCCGGCCCGCGGGAGTTGGCGGAGGCCGGGCACGCGTTCAACCGGATGGCGGAGCGGCTGGTGACGCTGCGCGCCGACGAGCACGAACTCGTCGCCGACCTGTCGCACCGGCTGCGTACCCCGTTGACCGCGCTGCGGCTGGACGCGGAGGCCCTGGAGTCCGACGACACCAGCATCGGCACGTTCAGCGAGGCGGAGCTGGACCGGCGGCGCGGCATCCGGCGGATCCGGCAGGCCATCGTCACGCTGGAGGGCGAGGTCGACCAACTCATCAAGACCACCCGCAAGGCGGTCAGCCAGGAGACGGCACCGGCGTCCTGCGACGTCAGCGAGGTGGTCCGGGACCGGATGGTCTTCTGGTCGGCGCTGGCCGGCGACCAGAACCGGCCGCACCGGGTGGTCGGGGCGCAGCTACGCATCCCGGCCCCGGTGCCCCGCGCCGAGCTGGCCGCCGCGCTGGACGCGGTGATCGGCAACGTCTTCCGGTACACGCCGCAGGGCACCGCGTTCGAGGTGGCGGTGAGCCGCCGCGACGGTTGGGTGGCGATCCGGATCGACGACGCCGGGCCGGGCATCGCCAACCCGGACCGCGCCCTGCGCCGGGGTGAGAGCGACCAGGGCTCCACCGGGCTCGGGCTGGACATCGCCAAGCGGGTCGCGTTGCAGGCGAACGGTTCGGTGAGCCTCGACCGGGCGCGTCTCGGCGGGGCCAGCGTGGTGATGCTGCTGGCCGACCCGGAAGCGGCGCCGCGACAGGTCAACCGGTTCGGGCTGGTCGGCCGGATGGCCCGGGAGGCCCGCGAACCGCGCGCCGGGCGGCGCTGGCCACGACCGCGCTGACCCGTGGTTGTGCGGCGACGCAAGTTCTCCTTAGGAGTGCTTTAACGACGGCCACCGCGGGGCCGCGGAATGTCAGGATCTCCCACAGAACCCATCAGTTCCGTCGGCCGGGACGCCCCGTAACACCTTCCGGCCGGCGGATCCGTGCGCGCGGCGGGAGTCCGGTCCCCCCACACCTCGCTCCCGTCGCGCGCCGCTCCCACCGGGGAGCGCAGCGAGGGCCGTGAGCGCATGCCCTCCGTCAGCCAGCCGCCAGGTGTGCGTCGATCTCGGCGCTGATCCGGGCCGCCTCGGCCGGGGCCAGGAACGCGGCGGCGACCGCGTCGCGGGCCAGCGCAGCCACCCCCTCGGGGCCGATGCCGAGCAGTCGGGCGGCGACCGCGTACTCGTCGTTGAGCGTGGTGCCGAACATCGGCGGGTCGTCGGAGTTGATGCTGACCGGCACGCCGGATTCGATCAGCTGCGGCAGCGGGTGCTCGTCGAGGCTGGCCACCGCCCGGGTCCGCACGTTCGACGTCGGGCACACCTCCAGCGGGATCCGCCGCTCGGCCAGGTGGGCCAGCAACTCCGGGTCGAGTGCGGCGGAGATGCCGTGGCCGATGCGCTCGGCGCCCAGCTCGCGCAGCGCGTCCCAGATCGTTTCCGGGCCGGTGGTCTCGCCGGCGTGCGGCACCGAGCGCAGCCCGGCCGCGCGGGCCTGGTCGAAGTACGGCTTGAACTGCGGCCGGGGCACGCCGATCTCGGGGCCGCCCAGGCCGAAGCTGATCAGCCCGTCCGGCCGCTGGTCGAGCGCGATCCGCAGGGTCTGCTCGGCGGCCGGCAGCCCGGCCTCGCCGGGGATGTCAAAGCACCAGCGCAGCGCGATGCCGAAGTCGGCCTCGGCCCGCTTGCGGGCGTCCTCGATCGCCTCGCAGAACGCCGGCGCCGGGATGCCCCGGTGCACGTGCGAGTAGGGGGTGACGGTCAGTTCGGCGTACCGGACCTGCTGGCGCGCGAGCTCCCGGGCCACCTCGTGGGTGAGCAGCCAGACGTCGTCGGCGTCGCGGATCAGGTCGACCACGCTCAGGTAGACCTCGATGAAGTGGGCGAAGTCGCGGAACGCGAAGTAGTCGGCGAGCGCCTCCGGGTCGGCCGGGACTGGGCTGCGCCCCTCGTGCCGGGCGGCCAGCTCGGCGACGATCCGGGGCGAGGCGGAGCCGACGTGGTGCACGTGCAGCTCCACCTTGGGCAGTCCGGCGATGAAGGTGGGCAGGTCGGTCACGGGTTCTCCTCTGCGCGGGCGCCGGTGCGGGCCACCACGAAGATCCGGCGGAACGGGAAGTACACCTGACCCTGCCGCACCGGGTACGCCTCGGCCAGCCGTACCCCCAGCTCGGCGCGGAAGTCGGCCCAGCCGGCGGTGTCCAGCGCGGCGCGGACCGGGCGCAGGGCGGTGCCCTCCATCCAGGCCAGCACCGGGTGGACGACGCCGGCGGCCGGCAGCAGGTGCACGTAGGTAGTCTCCCAGGCGTCCACCGCGCAACCCACGCCGGTCAGCCGCGTGGCGTAGTCGACCGGTTCGTCGACCGGGGCCTCGCGCAGCAGCCCGGCGAGGCGGTCGCGCCACCGGTTCCGTCCGGCGACCTCGCGCAACGCCCGGTGCGACGGCGCGGCGAAGTTGCCGGGCACCTGGAACGCCAGCCACGCGCCGGGCGGCAGCTCGGCGGCCCAGCGGGCGAGCAGCTCACGGTGCTCCGGCACCCACTGGAACACCGCGTTGCCGACCAGCACGTCCACCTCCGGCGTCGGCCGCCAGTCGCGGGCGTCGGCCACGGCGAAGGAGACCGGGGTGTCCAGGGCACCGGCCCGCGCGATCATCTCGGGCGAGGAGTCCAGCCCGGTGACCAGGCTGCCGGGCCAGCGCTCGGCGAGCGTGGCGGTGAGCGTACCGGGCCCGCAGCCCAGGTCGACGACCGCGCGCGGGCGGTTCGCGCCGATCCGGGCCAGCAGGTCGACGAAGGGCCGGGAGCGCTCGTCGCCGTAGCGCAGGTAGGCGTTCGGGTCCCACATGACCATCTCCAAACCGTACGTACGTCTTGTTGGAGACGGTACGGCCCGGCGGGCGAAGCGGCAACCCGCTCACTAGGCTCGACCGGATGGAACAGCGCAACTTCGACCGGCTCGGCCGGCACGTCGGCATCATCGGACTCGGCGCGTGGCAGCTCGGCGCCGACTGGGGCGAGGTCAGCGAGGACGCGGCGCTCGACGTGCTCACCGCCGCGGTGGACGCCGGCGTCACCTTCCTGGACACCGCGGACGTGTACGGCGACGGCCGCAGCGAGCAGCTCATCGGCCGCTTCCTGCGCTCCCGCCCCGACCACGGGCTGACCGTGGCCACCAAGATGGGCCGCCGGGTGCCGCAGACGCCGGAGGCGTACACCCTGGAGAACTTCCGGGCCTGGACCGACCGGTCCCGGGCCAACCTCGGCGTCGACACACTCGACCTGGTGCAGCTGCACTGCCCGCCCACCGCGGTCTTCGCCGACGACCGGGTCTTCGACGCGCTGGACACCCTCGTCGCCGAGAAGCGCGTCGCCGGGTACGGGGTCAGCGTGGAGACCTGCGACCAGGCGCTCACCGCCGTCGCCCGGCCCGGGGTGGCCAGCGTGCAGATCATCCTCAACGCGGTCCGGCACAAGCCGCTGGAGCGCGTGCTGCCGGCCGCCGCGGCGGCCGGGGTGGGCGTCATCGCCCGGGTCCCCCTGGCCAGCGGCCTGCTCTCCGGGCGCTACGACGAGCACACCACGTTCCCGGAGAACGACCACCGCACCTTCAACCGGCACGGCGAGTCGTTCGACGTCGGTGAGACGTTCTCCGGCGTCGACTACGACCTCGGCCTGGCCGCGGTGCGCCGGCTCGCGCCGCTGGTCGGCGACGACCGCACCATGGCGCAGTTCGCGCTGCGCTGGATCCTCGACCAGCCCGGCGTGACCGTGGTGATCCCCGGCGCCCGCTCGGCCGAGCAGGCCCGGCACAACGCCGGGGCGGCCGGCCAGCCGCCACTGACCGAGGTGGAGCTGGCCTCGGTGCGGGCCACCTACGACGAGCTGATCCGGCCGCAGGTGCACGACCGGTGGTGACCGGTCCGACCCGGCCCGCCGGCGCGGCGTCACCGCCACCGGCCGGCGGCGGGCATGCTGGACCGGCGCGAACGTCGGCGGAGGGGGCGCGATGAGGGGTTGGTTCCGGCTCACCGTGGGCCTGCTGGCCGTGGTGCTGGGTGCGCTCTGGACCGTGCTGGGGCTCGGCTACGTCGAGGGCAGCGCGCTGACCGACGAGCGGATCTGGGCGGTCGTCGGTCCGGTGGTCGTCCTGATCGGACTCGTCGCACTCTGGTACGGCATGCGGGCCCGCCGCCTGTGAGGGCGCCGGCCACGGAGAAGCCCCGCCTCCCGTACGGGATGCGGGGCTTCGCGCACCGGCCGGCGCGGCCGGCGCCTCTGTCAGCTCAGATGGGGCGGACCTGCTCGGCCTGCGGACCCTTCTGACCCTGGGCGATCTCGAACTCCACCCGCTGGTTCTCCTCCAGCGAGCGGTAGCCGCTGGTCTGGATGGCCGAGAAGTGGACGAACACGTCAGCACCCCCGCCATCGACGGTGATGAAGCCGAAGCCCTTGTCAGCGTTGAACCACTTCACGGTTCCCTGCGCCATGTGCAACTCCTTCTAAAACTGGCGGCCGAGCACGCCGTGCGGCCGATTGGCCGTTTTCGAGCAGCGGCGCCTGAGGTGGCCCCCCATGCAGGGAACGTCTCTCAACCCACGCGTCTCGCAACAGCGTGAGAAAGCAAACCACGTACGCAAAAACTTCGCACAGCCTACCGGACGAAATTCTCCGACATGTGACCTGAAGGTCGCGCGGTGATCGCCGGGCGGGCCGCGGCGGCCGTGCGAAAGACCCCTTCCCCCAGGTCGGGGGAAGGGGTCTTCCAAAGTGTCGAATCAGTCCGGCCAGTGCCCGGTCATCCGGCGCACACCGACCGCGCCGCCCCGGTCGACGGCCGCCCGGACCGCCGAGAAGATCGCCCCCTGCAGGGCCGCCGCGGCGAGCACCTCGCCCCACCCACGCTCCTCGTCGGTGGCGCTCGGCGCGTCGTCCTCGCCCGCGGCCAGCTTCCAGACCTGCCGGAAGACCATTCCGGCGACCGCACCGGCGGCCAGGCCGAGCAGCACCCCCACCGGCTTGTACGCCGCCTTACCGATCTTGCCGCTCACCTGCGCCTCCCTCGGACCACCAACAGCACCACCGCGGTCACCACCGCGCCGGCCGCGACCGCCGCCCACGGCAACGGGCTGCGCCCGAGGGTGCCACCCGAGTCGTACGCCTGCGCCCGGACCAGCCGGGCCCGCTCGGCCGCCCGCCCCCGCACCCGGGCCACGGTCTGTGCCGCCTGCTCGCGCATCCGCGCCTTCGCCTGCTCGGCGGAGTGCCGCACCAGCGCCTTCGGATCGGCCCGGGCCGCCAGCAACTCCATCGTCTCGCCGAGCTCCACCCGGGTCCGGCGGATCTCCTCCCGGAGCGCCGCCACGTCCCCGGTCCCGTTGCCGGCTCCGTTGCCGGTTCCGTTGCCGGTCATGCCCGCCTCCCGTCCTTCACCGCGGCGGTGACCGTGTCGACGTCCGCCCGGACACTGCGGACCGCCGCCTCCGGCACCGGCGGGACGGCACGGCTGACCTGCTTCTTGCCCACGAGCGCCAGGATCCCGGCGAGCAGGAACAGCGCCACCGCCACGATCAGCGCGGCCAGCCACGCCGGCATGACCAGCGCCAACAACAGGATCACGGTGGCGACCAGCGCGCCAGCGCCGTAGAGGGCCATCACCCCGCCACCGCCGAACAGACCGATCCCGATCCCGGCGTGCTTGCCCTTCTGGGTCAGCTCCGCCCGGGCCAGGGCCAGTTCGTCCCGAACCAGGCGGGTGACCTGTTCGGTGGCCCGTTGCACCAGTTCCGCGGTGGACGGCTCGTTCCCGGTCTGGGACGTGCTGCGACTCGCGACGTCAGCCATGCTGTCCTCCTTTCATCATCACCGCGCTGTATGCCCGGAGTCGCCGCCCGTCAATCCTGCGCGGAGCGGCCGGTCGGCCCGGCCGCGCCTCCGGAGTCCGAGCTCGGCCGGAATCCGGGGCATGGGCAGCAGGTCCCCCGGAACGCCCCGATCAAACCCACCCGGCCCGACACTCCGCGAACGGACCGGCCGGCCGCGTACCCGTCCCGGACGGACAACGCGCCGCGCGGGCGCCGGGTCACGGAGCCCGCCGCAGAATCGGAAGCCCCGGCCGCCTCCCGCGGCCGGGGCTTCCGACCGGGGGGCATCGGGTCAGCCGCGGGCCCCGGCGTGGTCCTCCCGGCCCACGAACACCTCGCTGCGGGCGTCGCCGTCGTCGCTGCCGCCGAAGACCCGCGCGTCGTCCGGCGCCTCGGTGTCGGCCGGCCGGCGGATCGTCCGGCGCGGCTGCGGCTGCGTCACCTGCCAGGGCAGCGGCCCGCCGGGGTCGCCCACCTCGGCCCGCAGCCGGGGCAGGGCGGTCGGGCGATGGTCGCGTACCCAGGTCACCAGGTTCTCGCGGACCAGGCAGCGCAGGTCCCAGAGGCTGCCCGCGTCGGCGGCGCTGACCAGGGCACGGACCTTGACCATGCCGCCGGTGGCGTCGGTCACCTGGAGCACGCAGACCCGGCGGTCCCACAGGTCGGTGCCCTCGCAGAGCCGGCGCAACTCCGCCCGCATGGCCTGCACCGGGATGGCCCAGTCCAGGTCGAACTCGGCGGTGCCGAGCACCTTCGCCTCGGTGCGGGTCCAGTTCTGGAACGGCTTGCTGGTGAAGTAGGAGGTGGGCAGGATCAACCTCCGGTCGTCCCAGACCTGCACCACCACGTAGCTGAGCGTCAGCTCCTCGACCCGGCCCCACTCCCCTTCGATCACCACCACGTCGTCGAGGCGTACCGCGTCGCTGAAGGCGAGTTGCAGGCCGGCGAAGACGTTGCCGAGCAGGCTCTGCGCGGCGAGCGCCGCGACCGCGGCCACCACACCGGCGGAGGTGAGCACGCCGGCGCCGACGCCGCGCACCGACGGGAACGTCATCAGCATCACGCCGACCGCGAGGATCACGATCACCGCGATGGTCAGCCGGCGCAGCAGCACCACCTGGGTCCGCACCCGCCGGGCGTGCCGGTTGTTCGGCACGTCCATCCGGAACCGGGCCAGCGCGGTGTCCTCCGCCACCACCAGCAGCGCGGCCACCAGCCAGGCGATCGCGGCGATCATGCCCAGCCCCAGGGTGTGCAGGACGAACTGCCGCCACGGGCTGCCCACCGCGTAGAGCGTGGTGAACCGGACCGCGAGTTGCACGCCGACCACGGTGGCGGCGACCTGGAACGCGCGGTGCGCGTGCTCGGTCAGCTCGGTCATCAGCAGCGACCGGCGGCCGAGGCGACGGGTCACCCGGTGCACCACCTCGACCAGCACCAACGCGACCGCCGCCGCGGCCAGCGCGGCGGCGACGGTCACCAGATAGCTCTGCACGTGCGTTCTCCCTCCAGCCCGGGCGGGAATCGGGCAAAGGCCCAATGGTGCCCGGCGGGCCGGACATCGACCACGCTCAGACCTTGCGGAACCGGGACTGGAAGAAGCAGAACACCCCGAACGCGGCGATGCCGAGCGCCATCAGCGACAGCAGCCACGGGCCGTACGGCTGGTCGCGCAGCGTCCGCAGGGCAGCGTCCAGGCCACGTGCCTTCTCCGGGTCGTACTGCACGGCGGCGACCACGATGAGCAGGCCGGCGATGGCGAAGACCGTGCCCCGGGCGGCGTACCCGGCCATCCCGAGACGACGGGTGACCTGCCGCGTCTTCGGGTCCATCTCGCCGATCTTGAGGTTGCGCTCGAACTTCTTCTTGATGCCGTAGATCACCATGCCGACGCCGACCGCGGCCAGCACCAGACCGGCCAGGCCGACCAGCCAGCGGCCACCGTCGTTGGCCATCAGCTTCTCGGTGAGCTGCTGCTGCCGGTTGGAGGCGTTGGCGCTGGCGTCCTGGACGACCTTGATCGCGGTCCAGCCCAGCCAGACGAAGACGACGACCCGGACCACGGAGGCGATCCGCTCGAAGACCTTCTCCTTGCCGGTCTTGGACTGGTGGCCGATCACCGCCTGGAAGGCCTGCCAGAGTGCCATGGCAAAGAGCCCCACCGCGATAGCGATCAACACGAACTTGCCGAGCGGCTGCTCACCGAGGGTGCGCAGCGCGCCGTTCTGGTTGCCCTCTTCCTCGGAGCTGCCGAAGGCGATCTGCAACGCCAGCCAGGCGAAGAGGAGGTGCACGATTCCATAGCCGATGAAGCCGACGCGGGTCAACAGTTCGAGCCACCGGCTGTTCTTGGCCTGGGCGGCGGTGGCTCCGGCGTTTCGGGTGACAGACATGCGCCCCTCAATCTCCCGACGTGCGGTTTTCCAAACGTCGGCGCCCGCCGGCCGTCGACCGCCGCCCGGCCGAAAGGGATCAGCCGTTGGGGTTGCGGGCCACCCGGAGCACCACCTGCTGGTCGGTCACGCTGTCCAGGCTGACCTGGAAACCGCCGACCTCGGTGGCCTGCTGCCCGGTGCTGAGCGAGAGCTGCTCACCGGCCACCTCGACGGTGACCTGGTCGTCCTGGGCGCCGATCAGCTTGGCCTCGACGCCGAGGATGGAGGCGCTGGCGTTCACGCCGCGGTCGAAGGCGATGGTGCAGGCGTCCAGGCCGCAGTCGGTGTCGGCGCCGTTCGAGCTGCAACCGGCGAGCACCGCGGCACCGAGGGCGAGACCGGCGAGCAGCCCGGCGGCGCGACGGGCAGGGGTCAGGGCGAGGGTGGCGCGTCGGTTCGTCACCTCCCCAACGGTACCGCCCGCCGACCACGCCCCCGTGGACGTGCGCGCGCCGCCACGCGGCGTTAACAAGGGGCCCCGCCTCTACCGGAGGCGTTAAGAAGGGGCCCCTCCTTCCGCGCTAGGGTGCGGGAATGGCATTCGATGTTGCCCGGGTGCGGCGGCGCTATCCCGCGCTGGACGAGGGGTTCGTCCACTTCGACGGCGCCGGCGGCACCCAGACCGCCGCCGCGGTGATCGACGCGGTGGCCGAGGCCATGCGCGCCGCGACGGGCAACCGCAGCACCGCCTTCGCCCCCGGCCGGCGCGCGCTGGAGCTGGTCGCCGGGGCCCGGGCCGCGGTCGCCGACCTGCTCGGCGCGGACCCCGCGGGCGTGGTGCTCGGGCCCAGCGCCACCGCGCTGACCTACACGCTGGCCCGGACGCTGGGCGCGAGCTGGCGGCCCGGCGACGACGTGGTGGTGTCCCGGCTGGACCACGACGCCAACGTCCGCCCGTGGGTGCAGGCCGCGGAGGCGGCCGGCGCGACGGTGCGCTGGGCCGAGTTCGACCCGGTCACCGGCGAGCTGCCCGCCGGCCAGTACGCCGACCTGGTCACCGCGCGCACCCGGCTGGTCGCGGTGACCGCCGGCAGCAACGCGATAGGCACCGCGCCGGACGTGGCCGCGATCGCCAAGACCGCGCACGCCGCCGGCGCGCTGGTCTGCGTCGACGGGGTGCACTCCGTGCCGCACGGCCCCACCGACCTGACCTCGCTCGGCGCGGACGTGCTGGTCACCAGCGCCTACAAGTGGTCGGGGCCGCACCTGGCGGCGATGGTCGCCGACCCGGCGTGGTGGGCCGCGCTGCGCCCGGCGAAACTGCTGCCCTCCGCCGACGCGGTGCCGGACCGGTTCGAGTACGGCACCCCCAGCTTCCCGCTGCTGGCCGGCGTGGCCGCCGCGGTGGACCACCTGGCCGCGCTCGACCCGGCCGCGACCGGCGACCGACGCGAACGGGTACGCGCCGGCCTGGCCGCCGCGCAGGCGCACGAGGAGGCGGTCTTCGACCGGCTGCTCGCCGGACTGACGTCCCGGCCGTTCGTCAGCGTCTACGGCTCGCCGGCCCGGCGCTGCCCGACCGTGTCGTTCAGGGTGGCCGGCCGGACCCCGGCGGCGACCGCCGCGGCACTGGGCGAGGCGGGCCTCTGCCTCTCCTCGGGTGACTACTACGCCTACGAGTACTTCGAGGCGATGGGCCTACGCGACTCCGGCGGCGCCGTCCGGGCGAGCGTCTACCACTACAACACCGCCGACGAGGTGGACCGGCTGCTGGCCGAGTTGGACCGGCTGGCCGGCGACGGGAGGACGATGGTCCGGTGAGCTTCCTGGTCGAGGAGAACGCCGCCAAGCACCGCTTCGAGATCCTGGTCGACGACGCGCTGGCCGGGTTCAGCGCGTACCTGCCGCGCGGCGAGGTGTTGGTCTTCACGCACACCGAGGTCGACGACCGCTTCCAGGGGCAAGGGGTGGGCGGCGCGCTGATCCGGGGCACGCTGGAGAAGGTCCGGGCCCGTGGCGGCCGGGTGGTGCCCCGGTGCCCGTTCATGGCCGCGTTCATCGAGCGCCACCCGGACTACGCCGACCTGGTGGTCGACGCGCCCTGAGGCCCGGTCCGGCCGGGGGACCTCCCCACCCGGCCGGACCGGGAGTCTCAGCGCGTCCCGGCCAGCAGCTCGGCGGCGGCGCGGGCCGCCGCCGCCGTCGCCCCGTGGGTGGCCAGGTGCACCCGACCGGCGGGCAGCTCGGGCACGCCCAGCTCGACGACCACCGCGTCCGGGCGGGTGGCCAGGGCGCGGCGCACCGCGTCCCGCATCCAGCCGTGCCGGTGCAGGTCGCGCACGACCAGCACCAGCGGCCGGTCGGCCGAGCCGGCCGCCGGATCGGCGGGGACGGCATCGGCGGCGTACCGGGCGGTGGTGGTGCCGGGCGCCAGGCGGGCCAGCGGCGCGGCGATCCCCCACGGCGTCTCCTCGCCGATGGCGATGTTGCGCGGGGGCGCGAACTCCACCACGTGCGCCGGCCCGGCCAGCGGCAGCAGCGCGGCGTCGCCGGTGACCCGCACGGCCCGGCGGGCGGCGGTCAGACCGATCGACGAGCCGTCCGCCGCGGCCCGGACGGCCTCGCGGTCGGCGCGGGCCGCGACGCTCCACGCGGCGAGCTGACCGACCCGCTTGGCCGCCTCGGCCAGCCGCTCCTCGGGCAGTTCCCCGCCGACCACGGCAGCGACGATCGCGTCCCGCAGTTCGCGGGCATCGGCCTCGGTGGCCCGCTCCCCGCCCACGCAGATCGCGTCGGCGCCGGCGGCGAGCGCGCGGACCGCCGCCCCGGCGAAGCCGTAGCGGTCGGACACCGCCCGCATCTCCACCGCGTCGGTCACCACCACGCCGCCGAAGCCCAGCTCCTCACGGAGCAGGCCGCCCAGGATGGGCGCGCTGAGCGTGGCCGGCAGCTCCGCGTCGAGCGCCGGCACCAGCAGGTGGCCGGTCATCACCGCCTGCGCCCCGGCCGCCACCGCGGCCCGGAACGGGGCCAGCTCGACCGCGTCGAGGCGGGCCCGGTCCGCGCCGATGCGCGGCAGGTCGTGATGGGAGTCGACCCGGGTGTCGCCGTGGCCGGGAAAGTGCTTGGCGCAGGCCGCGACGCCACCGGACTGGAGCCCGCGTACCCAGGCGGCGGTGTGGCGGGCGACCAGCTCGGGGTCGGCACCGAACGAGCGCACCCCGATCACCGGGTTGGCCGGGTTGGAGTTGACGTCGGCGTCCGGCGCGTAGTCGAGGGTGACGCCGACCGAGGCCAGCTCGGCGCCCAGGTCGCGGGCGACCTCCTCGGTCAGCGCCGGGTCGTCCACCACGCCGAGGGCGAAGTTGCCGGGCCGGGAACTGCCCCGGGCGGACTCGATCCGGGTGACGTCGCCGGCCTCCTCGTCGATCGCGACGATCACGTCCCTCCGTTCCGCCCGCAGGTTCGCGGTCAGCGTCGCTACCTGGTCGTGGTCGACGACGTTGCGGGCGAAGAGAACCACCGAGCCGAGCCCCTCGCCGAGCCAGCGGCAGACCCAGGGCGGCGGGGTGGTGCCGACGAACCCGGGTTGCAGGACGGCGGCGGCGAGCGCCGCCAGGTCTCCGGTCGCTCCGACGGTGCGCTCGCTCATGCGGTGCCGGCTGGGCATGCGCTCGTGGCCCTCGCTCCGCTCGGTGCGCTCGCTCATGCGGTGCCGGCTGGGCATGCGCTCGTGGCCCTCGCTCCGCTCGGTGCGCTCGCTCATGCGCTGTCCTACCCCCGTCTTCCCCACGGACCCGTCACGACCGACGGGTGCTGCCATGGTCACATCGCGCAGCTAAATAGTCAACAATCCTTACTGTTAGGCGCTGGCCTCGGGCCGTCGACCGTGGGAGAGTTCAGGCATGCCCGCCCTGCCGCTCGCCGACGCCACCAGCGCCGCCGACATCCCCGGCGTACGCCTGCTCGGCCTGGTGGTCGGCGCCCTGTTCCTGCTGATCGCGATCCGGGCGATGTTCCGCCGCTGACCCCGGGGGGTTCGGACCGCCGCGCCCGGGTAGGGATCCCGGTGTCCGGACACGGCGGAGGGGAAACAATGAGGATCGGCTACTTCCTGTCCAGCGAGGAATACACCCCGGCGGAGCTGCTGGCCCAGGCGCGCGGCGCCGAGCAGGCCGGCTTCGAGGCGTTGTGGATCTCCGACCACTACCACCCGTGGGTCGACGCACAGGGCCAGAGCCCGTTCGTCTGGTCGACCATCGGCGCCCTCAGCCAGGTCTGCCGGCTGCCGGTGACCACGGCGGTCACCTGCCCGACCGTGCGCGTGCACCCCGCGGTCATCGCCCAGGCGGCGGCCACCAGCGCGGTGCTGCACGAGGGGCGCTTCGTGCTCGGGGTGGGCACCGGCGAGGCGCTGAACGAGCACATCCTCGGCGACGCCTGGCCGCAGGCCGACGTCCGGCTGGAGATGCTGGAGGAAGCGGTCGAGGTGATCCGGGAGCTGTGGCGCGGCGACTTCGTCAACCACCACGGCACGCACTACACGGTCGAGCACGCGCGGATCTACACCCGCCCCGAGACGCCCCCGTCGATCTACGTCTCCGGCTTCGGCCCGAAGGCGATCGAGCTGGCCGCGCGAATCGGCGACGGCTACGTCAGCACCATGCCCGACGCCGACATGGTGCGCCGGTTCCGCGACGCCGGCGGCGGCGACAAGCCGTGCCAGGGCGGTTTCAAGGCCGCGTACGCCGACACCGCCGACGAGGGCGCGCGGATCGCGTACGAGCGCTGGCCCAACGCCGGGGTGCCGGGCGAGTTGTCCCAGGTGCTCCCCTCGCCGCGCCACTTCGAACAGGCCGCGCAACTGGTCCGGCCGGAGCAGGTGCGGGAGGCCTTCGTCTGCGGCCGGGACGCCGACGCCCACCTGGAGATGATCGACCGGTACGCCAAGGCCGGCTTCGACGAGGTGTACGTGGCGAACACCGGCCCGCACTGGTCGGGTCTGTTCGACCTCTACCAGCGGGAGGTGCTGCCCCGGCTGCGGTGAGTGTCGCTCAGCTCGACCCGGCGGGCGCCACGCCGCGCAGCAGCGTCTCGACCAGCGCGTCGACCAGGCCCGGGTCGGGTTCCGGCGGCGCGCCGCCCGGGTCCAGCAGGTGGCCGAGCACCAGGTCGTGGCAGACGCCGACGAGCAGTGTCGCCGCCGCCCGGGGTTCGACCGTCGGCGCGACCCGGCCCAGGCGCTGCTCGGCGCGCAGGTAGTCGGCGAACTCCACCCGTACGCCCGGGTCGCCGCCGGGCAGGGCGGGCAGTTCGGCGAGCCGGGCCACCAGTTTCGGCTGGGTGGTCAGGCCGGCGAGGGCCGGCAGGATCGCCGCGTGCAGGGCCAGCGCCCGCTCCAGCCAGGCCCGGAGGTTGCCGGCCAGGGTGCCCGCGCCGGGCCGCGGGACGGCGGCCTCCAGCGCCGCCTCGACCGCGCGTACGTGCGCGTGCAGCGCGTGGGCGAGCAACTCCTCCTTGTCGGCGAAGTGGTTGTAGAGCACCCCGTCGGCCACGCCGGCCTCGCGGGCCACGTCGCGGACGGTGAGCCCGGCCGCCCCCCGCCGCGCCAGCAGCCGCGCGGCAGCCGCGATCAGGTGCTCGCGCAGACTCTGCTCGCCGCCCCGCAACGCGGCCGCTCTCCTGGGTGCCATCACCGGGAATCCTAGGTGCACCGGGGCCGGCTCCCCCGTGCGAGCCGGCCCCGGCGGCGTGTGGGCCGGGTCAGCCCGGCCGGCGGGCGGTCACCAGCCAGGCGGCGGTGCGCAACCGGACGCCGTCCGGGCCGGCGAACGGGCGCATGGCCGTCACCAGCTCGTCGCGGACCCGCTCGCCGGCGGCCGGGCCGAGCGGGGCGAGTCGGTGCCGGACCGGTCCCCACCCGGCCAGGAACGCGCCGGCCTCGGCGGCGTCGCGCCCCCAGGTGCCGGGCAGCTCGTGGGGCGCGCAGTCGACGTCGACCAGGCCGGCGTCGGCGAGCACCTGGCGGGTGACCGCCGGGTCGGCCAGCGAGAGCGGCCCGCCGGCCGGCGCGTCACCGCCGGCCGGCGACGGGAGCCCGGCGAGCGGCGCGAGCGCCGCGCCGAGGTCGCCGCGGCGCCAGCCGTCGAGGCAGACGAAGGCCAGCCGCCCGCCCGGGCGCAGCGCCCGGGTCAGGTTCGCGAACGCGACTACCGGCGCGGCGAAGAACATCACGCCGAACCGGCTCAGCACCACGTCGGCGCCGGCGGGGGTGAACGGGTGCACCTGGGCGTCGGCCCGGACGAACTCGACGTTGGACACCGCCTCCGCGGCGGCGGCGGCGCGGGCGGCGGCCAGCATCGGCGCGGAGAGATCGATCCCGAGCGCCGACCCGGTGCCGGCGCGGGCGGCGGCCAGGCGGGTCAACTGGCCGGTGCCGCAGCCGACGTCGAGCACCCGGTCGCCCGGCTCGACGGCGGCGAGCAGCAGCTCGTTGAAGCCGGCGTTCACCGCGTCGTAGCGGTGCCGGTGCTCGGCCCAGTGCCGGCCCTCGTAGCCGTTCCAGGCGCGTTCCTGCTCGTCGTTGCCGGTGTGGGTCACGTCCGCCCCCTAGTTTGAACAACTGTTCACGAACGCATGTTCATAATGCCGTCGACCGTTACCACACGTCAACCCGGACAGCGGTTTCGCGCGCGGAACGCGGGGGTAGCTGTGGCCGTTGATGAAACTGACCACGCACGCCACCGACCTGCGCCGCGCGGCGAAGAACCTGTTCGGCTGGACCGCGCTGCGGCCCAACCAGCTGGCCGCGATGCGCGCCGTCATGAAGCGCCACGATGCCCTGGTGGTGCTGCCCACCGGGGCCGGCAAGTCGGCGATCTACCAGATCCCGGCCAGCCTCATCCCCGGCCCGACCGTGGTCATCTCGCCGCTGCTCGCGCTCCAGCAGGACCAGATCGCCGCGCTCAACGAGCGGCAACGCCCGGAGCTGCGTGCGGTGCGGATCAGCTCGGACGAGAGCGCCGCGCAGCAGGCCGAGGCGATCGAGGAGATCCGGGCCGGCCGGGCCGAGTTCCTCTTCATCACGCCAGAGGCGTTGAGCAACCCGGACCGGCTCGCCGAGGTCCGCTCGCTCTCCCCGGCGCTGGTCGCGATCGACGAGGCGCACTGCATCTCGTCCTGGGGACACGACTTCCGGCCGGACTATCTGGCGCTCGGCCACCTCATCGACGGCCTCGGCCGGCCCCCGGTGGTGGCGCTGACGGCCACCGCCTCCCCGCCGGTCCGCGACGACATCATCGCCCGGCTGCGGCTGCGCGAGCCCGAGGTGGTGGTCTCCGGGCTGGACCGACCCAACCTCTTCCTGGAGGTGGCCTACTGCCCGACCGACGACTACCGGTGGCGGCGGCTGATCGCGCTGCTGCGCGACGACGAACGCCCGGGCATCATCTACGTGCCCACCCGGCGCGCGGCCGAGGAACTGGCCGAGCGGCTGACCGGCGCCGGCTTCCCGGCCGAGTTCTACCACGGCGGCATGCCCACCGCGGCGCGACACGAGCTGCACGAGGCGTTCCTCGCCGACCAGGTGCCGATCATGGTGGCCACCTCGGCGTTCGGCATGGGCATCGACAAGCCGAACATCGCCTGGGTGGTGCACATGGCGCTGCCCGACTCACCGGACAGCTACTTCCAGGAGATCGGCCGGGCCGGGCGGGACGGCTCGCCGTCGCGGGTGCTGCTGCTCTGGCGGTCGGAGGACGTCGGCCTCCAGCGCTACTTCAGCGGCGGCCTGCCGGACCCCAAGGAGCTGGCCGATCTCGCCGCGGTGCTGCGGAGCAAGGCCCGCACCCGCAAGGAACTGCGCGAGCTGACCGGGCTGGGCCCGCGCAAGCTCGGCCAGTACCTGTCCCTGCTGGAGCAGATCGGCGCCGCCGAGCCGCGGGCGCGCCAGCGCGTCGGCGCGCCCCGCTACGCGCCCGACGCGATCGAGTCCGGGCAGGCCGCGCGCGCCGAGGCCGAGCGGCAGCAGACCGTGACCCGGTCACGGACCGACATGATGCGCGCGTTCGCCGAGACCACCGGCTGCCGCGGGCAGGTTCTGCTGGCCTACTTCGGTGAGCAGATGAGCGCGGTCTGCGGCCACTGCGACAACTGCCACGAGGGCACCAGCGTCGCGAACGACGGCGCGGTCGGTCCGTTCCCGGTGCACAGCCAGGTCCGCCACGGCGAGTGGGGATCCGGCCTGGTGCTCAACTACGAGGACGACCGGATGACGGTGCTCTTCGACGAGGTGGGCTACAAGACGCTGTCCGTGCGCGTGGTGTCCGAACAGGGCCTGCTGGAACTGGACTAGCCTGACCCGGGCACCCGCGACGGTGCCCGTCGACAACGACGACCACGGCGAAAGGAACCTGATCGTGATCGAGCAGCCGGCGTACACCCGGTTCGGCGTCTCGGACGAGGAGTGGGGGCTGCTGGTGGGTCTGCCGCAGGCGGTGCTCACCGCGGCGGCGGCGGCCGAGTCCGACGGCACCCGGCGGACCATGGCCGAGAACGCCGCCGGGCTGGAGACCATCGCCGCGGGTCGCGAGTCGGCCAGTCCGCTGGTCGCCGCCGTGGCCGGCGAGGTCGTCTCCCGGGTCGGTGACCCGGAGGCCGGCGCGGAGCTACCGGTGATCACGCCGAACGACCCGACGGCGATGATCGAGGATGTGCTCGCCCGCGCCGGTCAGGCCGCCGCCCTGCTCACCGGCAAGGTGGACGAGGGGCAGTCCGGGGCCTACCGGCACTGGCTGGTGGAGATCGCCGAGCAGGTGGTGGGCGCCGCCTCCACCGGCGGCATCCTGGGCATCGGCGGCGACGTGGTCAGCGACTCGGAGCGCCGGTTCCGGGACCGGCTGTCCCAGGTGCTCAACGACTGAGCGGACTCTTAACAGAAGTGTTCATGTCCGTCAATGACGGAGGTCACGCCCCACGGGTTGTCGCTTTTCGGCCCCGTGGGGCGTCGTGTCTATGGGGACGACGAACCACGGGGGTCGCTCATGGACACGGTGCTGCAACGGCAGATCTTCGACACGGCGCGGATACCCGCCGCCGACCGCTTCGGGCTGTGGCTGGAGATGCTCGCCCGGACGCCGACGCTCATGCGGGTCCGCACCGAGCACGCCGACAACTTCCTGGCCCGGGCGGAGTTCCTCGACCTCGGTCCGATGCAACTCATCCGGCACCGCTACCCCTCACTGGACGGAACCCGGACCCGGAAGCTGATCCAGCGCTCGGATGCGGACTGCTACCTGCTCGCGCTGACGCTCAACGGCACCGGCGTCGCCGACCAGGACGGCCAGCGCGGCATCTGTCCACCCGGCGACTTCACCTTCTTCGACTGCGCCCGGCCGCAGGAACTCAGCCACCACGCCGACGAGAACGACCGGGCCGCGTCGATCGTGGCCATCATTCCGCACGCGGCGCTGCCGCTGTCCCACCGCCGGCTCACCCCCCTGTTCGCCGGCCGGATGTCCGGCCGCGAGGGCGTCGGCGCGCTGCTGGCCGACTACCTCGTCCGGATCGCCAGCCATCCGGAGCAGTACCACGCGGTCGACGCCGAACGGCTGGGCGCGGTCGGCCTGGACCTGGTCGCCACGCTGCTCGGCCGCCACCTGGTCTCCGCGGAGGCGGTCCCGACCGAGGTCCGGCATCGCGCCCTGCTGGCCCAGGTGCAGGCCTACGTCCGGCAGCATCTCGGCGAGACGACGCTGGACCCGGCCACCATCGCCGACGCGCACCACATCTCGGTGCGTTCCCTGCACCGGCTCTTCGAGGCCGAGGAGACCACCGTCGCGGCCTACATCCGCGACGAGCGGCTGGCCCGGTGCCGGCGCGACCTGGCCGACCCGGCGCTGGGCGACCGCTCGATCCAACTCGTCGCCGCCCGGTGGGGATTCCGGGACAAGGCCCACTTCAGCCGCGTCTTCCGGGCCGCGCAGGACGAGTCACCGCAGGCGCACCGGGCGCGTCGTCTGGAACAGGCACGGATCGTCAACAGCGCGGCGTCCGAAGTCAACCCACCACGTACATACTGAACCCGGGCCGCCCGTGGCGGCCCACCGGTAACGGGGGGCCGTGGCGTGGCGCCCGCGGCGGTCCAGCCGCGGGCGGCCCCGCCCCGGCGGTGGCCCTCCGCGACGCACGACTCCGGTCTCCGGCCCCGCCGCTTCCCCCCAGGACCGACGGGGCCGGTCGGGTCAGTCGGCCTCCTCCTCCAGCAGCGCCAGCACCAACCTCTCCACCGCCTCACGCGGCATCTCCGGCCGCACCGGCGCGAACACCCCATCGTGATAGAGGTCGACCACACGCGGATCCACGTAGGAGGTCCGGGCCACCGTGGGGGTGTTGCCGAGCAGGTCGGCGACCGAGCGCATCACCGCCGCCACGGCCCGTCTGCGGGCGGTGGCGGAACGCCGCGGGCCGGCCGTGGCCAGCTCGGCGGCGGCCAGCACGGTCGCGTGCCAGGTACGGAAGTCCTTCGCGGTCATCTCCCCACCGCTGGCGTCGCGCAGGTAGTCGTTGACCTCGTCACTGCGCACGTCACGCCAGGCCCGCCCGTCCCAGTAGCCGAACAGCCGCTCCTGGGCGCGCCGCCGCCGGCGCAGGTTCAGCAGCACCTGGCACAGCTCGGCGTCCTCGATCCGGCGCACCTGCTCGATGCCGCCCTTGGCCGGAAACTCGAAGACGACGCACCCACCGCGGGAGCGCGCGTGCTCGGGACGCAGCGTGGCCACACCGAACGTGGGATCGTCGCCGGTGGCGTACTGGTCGCTGCCGACCCGGAACGCGCCCATGTCGAGCAGCCGGGCCACGGTCGCCAGCACCCGCTCGCGCCGCAGCCCGCGCAGCGCCAGGTCGTGCGCGACCCGGTCCCGCAGCGCCGGCAGCCGGTGCGCCACCTCCAACACGTGGTCGAACTTGGCCTCGTCGCGCTTGCGGCGCCACTGCGGGTGGTAGAGGTACTGCTTGCGCCCGGCCGCGTCGATGCCGGTGGCCTGGATGTGCCCGTTCGGGTACGGCGAGATCCACACGTCCCGCCAGGCCGGCGGGATGACCAGCTCCCGCAGGCGGGCCAGCTCGTCCGCGTCGCGTACCGGCTCGCCCTTCGCGTCCAGGAAGAGCCAGCCCTTGCCGCGCCGCCGGCGCCCGTACCCCGGCCGGCCCGGATCGCTACGCCGCAACCGCACCGGGCACCCGCTCCACCTCGGCCACCGCCGCCACCACCTCGTCGATCCCGACGGCATCCAGACTCGGGTGCGTTCCTACCCGGCCCGGATCGGTCGAATCCCGGCCGGCCGCCCGTCCGGTGCCGCCGAGCGCCCGGTGCCGGGGCCGGTCCGCCGGCGGTCCCCAGTGCGCCGCCGGCACCGGCCCGAACAGCACCACCGAGGCGGTGCCGTAGCCGGTGGCGAGGTGGGCCACGCCGGTGTCGCCGCTGACCACCAGGCGCGCGTCGGCGACCAGCGCGGCCAGTTCGGCCAGGCCGGTCCGGCCGGCCAGCACCGCCGACGGCGGCAGCCCGGCGTCGGCCGCCACCCGGGCGGCCAGCGCCCGCTCGTCCGCCGAGCCGGTGAACACCACCCGGTGCCCGCGCGCGGTCAGCGCCCGGGCCAGCCCGGCGAAGCGGTCCGCCGGCCAGCGCTTCGCCGGGACCTTGCCGCCCGGGTGCAGCACCGTCATTCCAGTGGGTACGCCGGCCGGCGCCGGACGGCGCAGCGCCAGGTCTCCCGGGTCGGCTGGCAGACCGTACCCGTGCAGCAGCCGGCACCAGCGGCGGACCTCGTGCTCGTCGCCGTCCCAGGTCGGGCCGTCCAGGTGACCGGCCGACGGGTTCCGGTAGGCGAGCAGCCGCCCCGGGCCGGTGGCGGCCAGCGCCCGGTGCGACTCGGGCCCCCGGCCGTGCAGGTTCACCGCCACCTCAGGTGGCGGCCCGACCCACCCGATCCGGTGCGGCCCGGTGGTGGGCAGCACCCGGTCCACCGCCCCGGTCAACTCCGCCAGCGGCGCCAGCCAGGCCGGGGCGGCCAGCACCAGCTCCCGCCCCGGCAGCCCGACCCGCAGGCCGCGCAGCGCCGGCACCGCGGCGGCCAGGTCACCGACCCCGAGCGCGCGCAACACCAGGATCACGGGTACGAGGACTCCCGCTCGGCGCAGACCACCATCTCGCGGATCGCGCAGCCGGCCGGCTGGGACAGCGCGAACATGACCGCGGCGGCGGTGTCGGCCGGTTCGTTGAGCACCGCGTCGGGGCCGGGACGGTACTGCGCGTCCCGCTCGTCGAAGAAGGCGGTGCGCATGCCGCCGGGCACGAGCAGGGTCACCCCGACCGCGCCGGCGAGTTCGGCGGCCAACGCCCGGGTGAAGCCGACCACCCCGAACTTGGCCGCGCAGTACGCGGTGGCGTCGCCCACCGCCTTGACGCCGAGCGTGGAGGCGACGGTCACGATGGTGCCCCGGGACGCCGCCAGGAAGGGCAGCGCGGCCCGGATCACCGCGGCGGTGGCGAGCAGGTCCACCGTGACGATCCGCTCCCAGGTCTCCGCCGGCACGTCGGCCAGCTTGCCGGGCACGTCCACCCCGGCGGCGGTGACCACGGCGTCCAGCCCGCCGGAGCGTTCCGCCAGGTCGCGGGTGGCCGACTCGGCGGCGCGGGTGTCGGCCAGGTCGCACTCGACCCAGGGCACCCCGTCGGCGGGACGCTGCCGGTCCAGCACGAGAGGCCGCCCGCCGGCCCCGGCGACCGCAGCCACCACCGCCGCGCCGAGACCGCTGGATCCGCCGGTGACCAGCACGGTGGGGCCGGCGCCGGGCGCGCTCATGCCGAGCCGGGCCGGTGTGTCGTTGCGTTCATCGTGCTCCCTTCGCCGTGGACCGGACGACCGCCTCCCGGGCGGTCCCCGCCGTCGCCGCACCGGACGGCCAGCCGCCGCGTCCGAGCCGGGCCGCCGCGATCATGTCGGTGGTGGACCGCCCGTCCAGGTACGGCACGATCACCGTGTGCCCGCCCCAGCGGGCCAGGATCTCCGACTCGGGCAGCGTCTCGGCGCCGCCGCCGCTGGCGTAGTCGCCGCCCTTGACCCAGATGTCCGGGCGCAGCCACGACAGCACCGCGTGCGGCGTCGGCTCGTCGAAGATCAGCACCGCGTCGACACAGCCGAGCGCGGTGAGCAGCCGGCTCCGGTCGCCCTGCGGCACGACCGGCCGCTCGGGCCCCTTGAGCCCGGCCACCCCGGCGTCGGAGTTGAGGCAGACGATCAGGCAGTCGCCGAGCTGGCGGGCCGCCTGAAGCGTCGCCACGTGCCCGGCGTGCAGCAGGTCGAAGCAGCCGCCGGTGGCCACCACGGTGCCACCCGCGGCGCGTACCCGGGTCACCACCGCACCGGCGGCACCGGCGCCGATCCGCTCCCCACCGGCGGTGAGCACCGCCGGGGCGGCGACGGTCCGCGGCGGCGCCGGCAGCGCGGCGGCCACTCCTCCACCGGCCACGTACGCCGACGCCTCGGTGACCGCCTCCTGCACCGCCTCCGACACCAGCGCGCCCCGGGCCAGCGCCAGCGTTGCCGCGGCGGCGAACCGGTCCCCCGCGCCGCAGGTGTCCCCCTCGGCGGCCGGCGCCGGCACCACGAGCGGGGTGGAACCGGCGTGGCAGAGCAACGCACCGTCCCCACCCAGGGTCACCGCGACCGCGCCGGCCTGCCAGCGCCGGCGCAGCGCCTGTGCGCTGCGCGACGCCGTCGCCAGGCGGGACCCGCCGGGCGGCGTCTTCGCCAGTTCCCGGGCCTCCGGCTCGTTCGGGGTGGCCAGGTGCACCCCGGGCACCGGCGCCGGGCCGCGCGGGTGCGGGTCCCACACCACCGGCGAGCGGGTGGCGGCCAGCGCCGCGCACAGCGCGCGCTGCCCGGCGACGCCCCGCCCGTAGTCGCTGACCAGCACCGCGGACGCGGTGGCGAGCAACCGCAGCACGGCTTCACCCGGCTCGCCCGGCACGCCGGCCGCACCGCCCCGGTCGTGGCGCAGCAGCACCCGTCCACGCACCCGCAGCCGGATCTTCTCCGGCGTCGCGCCGGTCAGCGGCAGCGCGTACAACTGCACCCCGGCGGCGGCCAGCAGGGTGCCGAGGCGGGCCCCGCCGGCGTCGTCGGCGACGGCGGTGACCAACGCGACCTCGGCGCCCTGCGCGGCCGCGAAGACGGCGGCCAGGCCGGCGCCACCGGGCCGGTCGACGGACGTGGTCTCGTCGAGCACCGGCACCGGGGAGTCCGGGCAGAGCCGGTTCACCAGCCCCTCGACGTCCCGGTCCAGCAGCGTGTCACCGAGCACCACCACGGGTCCCGTCATGCTCGACCTCCTCATCGGGCCCGCACCTGCGGATCCGGGTCACCCAGCACCACCTCGACGCCGGCCCGCACGCCGCCGGCCGGGGCCCGGGCGGCGAGCGCCGCCGGCAGCGCCCGGTCCACGTGCTCGCAGAGCACGTGGACCGCGACCAGGTGCAGCTCCTGCACCACCTGACCGTCCGGCGAGTCGACGGCGAGTGCCTCGTGGCAGAGGTCGGCGAGGGGGTTGGGGGCGGGGCCGGTGAAGGCCCAGCAGCGGAGGCCGGTGTCGTGGGCGGCGTGGGCGGCGGTGAGGAG
>NZ_JBFAGS010000034.1:0-38154 GCF_040653835.1 Micromonospora sp. NPDC050980 | reverse complement strand
CTGCCGGCGGCCCGAGGGGGCCGGGCTCCACGCGGTCTGCCAGGTATAACGCCCCGCCCCGGGCACCGATTCCGTCGCGCCGGTGACCCCCACCAAGCCCCGCCGCGCCCGAAGCCGACAAACCCGACATGCGACGCATTCGCCCGGCGACCCGCGTGACTTCGGTGCGGATTGGCCCCGGTGGGGGCAACTTGCTCCCGGATCTCGACGCGTCCCGGGAGACGGATAGCTGCTCCCAACAAGGGCGGGTCACGCACGACGCGGCGGCCGGGGCGGCCGAGCGGCGGTCAGCGCCGCTTACCGGAGCGACGGAGCGCCCAGATTCCGCCGGCGACGGCCACCGCCGTCGACACCAGGCAACAGAGCAGCAGGACGGACAGGTGCCACGGCTTGATCGCTCCCATCTGCCGAAGGATAGCCGCCGAGGTCCACCGCGACGGTGGTCAGGACGGTGTCGTGGCCGGGTCACTGTCGAGGGCGGCGAGGATCGCCTCGGCCGTACGCCGGCCCACGCCGGGCACCTCGGTGATCTCCTCCACGGTGGCGCCGGACAGCCGCTTGAGGGAGCCGAAGTGCCGCAACAGCGCCTTGCGTCGAACCTCGCCCAGACCTGGCACGTTGTCCAGCGCGGACTCGGTCATCCGCTTGGAGCGCCGCTGCCGGTGGAACGTGATGGCGAAGCGGTGCGCCTCGTCGCGCACCCGTTGCAGCAGGTAGAGCGCCTCCGAGGTGCGCGGCAGGATGACCGGGTAGTCGTCGTCGGGCAGCCAGACCTCCTCCAACCGCTTGGCCAGCCCGCACAGCGCCACGTCGTCGATGCCCAGCTCGGTAAGCGCCTTCGCGGCGGCGGCCACCTGCGGCGGCCCGCCGTCGACCACCACCAACTGGGGCGGGTACGCGAACCGGCGCGGACGTCCGGTCGTCGGGTCGATGCCCGGACGGTCGGGGTCCGCGGCGGTTTCCTCGCCCAACTCGCCGGTCTCGGCGCGCGCGTCGAGGTAGCGGGCGAAGCGCCGGCGCAGCACCTCGGACATGGCGGAGAGGTCGTCGGTGGCGCCGCGCACGATGAACCGGCGGTATTCGCTCTTGCGGGGCAGCCCGTCCTCGAAGACGACCATGCTGGCGACCACGTCGGTGCCCTGGATCTGGGAGACGTCGTAGCACTCGATGCGCAACGGCGAGGTGCGCATGGCGAGCGCGTCGGCGATCTCGTCGAGGGCCTGGCTGCGGGTCGTCAGATCACCGGCGCGCTTGAGTTTGTGGCGGGTCAGGGCGTCCTTCGCGTTGCGCTCGACGGTCTCCAGCAGCGACCGCTTGTCGCCGCGCTGCGGCACCCGCAGCGACACCCGGCTGCCCCGGCGGGTGGAGAGCCAGTCGGCGAGCGCGTCGGCGTCGGCGGGCAACTCGGGGACGAGCAACTCCCGGGGGACGTCGGCCTCGCCCTGCTCGCCGCCGTAGACCTGGGTGCAGAAGTGGTGCACGAGGTCGCCGGTGGTCAGCTCCTCGGTCTTCTCCACCACCCAGCCGCGCTGGCCGCGCACCCGGCCGTCGCGGACGTGGAAGACCTGCACCGCGGCTTCGAGCGGGTCGTCGGCGAACGCCACCACGTCGGCGTCGGTGCCGTCGCCGAGCACCACGGTCTGCTTCTCCATGGCCCGCCGCAACGCGGCCACGTCGTCGCGCAGCCGGGCGGCCCGCTCGAACTCCAACTGCTCGCTGGCGTCGAGCATGTCCTTCTCCAGCCGGCGCACCATGGTGTCGGTGCGGCCGGCCATGAAATCGCAGAAGTTGTCGACGATCTCCCGGTGGCGCGCGGCGGTGACCGTGCCGACGCACGGCGCCGAGCACTTGCCGATGTAGCCCAACAGGCAGGGCCGGCCGACCTGACCGGCCCGCTTGAAGACGCCGGAGGAGCAGGTGCGTGCCGGGAAGACGCGCAGCAGCAGGTCGAGCGTCTCGCGGATGGCCCAGGCGTGCGAGTAGGGCCCGAAGTAGCGCACCCCCTTGCGCTTGGTGCCGCGCATCACCTGCAGGCGCGGGTATTCCTCGTCGAGGGTGACCGCCAGGTAGGGGTAGGACTTGTCGTCGCGGTAGCGGACGTTGAACCTGGGGTCGTACTGCTTGATCCAGGTGTATTCCTGCTGGAGCGCCTCGACCTCGGTGGCGACGGTGATCCAGTCGACCGACTCGGCGGTGAACACCATCTGCCGGGTGCGCTGGTGCAGGTTGACCGGGTCGGCGAAGTAGGAGTTGAGCCGGCTGCGCAGGTTGCGCGCCTTGCCCACGTAGATCACCCGGCCGGTGCCGTCGCGGAAGCGGTAGACCCCTGGGGACTCCGGGATGGTGCCGGTCGCGGGACGGTAGGTCGAGGGGTCAGCCACGTGTTCAACCCTAGTCCGCACCCCCGACAGCCGGCCGCCGCCGCACCCCGTCCGCGGGCGGCGGACGGGATGCGGCGCCGCCGATCAGGGCAGCGTGATCTGGTCGCCCTCGACCTTGATCTCCCTGGCCGCGAGCGGCCTGGTGGCGGGGCCCTGCTTCACCGAGCCGTCGGCGATCGAGAACCGGCTGTTGTGGCAGGTGCAGTTGATGGTGCCGCCGTCGACGCTCGACACCGGGCAACCCTGGTGCGTGCAGATCGGGTCGAACGCCTTGAACTGGCCGGCCTCGGGCTGGGTGATCACCACGCCCTTGCTGGCGTACACCGCGCCGCCACCGACCGGGATGTCGGTGGTGCGGGCCAGCGGACCGCTGCTGTCCCGGTTGCCGCCGCCGGCGTCGCCGGTGGCGGTGGCGCCGGGCGGCCCGCCGCTGGTCGGGGCCAGGCCCGGCGTGGCGTCGTCGTCGCCGCAGCTGGCGAGCGCCACGGCCGCGCCGAGCGCGCCGGCGCCCGCGAGCAGGGCTCTGCGGCTCCTGGTGACCGGCCCGGCCACCACCTGATCGTCACTCATCTCCGGCCTCTCTGTCGGCTGTCGCCACCGGTCATGATCCGTGGCCACACTGCGGTGCACGCACCAGCGTGGTGCACGGTTCATACTGACGCGTCACGAAACGGGCATCGACGCGCCGGCACCGGCGGGTCGTCAGCGCACGCCCGCCGGCACCTTGCGGGCCCGCGACTTCGTGGCGCCGTTGGCCTTGGCCGCCCGGGTGGTGGCCGCCTTGGCGCCCTTGGCCTCGCCGGCCAGTTTGAGGATCGGCCGCAGGAACTCGCCGGTGTGACTCTCCGGCACCTCGGCCACCTCCTCCGGGGTGCCGGTGGCGAGCACCGTGCCGCCCCGGTGACCGCCCTCCGGCCCCATGTCGATGAGCCAGTCGGCCGTCTTGATCACGTCGAGGTTGTGCTCGATGGTGATCACGGTGTTGCCCTTGTCGACCAGGCCCTCCAGCACCATCAACAGCTTGCGGATGTCCTCGAAGTGCAGGCCGGTGGTGGGCTCGTCGAGCACGTAGACCGTCCGGCCGGTCGAGCGCTTCTGCAACTCGGAGGCGAGCTTCACCCGCTGCGCCTCGCCGCCGGACAGCGTCGGCGCGGGCTGGCCGAGCCGCACGTAGCCCAGCCCGACGTCGACGAGCGTCTTCAGGTGCCGGTGGATGGCCGGGATGGCGGAGAAGAATTCGGCGGCCTCCTCGATCGGCATGTCCAGCACCTCGGCGACCGTGCGGCCCTTGTAGTGCACCTCGAGCGTCTCCCGGTTGTAGCGGGCGCCCTTGCACACCTCGCAGGGGACGTAGACGTCCGGCAGGAAGTTCATCTCGATCTTGATGGTGCCGTCGCCGGAGCACGCCTCGCAGCGCCCGCCCTTGACGTTGAACGAGAACCGGCCCGGGCCGTACCCCCGGACCTTGGCCTCGGTGGTCTCGGCGAAGAGCTTGCGGACGTGGTCCCAGACCCCGGTGTAGGTGGCCGGGTTGGAGCGCGGGGTCCGGCCGATCGGCGACTGGTCCACGCCGACGACCTTGTCCACGTGCTCCAAGCCGGTGACCCGGGTGTGCCGGCCAGGCACCAGCCGGGCGCCGTTGATCTGGTTGGCGAGCACCGTGTAGAGGATGTCGTTGACAAGCGTCGACTTGCCCGAGCCGCTGACCCCGGTGACCGCGATGAGCTGGCCGAGCGGGAAGTTCACGGTGAGGTTGCGCAGGTTGTGCTCGCGCGCGCCGTGCACCACCAGCTCCCGGCCCGGCGTCTGCGGCCGGCGGGTCGTCGGGGTCGGGATGGCCTTGCGCCCGGCGAGGTAGGCGCCGGTGACCGACTCGTCGTTGTCGAGCAGCGCCGGCACCGAGCCGCTGTGCACGATCTTGCCGCCGTGCTCGCCCGCGCCCGGGCCGATGTCGACGATCCAGTCCGCCACCCGGATGGTGTCCTCGTCGTGCTCGACCACGATCAGCGTGTTGCCCAGCCCGCGCAGCCGCAGCAGCGTCTCGATGAGCCGGTGGTTGTCGCGCTGGTGCAGGCCGATCGAGGGCTCGTCGAGCACGTAGAGCACCCCGACCAGACCGGAGCCGATCTGGGTGGCGAGCCGGATGCGCTGCGCCTCGCCGCCGGAGAGCGTGCCGGCCGGCCGGTCCAGCGAGAGGTAGTCCAGGCCGACGTCGAGCAGGAACCTCAGCCGGGCGTTGATCTCCTTGAGCACGCGCTCGGCGATCATCTTCTGCCGGTCGGTCAGCTCGATGCCGGCGAGCAGGTCGGCCGCCTCGCCGACGGAGAGGTTGCAGACCTCGGCGATGCTCCGGCCGGCCAGCGTGACCGCGAGCACCTCCGGCTTGAGCCGGGTGCCGCCGCAGGCCGCGCAGGGCACGTCGCGCATGTAGCCCTCGTACTTGTCGCGGGACCACTCCGACTCGGTGTCGTTGTGCCGGCGCTCGATCCACTGCACCACGCCCTCGAAGCCGGTGTAGTAGGAGCGCTCGCGGCCGTACTTGTTGCGGTAGCGCACGTGCACCTGGTCGTCGGAGCCGTGCAGGATCGTCTTCTGCGCCCGCGACGGCAGCGCCCGCCACGGCGTGTCGACGTCGAAGTGCTCGGCCTCGCCGAGCGCCTCCAGCAGGCGCAGGAAGTATTCCAGGTTGTGCCCGGTGGCCCAGGGCTGGATCGCGCCCTCGCGCAGCGTGCGCTCCGGGTCCGGGATGACCAGCTCGGGGTCGACCTCCTTCTTGGTGCCCAGGCCGGTGCACTCCGGGCAGGCGCCGTAGGGCGCGTTGAAGGAGAAGACCCGGGGTTCCAGGTCCTCGATCGCCAGCGGGTGGTCGTTCGGGCAGGCCAGGTGCTCGGAGTAGCGGCGCTCCCGGGCCGGGTCGTCCTCGGCGAGGTCGACGAAGTCGAGCAGCACCAGGCCGCCGGAGAGGCCGAGCGCCGCCTCGACCGAGTCGGTGAGCCGCTGCTTGGCGCTCGCCTTGACGCTGAGCCGGTCGATCACCACCTCGATGGTGTGCTTCTCCTGCTTCTTGAGCTTCGGCGGCTCGGTCAGCGGGTGCACCACGCCGTCGACCCGGGCCCGCGCGTAGCCCTTGGCCTGCAGCTCGGCGAAGAGGTCGACGTATTCGCCCTTGCGGCCGCGCACCACCGGCGCGAGCACCATGAACCTGGTGCCCTCGGGCATGGCGAGCACGCGGTCGACGATCTGCTGCGGGCTCTGCTTCGAGATCCGCTCGCCGCAGACCGGGCAGTGCGGCTCGCCGATGCGGGCGAAGAGGAGGCGGAGGTAGTCGTAGACCTCGGTGATGGTGCCGACGGTGGAGCGCGGGTTGCGGGAGGTGGACTTCTGGTCGATGGAGACCGCCGGGCTCAGGCCCTCGATGAAGTCGACGTCGGGCTTGTCCATCTGGCCGAGGAACTGCCGGGCGTACGACGACAGCGACTCGACGTAGCGGCGCTGCCCCTCGGCGAAGATGGTGTCGAACGCCAGGCTCGACTTGCCCGAACCGGAGAGCCCGGTGAAGACGATCAGGGCGTCCCGGGGCAGGTCGAGACTGACGTCACGCAGGTTGTGCTCGCGCGCGCCACGGATGATCAGACGGTCGGCCACGGTGCGTGTGCTCCCGGAAGAAGAAATGTGAGGCGGAGTCCGTTTTTCATGAATCGCCGGGGCGCGGGAAAAGCGCCCCGGCAACTCTAGCCCCGCGGGGTGACAACTTCCGTGACGCGCACATTCCCCCGCTCAGCACGCGCCGGGAGCGGGCGGCGTCGCCGGACGCCCGGTGCGCCGCCGCCCGCCACGCCGGCCGCCCCGCCGCTCGGCGGCGAGCCGGACCGCCCGCCGGCCGCTCTCGTACGCGATCTCCCGCTGCAACCGGCGCCAGCTCTCCCACCGGCGCGCCGGCAGCTCGCCGCGGTCCAACGCGGCCCGCACCGCGCAGGCCGGCTCGGCGTCGTGCGCGCAGTCGGCGTACCGGCAGTCGGCGGCCAGCTGGGCGATGTCGGCGAACGCCCGGTCCAGCCCGGCCGAGCCGTCCAGCAGCCCGACCGCGCGTACCCCCGGGGTGTCCAGCACCGCTCCCCCGCCCGGCAGCGGCACCAGCGACCGCCAGGTGGTGGTGTGCCGGCCCTTGCCGTCGACGCGCCGGATCGCCTGGGTGGGCATCACCTCCGCCCCGGCCAGCGCGTTGACCAGGCTCGACTTGCCCGCGCCGGAGGGCCCGAGCAGGCCCAGCGTGCGACCCGGGGCGACGTGCCGACGCAGCGGCGCCAGGCCGGTGCCCCGCTCGGCGCTGACCGGCAGCACCGGCACCCCCGGGGTCAGCTCGGCCAACTGCCGGGCCACCGCGCCCGGGTCGGCCGCCAGGTCGGCCTTGGTGAGCAGCACCAGCGGCTCGGCCCCGGACTCGTGGGCCAGCGAGAGCAGTCGTTCGATCCGGGCGGCGTCCGGCGCCGGGTGCACCGGCTCGACCACCGCGGCGGTGTCGAGGTTGGCGGCCAGCACCTGGCCGCCGGCGTCCTTGCCGGCCGTGCGCCGCACCAGCGCGGTGCGCCGGGGCAGCACCGCCGCCACGGTGACCGGGCCGTCCGGCCAGGTGGTCAGCAGCACCCAGTCACCCGCGCAGGGCAGCGCGGTCAGGTCGCGGGCCGCGGCGGCGAGCACGCCGCCGCCGAGGCTCGCCCGCACCGGGCCCTCCGGGCGCAGCACGGTGCACACGCCGCGGTCCACCCGGGCCACCCGGCCGGGTCGGTCGGCGCGTCGATCGAGATGGGCGGCCCAGTCGGCGTCCCAGCCGAGGGCGGTCAGGTCGAGGGTCATGACGTCCTCATCGGTGTCGTGGGGATCCGGGGCGGAACACGCGCGCTGCGACCGGCATGTTCACCACCTCCTTCCCGGCGCCGCGACCGAAGTCGTCCCCGACGGTAAGGGGCGCGCCGACGCGCCGAAAGCGATTTCCACCGCGGGCGCGGCGGGGCGTGGCCCGCTACTGTCGAACCCGATGACGACGGATCCCCTGCTGCTGACCGGCGAGCTGGCCGAGGCGACCGACCGCCTGCTGCGCACCGTGGCCGGTCTGAGCGCCGCGGACGCGGCGGCGCAGTCGCTGCTGCCGGGCTGGACCCGGGCGCACGTGCTCACCCACCTGGCCCGCAACGCCGACGGGTTCGTCAACCTGCTCACCGCCGCGCGCACCGGCGAGCCGATCCCGATGTACGCCTCGCCCGAGGCCCGCGCCGCCGACATCGAGGCGGGTGCCGGCCGGGGCCCGGCCGACCTGCTTGACGACCTGCGCCGCAGCGGCCGGCGCTTCGACGCGGCGGTGGCCGAGATGCCGGTGGCCGCCTGGGGCGCCACGGTGCAGACCCGGCGCGGTCCGTGGCCGGCGGCGCTGCTGGTCTGGGGCCGGCTGCGCGAGGTCGAGGTGCACCACGTGGACCTGGCCGCCGGCTACCGGCCGGCCGACTGGCCGGCGGCGTTCGCCCACCGGCTGCTGCACGAGGTGACGGCCGGGCTGGCCGGCGACCCGGCCGCGCCGGCCATGGTGCTGCGCGTCGACGGCGCCGGGCACGACATCGTCGTGGGCGACCCCGAGGGGGCGCCCACGGTCACCGGCCCCGCGCCGGAACTCGCCGCCTGGCTGACCGGCCGGGGCACCGGCGAGCTGCTCACCGTCGTTCCCGACGGCCCCCTGCCGAATCCACCGGAATGGATCTGAACATCGTCATGACCTACACCGGAGACGTCACGCCCGGCGGTCCGCCGGCCGTGCGCGAGCTCGACCGGCTCACCGTCACCAAGCTGTCGGTGGGCCCGATGGACAACAACGCCTACCTGCTGCGCTGCCGCGCCACCGGCGAGCAGGTGCTGATCGACGCCGCCAACGAGGCGCCCCGCCTGCTGGAGCTGATCGGCGACGCCGGGCTGGCCACCGTGGTGACCACCCACCGGCACATGGACCACTGGGTCGCGCTGGAGGAGGTGGTGGCCAAGACCGGTGCCCGCGCGCTGGTGCACGCCGACGACGCCGAGGGCCTGCCGATCGACGCCGAGCCGCTGCGCGAGGGCGACCCGGTCGCCGTCGGCGACTGCGCGCTCGAGGTGATCCACCTGCGCGGGCACACCCCGGGGTCGATCGCGCTGCTCTACCGCGACCCGGCCGGTGGGCCGCACCTGTTCACCGGCGACTCGCTCTTCCCCGGCGGGGTGGGCAACACCGACCAGGACCCGGAGCGGTTCGGGCAGCTCATCGACGACGTCGAGGCCAAGCTCTTCGACCGGCTGCCGGACGACACCTGGTTCTATCCGGGCCACGGCAAGGACAGCACGCTCGGCGCCGAGCGGCCCGGCGTGCCGCAGTGGCGGGCGCGCGGCTGGTGAACGCGCCGGGTCCGGCCTCCCCCGTGGCGGCCGGGCCCGGCCCGCTCAGCCGGTCACCGCACGCAGCCGGCGCCGGGCGCCGAGCAGCACCGGACCGGCGAGCAGCAGCCCGACCGCCATGGTGAGCACGGTCGGGTCGGGCGCGCCGGGCAGCAGGCCGGTGAGCGTCCGCGCGGCCAGCCCGAGCGCCACGTAGAGCCCGGCCCAGGCGGTGGCGCCGAGCGCCGCGCAGGTGACGAACCGCCGGTACGGCATCCGCAGCCCACCGGCGGCCAGCGGCAGCAACGCGTTGAGCACCGGCAGGAACGGCGCCACCAGCACGATCCGCCCGCCGCCGCGACGCAGCAGCGTCTCGGCGGCCGCCCACCGGGACTCGCCGATCCAGCCGCCCAGCCGGCCGCGCCGCAGCCGGCCGCCCCAGAGCCGGCCGGCGAGGAAGCTCAACGACCAGCCGGCCAGGCAACCGGCGACCACGGCCGCGACCACCGCCGCCCCACCGACCGGCCGGCCGGCGCCGACCGCGGCCAGGACCGCGGCGTCGCCGGGCACCAACACCCCGAGCAGCGGTACGGCGTCGGCGAGCATGACCACGCCCAGCAGACCCATCAGCAGTGTGGTGGGCAGCTGCCCGAACTGGGCGAGGAGATCCGTCATACGTCGCACGCTATGCCTGCTCGGCCGCCCGGGACATCGGGCGTGACCCCCCACACGCCCCCGAGGTCGCATCCGGAGGATCCCCGAGCGTCAGCGCGGACGCAGCACCTGCACCCGGCGCACCGGGGAGTCGACGGCGGGCTCGGTGGTGGGCACCGGGTAGCTGGCCACCAGCTCCCACCCGTCCGGCGGCAGGTGGCCCCGGTCCGGGTCACCGAGCAGCACCTCGGCCCCCCGGTCGGCGCAGCGCCGCAGGTAGGGCAGCACCCGGGCGGCCAGGGCCGCATCGTAGAGGGCGTCGCCGGCCACCAGCAGGTCGACGCCCGCCACGCCGTCGAGCAGGTCCGTGCCGTCGGGGGTCACCCGGACCCGGTTCGCCCGGGCGTTCACCGTCACGGCGGCCAGCGCGTACGGGTCGACGTCGTTGGCCACCACACCGCCGGCCCCGCCCAGCGCGGCGGCGATGGCCACCAGCCCCGATCCGGCGGCCAGGTCGAGCACGCGCCGCCCGGCGACGAGTTCGGGGTGGTCGAGCAGGTGCCGGGCCAGCGCCTGCCCGCCGGCCCAGACGGAGGCCCAGTACGGCGGCGGGAGCGAACGACCGGCCGCGGCCTCCATCCGCGCCCACCACAGGATGGCGTCCTCGGCCAGGTGCAGCCGCACCTCGGGCACGAACGGCGTGGCCATCAGCCGCAGGCGGTCCGGGCCCACCCCGGGCGCCGTGATCTCCCGTTGCAGGTCGGTCAGCGCCGTCGTAGTGCTCATCGGGGCAAGCATGCCGTGCCCCGACGGCCACCGGTGGCATTTCCGGCCCGCAGGTATTCACGAGCCACGCCGGCACTTCCGCCAGCGGATCCGGGTCCGGGCGGTTACTGTCGGGGAGGTACAGGGCGATCACCGGCCGCGGGCCGGTGCTCACCCGCATTGAACAGGGAGAGACGCATGGCAACCGGCACGGTCAAGTGGTTCAACTCGGAAAAGGGCTTCGGCTTCATCGAGCAGGACGGCGGAGGCCCGGACGTGTTCGTCCACTACTCGGCCATCCAGAGCGGCGGCTATCGCGAACTCAACGAGGGCCAGAAGGTCGAGTTCGAGGTGACGCAGGGCCAGAAGGGCCCGCAGGCGGACAACGTCCGTCCGATGTGACGATGTGCCGGTGGCGGCGGTCGGGCTCCGACCGCCGCCGCAGCGCGCTATCCGGCAGTCACCTGCTGGTCACGCCGCCGGCGTAGCGGCCCGGCCAGCAGGTGATGCGGCCGAGCAGGTGATGCGGCGGTGGGTCTGCCGGAGGCTGCCCTTGACCACGTTGCCGATCGCGACGTCCAGGCTCACCAGCACGCCGCCGAGCACCAGCCGGCGCCGCGACGCGGCACTCGTCGCGGCGCGGGCGGATCAGGCGGTCAGCCGCCGGGACAGCTCGTCGGCGACGTCCCGGGCGATCTGCGGCGGGATGGCCTCGGCGATCTTCTCCGGCGGCAGCCCGGCGAGGACGCCGGTGACGATCTGCTGCTCGTCGGTGAAGTCCTTGCCGGACAACTCGTTGACCTGGGCCACGAGCGCCGGCCACCCCTGGAGCATGGTCAGCATCTGCTGCAGCGGCGAGTTCGCCGCCGGCGGCGTGACCAGCCCGGTGGTGTTGGCCGGCGAGATCAGCCAGTTGCGCAGGTTCTGCAGGTCGGCGAGGACGTCGCCGACGGTACGGGTCGCCGAGCCGGTGTTCCTGATGAGCTTGTCGGTCTGTTCCATGTCGGTCTCCGGTTCCGGGGGAGCGATCAGGGCGATCGCGGTGAGATAGCGGCGGAACAGCGGCGTCTGGTCCCGGCCCGCCTTGGTCGAGTCGCGGAAGAAGCTGATGTGGGTGTGGAAGAGGTGACTGCTGTCGCCGCTGGTCCGCCGGCCCAGGCGGTCCCACCGCCGCACCGTGCGGCCGTCGGCGGAGTAGATGATCTCCCGGATGTCCCGGGTGTCGGCGGCGTTCGCCACGCACTGCGCCACCAACCAGGTGGAGAACGTCCGCAGCGTGTGCGTGGCGCCACCCGAGCGGACCGAGAACGTGCCCACGTCCAGTGCGGACGCGTACAGGGTCAATCCGGACCGGTCCCGGGGGGACTCGACGACGGAGTAGTCGTTGGGGACCACCCGGTCGGAGCCGCAGTGATAGCCGCCCCGGTGGCTGGGGTCCCCGACGATGCCGACCTCCGCCGGTTCGAGATCGGCGTCCCGGACGACGCTCTTGTCGACGTTGAGATAGCTGAGTAACAGACTGCGGACGGCCAGCAGGTTCGCCGGAGCCGACGTCATGGCGGATCCCCTCCGATCGATCGGCAAGGGCACGACAGTCACAAAAAGTGATGAGGACAGTTCCGCGAACACGCCCTTGCCGGATGGCTGCACGGCACCGGGCACTTGCCTGAAGAGTATCCCCCGCCGGAAGAAAATCCCAGCTCAGGACTAATATTTCCGGTCAGATGTCCGTCGTGGACGACGGCAGCAGCGGCAGCAGCACCGCCGAAGGGTGCTCGTGGTCGCGCAGCACCTCCCGCCATCCGGCACGCAGTGTCACGGCGGTGCCGAGCGGCTCACCGGTGCCGGGATTGCGCGCGTAGCGCGGGTGGGCGCCGCCGGAGACCTGGACCCGCAACCGGTGCCCGGGCGCGAACCGGTGGGCGGTCGGCCAGAGCGCGACCGGCACCCGGAGCACCCCGGACCCGTCGTCGGGGAACCGTCCCGGCTCGACGCGGACCAGGCCGTCGCAGACGTTCCAGGACCGCCCGCGGCGGTCCACGTCGCACAGCCGCACGAACACGTCGAGGTAGGACAGCTCGCTGCGCAGATAGATCTCAGCGCGCACCGGCCCGACCACCTCCACCGCCGTACGCACCGGTTCGCTGGTGTAGGTCAGCACGTCCGGGCGGGCCTCCACCGCGCGGTTGTCCACCGCGCCCGCCCGCTGGGCGACGAGCAGCGGCCCACCCAGCGACGGGGTCGGGTCGGCCGGGTCGTACCGGAACCGGTCCGGCCCGCCGCCGGCCGGTGGCGGGCCGGTGGCGAGGCCGCCGTCGGGTTGCAGGTGCCAGCGCGTCGGGGTGGCCGGCGGCGGCCAGTCGGGCAGGTCCCGCCAGCCGCCGCCGGCGCCGCCGACGTGCACCCGGACCGGGGCGCGCTCCGCTGCCGAACGCGGTGGCGCCGCGCGGTCGGCCAGGTGCTCGGTGAACCAGTCCAGCGCCTCCCGCAGCGACGCGAGCAGCAGCCCCACGCTGCCGTGCGTCCACGGGCCGACGGTCAGACTCGGGCGGGCGCCGGCGGCGCGCAGCCGGGCGTAGTCGTCGAGCTGGGCCGGCAGGAAGATGTCCTGCCAGCCGCTGACCATGGCGACCGGCGCGCCAACCTCGCCGATCCGGTCGCCGAAGACCCGGGCCCGCCAGTAGTCGGCGTCCGGCGTGTGGTGGCGCAGCCACTCCTGGAAGAACGGCACGGTCACACCGGTGGCGACCCGGTCCGCCTCGACCAACGGCAGGTGGCGCAACGCACGGACCAGCCGGGGCTGGCCACGCTTGAGTTCCCACTGCCGGGCCAGCCAGGGCACGGTCTGCGCCTGGAGCAGCTCCGCCCAGGTGAGCACCGTGTCCAACGCGAAGGACTCCCCGGCGTACGTCGAGTCGCGGGTGGCCGAGGCGGTCACCACCGCGACCATCGCGCGCAGCTCGTCGCCCGCCTCGGCGGCCACCGCCCACTGCACGAAACCCTGGTAGCTGGCGCCGAACATGCCGAACGCGCCGGTCCACCAGCGCTGGCAGCGCAGCCAGTCGAGGGTGTCCAGGCCGTCGTCGCGCTCGTGCACCAGCGGGGCGAACCGGCCGCCGGAGCCGTACGTGCCGCGGCAGGACTGGATCACCACGTGGAAGCCGCGCTCGGCGATCAGCCGGCCGAGCAGCCGGATCGGCCCGCCGCGCCCGTACGGGGTCCGGATCAGCACGCAGGCGGCGCCGGGCAGGTCGGGCGCGTAGTGGTCGGTACGCAGGGTGGTCCCGTCGCGGACCCGCACCGGGATGTCGCGGGTGACGGTGACGCGGCCGGTGCGGGCGACGGGCAGCCGCAGTGCCGCCGCGGCGAGCCGGGTGATCAGCCGCACGGTCAGCGGTCGCCGGACGGTTCGGCGGTGGTCCGGGCGGCGCGCACCTCGTCCCGGTGTGCCCGCATGCTGTGCACCATCTCACCCATGAACCGGTGCACCACGGCCAGTTCGTCGTCGGTGAACCGGTCCATCACCTCGTCGGTGCGCCGGCCCAGCGGGCCGAAGAAGCTCTGCGCCAGGGTGGCGCCCCGATCGGCGTAGTGCAGCAGGATCTTGCGGCGGTCGGCGGTGTCCCGGTCGCGCCGGATGTGGCCCGCGCGTTCGAGCCGGTCGACCAGGGCGGTGACCGAGCCGGACGAGAGGCTGAGCACGTCGCCGAGCCGGCCGGGGGTGATCGGCTCGCCCACCAGCTCGGCCTCCATCACCGCGATCAGCGCCTGCAGGTCGGTGGGGTTGAGCCCGTGCAGGCCGGCGAAGGCGTGGCCGACGTGCTGGGCGTCCACCGAGTAGCGACGCAGGTCGTTGGTGATCTCGGCGACCATCCGCCCGCGCGGGTCGTCCCGTCGCCGGTACATGCCGTGCCCCGTCACCGCTCGCCGTCACCCCCCTGCCCGGTCCGGTTGCAGCATAGAGCCTTCCCGGATAATCTCGCTCATCAAGATACTCGGCTGGCGAGAATCAACCTGGTAGAAGTCATGTGAGGCGTCCGATGTCACTGTTCACCCGCGTCGCCCGGGGCCGGCTGGCCGCCTGGCTCACCGTGGTCGCCGCCCTCGTCGTCGGCGCACTCGTCTTCGGGCTACCCAAACCGGACAATCCCCAACCGGTTTCCGCCACCGGCCTGTCCGTCGAGTGGCAGTCGACACAGGTCGAGCGGCTCCAGGACCAACTCCCGTCCCGCGACACCCAGGCCGCGCTGGTGGTGGTCAGCCGCGCCGACCGGGCCCCGCTCAGCGCCGCCGACCGGTCCGCGCTCGACGACGCCGCCGGCGAACTGGGCGCGGTCGCCGTCGGCGGCCGGGTCGCCCCGGCCCAGCTCTCCCCGGACGGCACGGTGGCCCTGGTCGCGGTGCCGCTGTCGACCGCGGGCGACCAGCAGTCCGTGGTCGACGAGGTGGTCAAGGTGCGCGAGGCCGTGGCCGACCTGCCCGACGACCTGACCGTCGAGGTCACCGGCGGACCCGCCTTCACCGCCGACCTGAGCAAGGTGTTCCAGGGCGCCGACACCACCCTGCTGCTGGTCACCGCCGCGGTGGTGGCGCTGCTGCTGCTCGTCACCTACCGCAGCCCGTTCCTGTGGCTCGTCCCGCTGCTGGTGGTCGCCGCCGCCGAGCAGCTCACCCTGCGCACCGTGGAGACCGTCGTGCCCGCGCTGGGGATCTACCTGCCCAGCGGCCAGGTCACCGGCATCGCGAGCGTGCTGGTCTTCGGCGCCGCCACCGACTACGCCCTGCTGCTCATCGCCCGCTACCGCGAGGAGCTGCGCCGCGAGGAGAACCGGTTCGCCGCCATGCGGGCCGCCCTGCGGCGCACCGCCGAGCCGATCCTGGCCAGCGGCGGCACCGTCGTCCTCGGGGTGCTGACGCTGCTGCTGTCGGAGCAGGAGACCAACCGCGCGCTCGCGGTGGCCTGCGCCATCGGCGTCGTCTTCGCGATGCTCTCCGCCCTGTTCGTGCTCCCCGCCGCGCTGGTGCTCTTCGGCCGCGGTCTGTTCTGGCCGTTCGTGCCGAAGGTCGGCGGCGCCGCCCGCGAGGGCCGGCTCTGGGGCCGCCTCGGCGAACTGGTCGTCCGCCGGCCGCTGCCGGTCGCGGTCCTGGCCACCCTGCTCCTCGCCGGCCTCGCGCTCGGCGGCCTGGGGATCCGCACCGGCCTGTCCGAGACCGAGCAGTTCCGGGAGCGCCCCGAGGCGGTCGCCGGCGCGGAGACCCTCGCGCGGGCGTTCCCCGCCGGCAGCACCCAGCCGGTCGCCGTGCTCACCAACCCGCAGGCCGCGCCCGCGGTGCTCGCTGCCGCAGGCGCGGTCGACGGGGTCGCCTCGGCCCGGCCGAGCACCGCCGGCGACCGGGTCGCCCAGGTCGACGTGGTGCTCACCGCCGAGCCCGGCACCGCCGCCTCCGACCGCGCGGTCGTGGCGCTGCGCGACGCGGTCGCCGCCGTACCGGACTCCGCGCCGCCCACCGTCGACGGAGCCGACGCCCCGGACGGCGCCCTGGTCGGTGGCCCGGTCGCCGCCACCTACGACTCGAACCAGGCGAACACCAGGGACCTCCAACTGATCCTGCCGATCATCCTGCTGCTCGTCGGCGCCGTGCTGGTGCTGCTGCTACGCGGCCTGCTGGCCCCGCTGCTGCTGGTGCTGACCGTGATCGGCTCGTTCTTCGCCAGCCTCGGCGCGGCGTGGCTGCTCTTCGACCACGTGCTGGGCTTCCCGGCCCTGGACAGCGGGGTGCTGCTGCTGGCCTTCGTGTTCCTGGTCGCGCTCGGCGTGGACTACAACATCTTCCTGGTCACCCGGGCCCGGGAGGACGCCCGTCGCACCGGCACCCGCGACGGCATGCTGTCTGCGCTGCGGGTCACCGGCGGCGTCATCACCAGCGCCGGGGTGCTGCTGGCCGCGGTCTTCGCGGTGCTGGGGGTGCTGCCGCTGATCACGCTCACCCAGATCGGGATCATCGTCTGCGTCGGCGTGCTGCTGGACACGTTGCTGGTCCGCACCGTGCTGGTGCCGGCGCTGGCGTTCCTGCTCGGCGACCGCTTCTGGTGGCCCGGCAGGATCACCCGCGAAGCGGACGCGCCGGTCGACGCGCCGGCCGAGCCGGTCACCGCGCGGGACTGACCCGCCGGCCGGGGGCGGCGTGCCGTCCCCGGCCGGTCCCGGTCAGAACGCGAGACACTCACAACTGGTCATCAACTCGCGCACGTTGTAGACGTACTGCGGGTTCGGGATGGTCAGCGGCTTCCCCTTCTGGGCCACCGCCGCGTGCCCGAAGTTGTACCCGGAGATCACGGCGTTGAGCAGGCAGGAGTTCAACTTCGAGGTGCACAGCGACGCGTCGAGCCGGTAGTCCGACTCGAAGTACATGTCGCCGATGTATTTCGTGAGCCAGGCCAGGTAGGTGCCGCCCAGGTAGGCGTTGTCCCGGTAGTCGTCGATGTCGTACGATTGCTCGAACCGCTGGTTCATCCACTCCGCGGTGGCCGGCATCACCTGCATCAGCCCCACTCCGGTGTCGCAGGCGTAGATGTTGGACTGCCAGCCGCTCTCCTGCCAGGCGGTGGCCTTCAGCAGCGCCGACCGGATGCGGATGTCCGGCGCCGAGGTGGGCCAGTAGGTGCGCGCCGCGGCGTCGGACAACGCCTTCCTCACCGCGCTCCGGCTCGCCTCGGTGCCCCGGTAGCTCGGCTTGCAGCCACTGGCCGGCGGCTTCGGCGGCGGCGGCACCCGGGTCTCGGTCGGCGGCTTCGGTCGCGACAGCGGCGCCGTGGAGGTGCGCGACGGCTTCGGCCGTGGCTTCGCGCTCGCCGACGCGGCGGGGCTGGGCCGGCCGCCCATCGCCTCGACCGCCGGCGGCTCCTCGCTCGGCGCGTCGGCCGGCGCGTCGACGGGCCCCTCCGCCGCAGGCTCCTCGACCGGCGCCGCGGTGGGCACCTCCGCCGCCACCCGCACCGGCGGCTCCTCGTCGCCGCAGCCGGTCACCGCCCCCGCAGCCAGCAGCACCGCCACCGCAGCCGCGGCCATCCGGCCGACTCCTCGCCGCATCGAACCTCCCCGTGGTCCCGTCGGCGCACCCTAACAGGGATCGACGGGTCCGCGGGGTCCCCGCGACGTCGGCCGGCGCTCCCGGGGCCGGGGCGGCCGGGCACCGGTTTCGGCTCCGGGCGGGCCGGCGTCGCGGCCGGCGACCGGACCCGACAGCGCTGCCCCGGGAAGCGGACCAGGCGATACCGCCCCGGCGACCGGACCGGACGGTGCGCGCCCGCCGGCCACCCGCCCGCCGGTGTCCGGCCCGCCCGGCGGGCCGGCGTCCGCCACCCGCTCCCGGGTCGCCCAGGCGACCACGAACACGGTGGTCCAGGCGACCCCCAGCAGCACCGACGAGGCGGTGCCGCTGGCCGTGCTCCAACCCAGATAGAGCCGGGCGCCGCCGACCGCGACCACGCCGGCCGAGGCGACCGTCCAGACGGCCACCGCGACCGGCCAGCGCGCCCCGCGCGACACCAGCCAGGCCAGCGTGCCGAAACTCGCCGTCACCACCGCGTTCTGGCCGGGGAATAGGTCACCGTGCCGGTCCGGGCCACCCGGCCCGGTCAGGTCGGCGACCACGACCAGCAGCACCAACGGCACGGCCGCACCGACCGTGCCCAGCACGCCGAGCAGGTCCGCACGCCAGGGCCGGTGCCGCCGGGCCACCACCGCCGCCACCACGGCCACGGCGATGACCAGCACCCAGCCGCGCAGCACCGACAGCGCGGCCATCGCCGCGTCGGCCACCCCGGGGGTACGCCGGGCGGCGAACCAGTCGGCGACCAGCCCGTCGAGCACCCCGAGCCCGCTGTGCCGGACCACCGCCGCCAGCAACGCGGCCACCGCCAGCCCCACGGCGAACAGCAGCGCCAACCCGAGCGCCAGGTTGATCAGCAGCGTCCCGACCGGGCCGACCCGCATGCCGACCAGGAAGAACAGCACCCCGTAGCGGGACCGCAGCCAGCGCAGCGGCGGCAGGGCGACGGCACGGGCCGCCAGTGCCCGGACCGGATCCGGGTTGCGCCCCAGCCAGCGGCCGGCCAGCACCACGCCGAGCAGGCACGCCAGCAGCACCAGCACCGCCCCGGTGGCCCGGCCCAGCAACTGCGACACCCGCTCGTACGACCCGCCGGCCAGGTAGCCGGCGAGCACCGAGGCGCCGACCCAGCTCGCCACCCCGGCCAGGTTCCACGGCGCGAACCGCCGGTACGGCATCCCGACCCCGCCGGCGAGCCGGGGCGCCAGCGTGCGGGCGAAGGCGATCCAGCGCGCGGCCAGCATGCCGCGCCCGCCCAGCCGGTCCAGCAACTCCTCGGCGCGTCGCCACCGGTGCGCCCCGATCCGGGCGCCGAACCCGGAGGCCCGCAGACGCGGACCGTAACGCCGCCCGGCCCGGTAGGCGAGTGTGTCTCCGATCACGGCGGCGGCCGTCATGGCCAGCAGCGCGGGGGCGAGCCGTAGCGTCCCCGCGTACGCTAGGAAGCCGACCAGCAGCAGGGTCGCCTCGCCCGGCACCAGCAGCCCGACGATCACCGCGGTCTCCCCCGCGACGATCGCCGCGGCGACCAGGTAGATCAGCAGGGGCGACAGCTCCTGCAGCCAGTTCAGCAGATCAGGCATTCGGCACCCCGCACGGGAGCCAGCATGCCAGTGGCTGGCGCGGTCGGCCCAGCACTTCGACACAGATCCGGGCCATCTCGGGGGTGACCCCGAGGCGCGCCCCGGCAACCGCAGACAGGAGTATGGAGGGTATGCAGCTTCGCACCGACCTCCGCAACGTCGCCATCATCGCCCACGTCGACCACGGCAAGACGACCCTGGTCGACGCCATGTTGCGGCAGGCCGGCGCCTACGGCGCCCGTGGCGAGGACACCGAGCGGGTCATGGACTCGATGGACCTCGAGCGGGAGAAGGGCATCACCATCCTCGCCAAGAACACCGGCGTGCGATACCTGCCGGCGGACGGCGACCCGGTCACCATCAACATCATCGACACCCCCGGTCACGCCGACTTCGGCGGTGAGGTCGAGCGCGGCCTGACCATGGTCGACGGCGTGGTGCTGCTGGTCGACGCCAGCGAGGGCCCCCTGCCCCAGACCCGGTTCGTGCTCCGCAAGGCGCTGCGCGCCCGGATGCCGATCATTCTGGTGATCAACAAGGTGGACCGCCCGGACGCCCGGATCAAGGAGGTCGTGGACGACACCTACGAGCTCTTCCTCGACCTGGACGCCGACGAGGAGCAGATCGACTTCCCGATCGTCTACGCCTGCGCCCGCGACGGCATCGCCTCGCTCACCCAGCCCGCCGACGGCGCGGTCCCGGACGACAGCACCAACCTGGAGCCACTGTTCCGCACCCTGTTGGACACCATCCCGGCGCCCGCGTTCGACGAGGACGCGCCGCTGCAGGCGCACGTCACCAACCTCGACGCCTCGCCGTTCCTCGGCCGCCTGGCGTTGTGCCGGGTCCGGCAGGGCACGATCAGCAAGGGCCAGACCGTGGCCTGGTGCCGCACCGACGGCAGCACCCAGCGGGTCCGCATCTCCGAGCTGCTGATGACCGAGGGCCTGGAGCGCAAGCCGGCCGAGTCCGCCGGGCCGGGCGACATCATCGCCGTCGCCGGCATCCCGGAGATCATGATCGGTGAGACGCTCGCCGACGCCGAGAACCCGATCCCGCTGCCGCTGATCACGGTGGACGAGCCGGCCATCTCGATGACCATCGGCACCAACACCTCGCCGCTTGTCGGCCGGGTCAAGGGCGCCAAGGTCACCGCCCGGATGGTCAAGGACCGGCTCGACAAGGAGCTGGTCGGCAACGTCTCGCTGCGGGTCCTGCCCACTGAGCGGCCGGACGCCTGGGAGGTGCAGGGCCGCGGCGAACTGGCCCTGGCCATCCTGGTCGAGCAGATGCGCCGCGAGTCCTACGAGCTGACCGTCGGCAAGCCGCAGGTGGTCACCCGGGAGATCGACGGCAGGACCTGCGAGCCGGTCGAGCGGCTGACCATCGACGCCCCGGAGGAATACCTCGGCGCGATCACCCAGTTGCTGGCCACCCGCAAGGGCCGGATGGAGCAGTTGGTCAACCACGGCACCGGCTGGATCCGGATGGAGTGGCTGGTCCCGGCGCGCGGCCTGATCGGCTTCCGCACCGAGTTCCTCACCGACACCCGGGGCACGGGCATCCTGCACCACGTCTTCGAGTCGTACGAGCCGTGGTTCGGCGAGCTGCGTACCCGCCAGAACGGCTCGCTGGTCGCCGACCGGGCCGGCGCGGTCACCTCGTTCGCCATGATCAACCTTCAGGAGCGCGGTCAGCTCTTCGTCGAGCCGACCACCGAGGTGTACGAGGGCATGATCGTCGGGGAGAACTCCCGCTCCGACGACATGGACGTCAACATCACCAAGGAGAAGAAGCTCACCAACATGCGGGCGTCGACCTCCGACGAGACCGAGAAGCTGATCCCGCCGCGCAAGCTGTCGCTGGAGCAGGCCCTCGAATTCTGCCGCGAGGACGAGTGCGTCGAGGTCACCCCGGTCGCGGTGCGCATCCGCAAGGTGGTGCTGGACCAGACCCAGCGCGGCCGGATGGCCGCCCGCCGCAAGCACGCCGGCTGACCACCCACCCACCCAGCACTTGCACTTTCACGGAAAGAGTGGCTATTCCACGCCGGATAGCCACTCTTTCCGTGAATCAGCGCGGCGGGGACGGGGGCGGGGGGTCAGCGGGGGCGGTGGGTTTGGAGGGCCAGGACGTCGGGGATGCGGCCGGAGCCGGACTCGACGACGCGGTCGAGGACCAGGCCGGCGGCGGCGACGGCGGTGAGCAGGTCGGCCAGGGGCAGGTGCCAGGCGCCGACCCGGGCCCGCACCCCGGCGGAGTTCCACGACCGGAACGTGCGCTCCCGCTCGGCGTAGCCGCCGTCGATCACGATGCGTTCCGGCTCGGACCGGTCGGCGAACGCGCCGCAGAAGCACGGATGCACGCCCACGTGCACCAGCCGGCCGCCCGGCGCCAGCACCCGCGCCGCCTCCGTGATCGCCGCCGGATAGTCCGGCATGTCGGTGTGCGCCAACACGCAGACCGCGGCCGGCACCGTGCCGTCGGCCAACGGCAGCGCGGTCGCGTCGGCGCGGGCCACCGGCAGTCGCGCCCGGGCGTGCCGCAACTGGCCGGCCGACAGGTCCACCCCGATCGGCGTCCAGCCGAGCCGGCTCAGCTCGGCCGCGTGCGCCCCGGTGCCGCAGCACAGGTCCAGGCACCGCCCCGGGCCGGGGCCCAGCAACTCCGCCAGCACCGACCGGACCCGGTCCATGTAGGGCCCGGAACCGACGGTGGCGTAATCCTCGTACCAGTCCGCGATGTCGTCGTACAGGGCGGTCGTCATGCCGGCACGCTAACGCCGTACCCACGGCACCGCAGCCCCGCGCGCCGGGAAGATCCGCTACGGTCGGCCCATGATCTGGGACGACCTCGACGCGTACCTGGACCGGGTGCCCGGCACCGTCTCCGCCTACGTGGGGCGTCCCGGCGCCCGGCCCACCTGGACCCGGCACGCCGACGACACCCACTACGCGGCGAGCACCATGAAGGTCGCCGTGCTGGTGGCGCTGCACCGGGCCGCCGAGGCCGGCCGGCTCGACCTGGACGCGCCGGTGCCGGTGCGCAACTCGTTCGACTCCGCCCGGCCGGGCGCGCCCCGCTTCGCCAACAACCGCGACTACGACAACGACGACGCGGTCTGGGACGCCGTCGGCGGCACCGCACCGCTGCGCTGGCTCGCCGGACGGATGATCGTGCGCTCCAGCAATTTGGCCACCAACCTCTGCATCGGCCAGGTCGGGCTACCGGCCGTGGCACAGGCGTGGACGCTGGCCGGGGCGCGGCACAGCGTCACCGGCCGCGGCATCGAGGACTTCGCCGCCCGCGACGCCGGCATCGACAACGTGGTCACCGCCGCCGACCTGGCCGCCCTGCTCGGTGAGCTGGCGCTGGGCGCCACCCGGCCCGGCCCGCTCGCGTCACCGGCCGGCTGCGCCGCCATGCTCGACGTGCTCGCCGCCCAGGAACACCGCGAGGACCTGGCCGCCGGCCTGCCCGACGGCACCCGCGTCGCGCACAAGAACGGCTGGGTACGCGGCGTCCGCCACGGCGCCGGCGTGGTGTTCCCGGACGACGCGCCGCCGTACCGGATCGTGGTGTGCACGACCACCGACCTGGCCGACGGCGGCGCGGACGGCGAGCAGGTGGAGGACGACGCCTGCCGGCTGATCGCGCACGTGTCCGCCCGGGTCTGGGACGCCCGGCACGAACTGGCCGGGTAGCCGCTACTCCAGCAACTGCTCGCGCAACGTGGCCCGCACCTCGTCGGTAACCCCCAGACCGTCGCGCAGGTACGCGTCGAACGACCCGTGCGCCCGGCGCACCTCGTCGTAGGCGGCGTCGAGGTACTCCGGGCGCACCTCCAGCAGCGGCCGCGCCGCCGCCGGGTCGAGCTCCGGCCGGCGCCGCGTCATCGCCGCCAGCAGCACCTCCCGCAGGCTCTCGGTCAGCTCGTTGTGCCGCAGGTAGTCGGCCCGGATCGCCGGCTCCGTCACGCCCAGCGCGGTCAGCAGCACCACCGACAGCCAGCCGGTGCGGTCCTTGCCGGCCGAGCAGTGGAACAGCAGCGGCAGGTTCGCGCCGTCCGCGGCCAGCCGCACCGCCTCGCCGAACCCGGCCCGCGCCGGTTCCCCGGTGACGAACCAGCGGTAGATCGCCGTCATCGCCCCCGGCATGCCCTCGCGGGCCAGCTCCGCGTACGCGTCCAGGTCATGGCCCTGTAGCACCGCCGAGACGTAGGTGAACACCGGATGGGCCGCGTCGTAGACCGGCAGGTGCACCAGCCGGGGCTCGCCCACCAGCCGGTCCGGTGGGGCCACCTCCTGTTCCTGCGCCGCGCGCAGGTCCACCACGCATGCCGGGCCGAGCTTGCCCAGCACCGGCAGGTCGTCATCGGTGAGCCGGCCCAGCGCCGCGGTGCGGACGAGCCGCCCGGCGCGTACCCGCCGCCCGTCGGTGGTCGGCATTCCGCCCAGGTCGCGCGCGTTCGGCGCGCCCACCAGCTCCCAGTCCCGCCCGGTCATCGGCCCTCCCCTGCTCGCCGCCAGTTGCCTATAGGGTGCCCCACATGACGATCGCGGCGGTGCGCACCCACCGGCTCTCGGCCCCCTTACACACCCCGTTCGTCACCGCGCTGCGCAGCACCACCACTGTGGAGACGCTGATCGTCGAGGTCGTGGACGGCGACGGCCGGTCCGGGTTCGGCGAGGCCCCGCAGGTCTGGCAGGTCACCGGCGCGTCCATCGGCGGCGCCGAGGCGTGCGTCCGGGAACTGCTCGCGCCGCTGCTGACCGGCCGCGACGCCGACGACCTCCAGGCCCGGTGCGCGCAGGTGCGCGGTGCGGTGGTGGGCAACGAGTCCGCGAAGGCCGCCGTCGACGTGGCGCTGCACGACCTGGCCGCGCGGCGGCTCGGCGTACCCCTGGTGCGGCTGCTCGGCGGCACCTCGTTGCGCGTCCCGACGGACGTCACGCTGGCCGCGGGCGACGCGGTCGATCTCGCGACGGCGGCCGGCCGGCGCCGCGCCGAGGGATTCACCGTGCTCAAGCTCAAGGTCGGCACCGACGCCCGCGGCGATCTGGACCGGGTCCGCTCGGTGCGCGCCGCCGTCGGGCCGGACGTGCGGATCCGGCTGGACGCCAACCAGGGGTGGACGCCGCGCGAGGCGGTCCGGGTGATCGGGGGCATCGTCGACGCCGGGCTCGACGTCGAGCTGGTGGAGCAGCCGGTGCACCGCCGCGACCTGGACGGTCTGGCCTGGGTCAGCGACCGGGTGGACGTGCCGATCCTCGCCGACGAGTCGGTGTTCGACGTGCGCGACCTGGTCGAGGTGATCCGGCGCCGGGCGGCGGACATGGTCAACGTGAAGTTGGCGAAGTGCGGTGGCCTCCAGCCGGCCCGCACCCTGCTCGACCTGGCCGCCGCGCACGGCATGGGCACGATCGTCGGTTCGATGATGGAGGGACCGGTCGGTGTGGGCGCGGCGGCCAGCCTGGTCGCCGCGCACGGCACCACTGCCGTGTCGGACCTCGACGCCGCCTGGTGGCTGGCCTGGTCGCCGGTCACCGGCGGCATCCGGTACGAGGGCGCGAGCGTGCTGCTGCCGGACGCTCCGGGGCTCGGCATCGCCGACGTGAGTGAAGCTAAGGTTCAGCGGCGTGGTTGAGTGTCGTTGGATTTTTTCATAGGGTCGCCCACAGAAGCGTGGGAGGAGGGTGCGGATGGCGCCTCGACCGGGTCACCAGGCCGTCGTACAGGTCCCGGTGGCGACCCTCTGGGCCGCCCCCGACGCGGTCCGCCCGATCGACGGGCCCGCGCTGCGTGACTGCCCCGACGTCGCCGGCTGGGTCGCCGGGATGGACCGCGACCAGCAGGTCGGCGACTGCGTCCTGACCCAGTTGCTGCTCGGCGAGCCGGTGCTGGTCACCGGGGCCGGGCCGGACGGGTGGGTCCGGGTGGTCGCCCTCGGGCAGCCCGCCGCCAAGCTGGACCCGCGCGGCTACCCGGGTTGGCTGCGGGCCGCCCATCTCACCACGACCGACGCCGCCGGGCGGAGCGGGCCCGCGCTCGTGGTCGACGTCCGCCGCACCACGCTGCACCTGGCCCCGGACGGTCCGACGGCGTTGGCCGGGGTGGTGCTGGGCACCCGGCTACGCTCCGCCGGGCGGCCGACGGACGGCTGGCGACCGGTCCGGGTGCCCGGCCGGGCGGACCCGCTCTGGGCCCCGGAGGGCGACCTGGTGCCGCTGCCGACCGAGTGGCCCGAGGCCAAGGAGGTGCTCGCGGTCGCCGAGCGGCTGCGGGACCTGGTCTACGTCTGGGGCGGCCTGTCCACCGACGGCATCGACTGCTCCGGGCTGGTGCAGTTGGCCTGGCGGCGGTACGGCGTCCTACTGCCCCGCGACGCCGACGACCAGGCCGAGGCCACCGTCGCGCTGGCGTTGGACGACGAGCGCCCCGGCGACCTCTACTTCTTCGCCCGTCCCGGTCGGCGGATCCACCACGTCGGCATCGTCTCGGCCGAGCCGCACGGCGGCCGGCGCCGAATGCTGCACGCCTGCTACCTGACCCGCCGGGTGGTGGAGGAGGAACTGCCCGCGGACCGGGTCGCCACGCTGGTCGGCGCGCACCGGGTCTGACCGTGCGTCCGCGAGCCGGCCGGCGGACGCACGTGCGTTCAGCGGCGCGCCTCGGCCAACTCCCGGCGCCGGTCCCGCGACGACTTGACCAGGCTCGCCGCGGTGGCCACGGCCAGCGTGCCGAGGATGATGGTCAGCGAGAGCCAGATCGGGATGTGCGGGGCCCAGGCCACGTGCTCGCCGCCGTTGACGAACGGCAGGTTGTTGTCGGCCAGCGCCTCCAGGACCAGCTTGATCCCGATGAAGCCGAGCACCACGGCCAGCCCGTAGCTGAGATAGATGAGCCGGTCGAGCAGGCCGCCCAGCAGGAAGTAGAGCTGCCGCAGCCCCATCAACGCGAACACGTTCGCGGTGAAGACCAGGTAGGGCTCCTGGGTGATGCCGAAGATCGCCGGGATCGAGTCGAGCGCGAAGATGAGGTCGGTGGTGCCGATCGCGATCATCACGATCAGCATCGGGGTGAACAGCCGTCGCCCGTTCTCCCGGGTGGTCATCCGCGCCCCGTCGAAGTCGCGGGACAGCGGCAGCGCCTTGCGACTCCACCGGATCAGCACGTTCTCGCTGAACTCGTCCTCGTCCGGCTCGCCCTGCCGGGCCAGGTTCACCGCCGTGTAGATCAGGAACGCGCCGAAGATGTAGAACACCCAGGAGAACTGGGAGATCAGCGCGGCGCCGGCCGCGATGAAGCCGCCACGCATGACCAGGGCCAGCAGGATGCCGATGAGCAACACCTTCTGCTGATACTGCCGTGGCACCCCGAATCGGGCCATGATGATCACGAAGACGAAGAGGTTGTCGACCGAGAGGCTGTACTCGGTGAGCCATCCGGTGTAGAACTGCCCGGCCACGCTCGCCCCGGCGGTCAGCCAGAGCACCATGCCGAACAGCAGCGCCAGCCCGACGTAGAAGCCGACCCACAGGCTCGACTCGCGGACGCTGGGTTCGTGCGGACGGCGGCCGATGATGAACAGGTCGGCCAGCAGGACCGCGATCATCGCGGTCAGGGTTACCGCCCACACCAATGCGGACACGTTCAAATCCATCCTCCGGCAGACACGCAGCGTCGGGCACACCGTACGCCGGGTGTGGAGCCGGGGTGCGTCGACGCTGACTCTGGTGACTGTCGGAGGTCTCTTCCGCCGGGGCCCGGTGGACTCCGACCGACGGAGCCGGGTCGAGCCACCGGGCGTGCTGGCGCTCTTCCGTGCTGACGACTCCGTCGCGGGGGAATACTCCCCTCCTCGGCCGCCATTGTTCACCATCGCACTCGGGTGGCGCATCTCCAGGCGCCGATCGGTTGCCACCACGTGCCGCGCCTCACGCCACCACGCGCAGGGCATCCTAGGAGACTAGCTCCTTATTCGTCAGTGGGGGCAGGGCCGCAGCGCTTGCCAGGCCGGCGGACATCTCTGCTCCGGCACCCCTTTGGAGCTGACGTCACGAACGACTCACCGCCACTGCCGCCGCTTGTCACCCCGACGGCCGCTGCGCAACGAAGCCGTCCTCGACGAAGCCGAGGCGAGTCGTTCGTGATGTCAGCTCCAAAGGCAGCGAGAGCGGCTAGAGGCACCCTGGCCGGTAGGCATCCCGTCACCAGCGACGGACGACCTGAATCACGTCGGCCGGCGGCGCCACGCCGGCCGGCCACGTCAGCCGGCCGCGCCACGCCACGCCAGCCGGCCGCGCCACGTCGGCCAACCGCGCCACGCCAGCCGGGCGCACCGGGCCACCGGCGACCCCGCGCACCCGGAGTGCGCCGGTGGACCCCCGGCATGGGAGGCTTCGGGCATGGTTCTTGAGGTCGCGCTGATCGACGTGACGCCCGGACACGAGGACGACTTCGCCGCCGCCTACGCGCAGGCGCGCCCGATCCTCGCCGGTAGCGCCGGGTGCCGCTCGGTGCGGATGACCCGTGGGGTGGAGTCGCCCACCCGATTCGTGCTGCTGGTCGAGTGGGACTCGGTCGAGGCGCACGACGCCAACTTCCGGCAGACCGAGCGCTTCGGCCGGTGGCGCGGTCTGATCGGGCCCTACTTCGCCGGCCCGCCGCTGGTCGAGCACTTCGTCGACGTGCCGGCCTGAACTGTCATACGCCGCGAGTAGCCTGCGCGCGACGCGCGGTCACCGGCCCCGACGGGCATCGGGGGCGCCGGGCCCGGTGGGCGCGCGGCGACCTCACCCCGGCTCGTGCGGGTCGCGCTGTCGGGGCACCGGTGGGGCGCCGAGCCGGCGGGTGAGCAACTCGACCGTCGCCTCCTCCGACAGCGCCGCCCCGAGCAACCGCTCGATCACTCGCTCGTAGCGGGCCACGTCGGCCTCGGCGGTCAGTCGCAGGTCGGTGGTGAGCGTCTCCACCAGCACGGTGCGCGGATCGTCCGGGTCGGGGTAGGCGTAGTAGGAGAACGGGGCCAGCGGGTGCAGGTCGTCGCCGGACGCCGCGCCGCGGGGCAGCACCCGGAGCGTGACGTGCGGCCGTTCGGTAAGCGCCAGCAGATGGCGCAGCTGTTCCCGCCACACCTCGACCGGCAGCCCGCCCGGCTCGCAGGCCCGCTCGTCGAGCAGCGCGGTGTAGTGCGGGGGGTCCGGCCGGACCAGCAGCTCCTGGCGCACGGCCCGGGCCCGGACGTCGGCCTCCACGTCCACCTCGGCGGCGAGCGACGCACCGGCCGCCACCCGCAGCCGGGCGTACGCCGGGGTCTGCAACAGGCCGGGCACCAGCACCGGCTGGTATTCCACGATGCGCTCGGCTCCCGCCTCCAGTTCCGCGTACGCCCGCTGCCGCTCGCCCATCTCGCCCAACGCCTTTGACCAGCCGCGGCCGGTGGCGGCGTCGCGGGCGATGACGATCAGGTCGTCGCGGTGGTGCGCGGGCACCTCGTAGACGTCGAGCAGATCGAGGACGTCGGCCAGGTCGGGCCGGCTCTGGCCCAGCTCGATGCGGGACAGTTTCGACGTGGACGCCCAGCCGAGCCGGGTGCAGACCTGCTCGAGCGTGAGCGATCCACGGCGGCGCAGCCGGCGTAACTCGACGCCGAGCCGCACCCTCCGGACGACAGGACTTGCTGACGACGGCATGGGCGCCTCCCGGTGGGAGCGTACGCATGACCATCACGCACGGCAATACCTCGCTTGCGCAGAGCGACAAACGCTCGTCACCGCACCCCGGCGGCGTCCATCCCCCGCAGCTCCTTCTTCAGGTCGGCGACCTCGTCGCGGATCCGCGCCGCCAGCTCGAACTGAAGCTCCCGCGCGGCGGCCAGCATCTGGTCGTTGAGCTCCTGGATGAGGTTGGCCAGGTCGGCCCGGGCCATCCCCTCGCGGGACGGCGTCGCCGCGCCACCCCGGCCGCCCCGGCTACGGGTCTCCTTGACCGGCGCCTTGCCCCGGGACAGTTGGCGCGCGGCGCCACCGACAGCGGAGTTCTCGGTGTCCTCCGCCTCGCGGTAGATGTCGTCGAGGATGTCGTGGATCTTCTTACGCAGCGGCTCGGGGCTGATCCCGTGCGCCTCGTTGTGGGCGATCTGCTTGGCCCGACGCCGGTTGGTCTCGTCGATCGCGGATGCCATCGACGGGGTGATCTTGTCGGCGTACATGTGGACCTGGCCGGAGACGTTCCGGGCCGCGCGCCCGATGGTCTGGATCAACGACCGGCCGCTGCGCAGGAACCCCTCCTTGTCGGCGTCGAGGATCGCCACCAGGGAGACCTCGGGCAGGTCGAGGCCCTCCCGCAGCAGGTTGATGCCGACCAGCACGTCGTAGTCGCCCTTGCGCAGCTCACGCAGCAACTCGACCCGGCGCAGCGTGTCCACCTCGGAGTGTAGGTAGCGCACCCGGATGCCGTTCTCCAGGAGGTAGTCGGAGAGATCCTCGGCCATCTTCTTGGTCAGCGTGGTGACCAGCACCCGCTCGTCGCGCTCGGTGCGCAGCTTGATCTCGTGCATGAGGTCGTCGATCTGCCCCTTGGTCGGCTTCACCACCACCTCGGGGTCGATCAGGCCGGTCGGCCGGATCACCTGCTCGACGAACTCACCCTGGGCCTGCTCCAGCTCCCACGGGCCGGGGGTGGCGGAGAGGAAGACCGACTGGCCCACCCGCTCCAGGTATTCGTCGAAGCGCAGCGGCCGGTTGTCGGCGGCGCTGGGCAGCCGGAAGCCGTGGTCGATCAGCATCCGCTTGCGGGAGGCGTCGCCCTCGTACATGCCGCCGATCTGCGGGATGGTCACGTGCGACTCGTCGACCACGGTGAGGAAGTCGTCCGGGAAGTAGTCGAGCAGGCAGTGCGGCGGGCTGCCGGGCAACCGGCCGTCCATGTGCATCGAGTAGTTCTCGATGCCGGAGCAGAAGCCGACCTGCCGCATCATCTCGATGTCGTAGGTGGTGCGCATGCGCAGCCGCTGCGCCTCCAACAGCTTGCCCTGCCGTTCCAGCTCGGCCAGGCGCTCGGCCAGCTCGGCCTCGATGTCGCGGATGGCCCGCTCCATCCGCTCCGGCCCGGCGGCGTAGTGCGTCGCCGGGAAGATCACCAGGCGGTCCACCTCACGGACCACGTCACCGGTCAACGGGTTGAGGTAGTAGAGCTTCTCGATCTCGTCACCGAACAGCTCGATCCGCACGGCCAGTTCCTCGTAGGCCGGGATGATCTCCAGCGTGTCACCGCGGACCCGGAACGTGCCGCGCTGGAAGGCCATGTCGTTACGGGTGTATTGGATGTCGACCAGCCGGCGCAGCAACTGGTCGCGGTCCAGCTCCTGCCCCACCTCGGCGCGCACGGCGCGGTCGAGGTATTCCTCCGGGGTGCCCAGGCCGTAGATCGCCGACACGGTCGCGACCACGATGACGTCGCGCCGGGTGAGCAACGACATGGTCGCCGAGTGCCGGAGCCGCTCGACCTCCTCGTTGATCGAGGAGTCCTTCTCGATGTAGGTGTCGGTCTGCGGGATGTAGGCCTCGGGCTGGTAGTAGTCGTAGTAGGAGACGAAGTATTCGACCGCGTTGTGCGGCAGCAGCTCGCTGAACTCCTTGGCGAGCTGCGCGGCGAGGGTCTTGTTGGGCGCGAGCACCAGGGTGGGCCGCTGCAACCGCTCGACCAGCCACGCCGTGGTGGCGCTCTTGCCGGTGCCGGTCGCGCCGAGCAGCACCGTGTTGCGGTCGCCACGCCGCACGCGACGCTCAAGGTCGTCGATGGCCGCCGGCTGGTCGCCGGCCGGCTGGAACTCGCTGACGACCTGGAAGCGGCCGTCGAGCCGGGGAATGTCGAGCGCCATGACCTCAACGGTACGCCCGCGGTCCGACACTTCCCCGGTGACCACGGACCGTCCCTGACCGGCTTCGATATTCCCATTGTGTGGCTCATCTCACCGGACTACCCTCGTACCGTAGGCCGCTCGCGGCGGCCGACCGGGCAGGTGGCCGCCCCCTCGCGGGGCCCCGGCCGCCCCCGGCGCCAGGGCCGCAGCACCCGGGACGACCGGCGTGCGCGCCCACGGTGGTCGCGCTGAGGCGCTCACCGGCCGCCGCGAGCGCCCCTGCGCGTCACCCACCACCCCGCAGGCGCGTTCACCACTCGTGGGGACCTCTCCCGATCGCCGGCCGTCCGGCGACCGCGCGCCCACCCCGGCGCACGAGCCGGGCCGGCAGCGCGCCGCGGGACGCCCGCACCGGCCGACCGCACGCGGCGGCGGCGACCAGCCGGTGCCACGCGAGCCGGGTCGGGGTCACCGCCGCGCCCGCACCAACGGCCCGGCCCGGCCCGCCACCGGCCGCCGCCGGCGAACCGATCCCGCCGGCCGATCCCCGGTCCTGCCGGCCCGGCCGGGCGACGACAGCGCGCTGGACGCCGTGGACGACCCGTCGGAGCGACCGACCCGCCGACGGGCCGCCCTGGCCGCGCTCGTGGTGGCCGCCGCCTCGGCGACCGTCCTGGTCGCCGGCCTGCTCGGCGGATCGCCGCAGCGGCCCGCTCCGGCCGGCACGGAGCGCCCGCTGAGCGCGGCCGAGACGCAACGGTTGGCCGCGCTGCGGGTGACCAACCTGCGCGACGTCCGCGCCGGGGTCCGGGTCACCGTCGGCGCCGGCCGGGACCGGACCGACCTGCTCGGCTGGGTCGACTGGGCCCGGCCGCTGGTCTACCTGAACGTCGGCGGCCCCGGTGCGGGGACCGACCGGGGGCTCGTCCAGGCCACCGCGTCGGCGCTGCTGGTACGCCCCGACCCGACCGCGCCGCCCACCCCCGCGCGTCCTCCGCTGGTGCCGCCGGACGACGGGTGGCGACTCCGCGAACCGCCCCCCGGGCGGGGCCTGGACGCCGTCCGCGACCTGCTGCTCGGGCTCGGCGCGGACCGGGTCGACCCGGCCGGGCCGGACGGCCGCTGGTTGCGCCGGGAGAGCCTCGCCGGCGTCGGGGTGGACGTGCTCCGGGCCCCGCTGGCAACGACGTCGGTCGACCCGCGGCCGACGCTCTGGCTCGACCGGGACGCCCGGCTGCACCGGCTCACCGGGCGGCTGCCCGACGGCACGGCGGTCACTGTAGATCTGGTACGCGCGGACCGGCCCACCCCGCAGCCGGTGAGCGCCCTCGGGGGCCGCCCCGGCCAGCCCCGCGCGCCGACCGACGACGAGGCCGACCGGCTGGCCCGGCTGCCCGGCCGGCTACGCGCCACCGGCACCGTGACGGTGTCCGCGGCGGCCCCGCTCGGCCCGTCCGCGAACCTGGCCGGCACCGGCACAATGAGCTGGGCGGCTTCCTCGGCGTCTCTCACGCTGACCGACGAGGACACCGGCCGGCGCACCCGGCGGGAGGTCCGGACCGGCCCGGCGGCCCATCGACAGACCTTCCCCGACCGTCCCGGGGCGCCGTCCCCCTCGGCGTCCGGCGACGAGCTGGACCGTCTGCTCGCCGCGGCGCTGCGGGCCGGCGTCCACCCCCCGCGTGGACCGGCGGTCCGGATCCGCGAGGACCGGGCGGCCGACCGCACGGTCGACGTGGTCGAGGCGCCGGACGGCCTGCGCTGGTGGCTCGACCGGGCCGGCCTGCCCCGCCGGGTGGAGCTGCGCACCACCCGGGGCACGTGGATCCGCCTCGACCTCCCCCCGCCCCTCCCCCGCTGATTCACGGAAAGAGTGGTCGTCCGGCGCGGAATGAGCGCTCTTTCCGTGAATCAGCGGGGCTAGGGCTGCCAGCCGGTTTGGGCGGCCCACTCCTCGGCCCGCAGGTGCTCCTCGTCGAACCAGGGGTCGGTGAGCGTGTGCTCGGCGCCCTCCGGGGCGGTCGCCACCAGGTCGCGTTTGAGCTGGAGGTACGCGGCCCGCCCGGCCGGATCGGCCCGAAGGTGGTCGCGCAGCAGCAGCGCGTGACGCCAACCGGCCGAGCCGGCCACCCGCAGGTGCAGGACCACCGGACGACCCGGGTCCGCGCCGGCGTGCACCCGCTTCACCTGTCGCACGCGGCCGGGCCGGCGCGGCAGGTCCCACCACTCGCCGGGCAGCCGGGGGAAGCCCGCCTCGGTCAACCGGTCGGCGAGCGGGCCGTCCGCCTCCGCCAGCGAGGAGACGGTCAGCTGGACGTCGATGACGTCCGGCGCGGTCAGGCCGGGCACGGCGGTGGAGCCGATGTGATCGACCCGGCGGTCGCCGCCGGCGGCGTGGCGGATCCGGGCGGCCAGCCGGGCGTACTGCTCGCCCCAGGTCGGATCGGGCTCGGCGAGCGCCGAGCGGTCAGGGCGGACCGCACGACGCGCGCGGACGTGGCGTTCGTAGGGCAGCAGCCGGCCCCGCCAGAGGTCGTCCACCGCGGCGTGCAGGTCGGCCAGCGTGCCGTCGTTGGTGAGCAGCACGTCCGCCGCCGCCCGCCGGCGGGCGTCGTCGGCCTGCGCGGCGATCCGCCGCTCGGCCTCCGCCCGGTCCATGCCCCGGTCGCGGGACAGCCGCGCCAACCGGGTCGGCACCGCCGTCTGCACCACCAGCACCAGGTGGTACGTCGGCGCGAGCCCCACCTCGACCAGCAGCGGCACGTCGTTGACCACCACCGCGTCGGCGGGCGCGGCGGCGATCAACTCGGCCGACCGCGCGCGCACCCGGGGGTGGGTGATCGCCTCCAGCCGGCGGCGCGCCGCCTCGTCGCCGAAGACCACGGCGCCCAGGGCGGCACGGTCCAGCGCGCCGTCCTCGCCGAGCACCCGGTCGGAGAACGCGGCGACCACCTCGGCCAGCCCGTCGGTGCCGGGGGCGACGACCTCGCGGGCGATCCGGTCCGAGTCGACGACCACCGCGCCGAGCGCCGTGAGGCGGCTCGCCACCGCGCTCTTGCCGGACCCGATGCCACCCGTCAGCCCCACTTTCAGCACCCGGCCAGTCAACCGGATCATCGGTCCGGTGCCAAACCAGCCTCGCCGGTCCGGAACGACCGCGGGCCCCGCCCCCGGCGCTCCGCTGGCGCGGAACGCGGGGACGGGGCCCGTGGTCGGAGCTGGTTCGCCCGTGCGGACGGAACCGGCGTCAGCGACCTGTCACTTGCCGCCGGCGAGCTTCTCCCGCAGCGCGGCGAGCGCCTCGTCGGTGGCCAGCGTGCCGGCCGGCTCCTCGGCCTGACGCGCCGGGGCGGACGTCGAGGTCGAGGACGTCGAGGCGCTGGCGGGCGGAGCCGGGTTGGCAGCGGCCTCGGCGTCGGCGGCGCGGGAGGTCTGCACCTGCTTGGTGTGGGCCTCCCAACGCTGACGCGCCTCGGCGTACTGGTTCTCCCAGGTCTCCCGCTGCTTGTCGTAGCCCTCGAGCCACTCGCCCGTCTCCGGGTCGAAGCCCTCGGGGTAGATGTAGTTGCCCTCGTTGTCGTACGTGGCGGCCATGCCGTAGAGGGTCGGGTCGAAGTGCTCCTCGCCCTCGACGAAGCCCTCGTTGGCCTGCTTGAGCGACAGCGAGATCCGACGGCGCTCCAGGTCGATGTCGATGACCTTGACCATGACCTCGGAGCCGACCTGAACGACCTGCTCCGGGATCTCCACGTGGCGCTCGGCCAGCTCGGAGATGTGGACCAGGCCCTCGATGCCGTCGTCCACCCGGACGAACGCGCCGAACGGCACCAGCTTGGTGACCTTACCCGGCACGATCTGCTGGATCGCGTGGGTGCGGGCGAACTGGCGCCACGGGTCCTCCTGGGTCGCCTTCAGCGACAGCGAGACCCGCTCGCGGTCCAGGTCGACGTCCAGGACCTCGACCTCGACCTCCTGGCCCACCTCGACGACCTCGGACGGGTGGTCGATGTGCTTCCAGGACAGCTCGGAGACGTGCACCAGGCCGTCCACGCCGCCCAGGTCGACGAACGCGCCGAAGTTGACGATCGACGAGACGACGCCCTTGCGGACCTGCCCCTTCTGCAGCTTGTTGAGGAACTCGGTGCGCACCTCGGACTGCGTCTGCTCCAGCCAGGCCCGGCGGGACAGGACCACGTTGTTGCGGTTCTTGTCCAGCTCGATGATCTTGGCTTCGAGCTCGCGGCCGACGTACGGCTGGAGGTCACGCACCCGCCGCATCTCGACGAGCGACGCGGGCAGGAAGCCGCGCAGGCCGATGTCGAGGATGAGACCACCCTTGACGACCTCGATGACCGAACCGCGGACGACGCCGTCCTCGTCCTTGATCTTCTCGATCGTGCCCCAGGCCCGCTCGTACTGCGCCCGCTTCTTGGAGAGGATCAGCCGACCCTCCTTGTCCTCCTTCTGGAGGACGAGGGCCTCGATGTGGTCGCCGACCGAAACCACCTCGGCCGGGTCCACGTCGTGCTTGATCGACAGCTCCCGAGAGGGGATCACACCCTCGGTCTTGTAGCCGATGTCGAGCAGGACCTCGTCCCGATCGACCTTGACGACGGTGCCTTCGACAATGTCGCCGTCGTTGAAGTACTTGATGGTCTCGTCGATCGCGGCGAGGAAAGCTTCCTCAGAGCCGAGGTCGTCGACGGTGACCTTGTTGGCGCTCGAGGTGGCCTCGATGCTGCTCGTCATGTGGGCGGTTGCTCCGGTCGGATGGGTTGTCACAGCGGGCATGGGTGTCGCGGTGACTCTTCCGCGCCAGCGGATCCGCCGCCGGGCACACCGAACGATCGACGCGAGAAGATCATTAGTGGCTCCGGTGACCGCGCACCTGCTCCCTGCCGAGGCACACGATCCGCGAGCGCATCGTCTAGCCTACCCGCTGCATTACCACAGCGTGCAAGCCCTCCCGGCTCCACACGAACTCATCCGCTGCGAAAGCGGAGATTTTGCTCGGTAAGGTGCCACCGCTGTCTCATCCGTCACACCTGCCCCAGCCACCACCCCCACCGCACGGGTCCGGACCGCCGGACCTAGCGTGAACCCGTGGACGACGACAGGGTGACCCGCCGGCGGGTCGACGCCGCCGAGATCCGCCGCGCCAACCGCGGCTGGTGGGACACCGACGCCGACGCCTACCAGGCCGAGCACGGCGCGTTCCTCGGCGCGGTCGACTTCGTCTGGTGCCCGGAGGGCCTGCGCGAGGCCGACGCCCGGCTGCTCGGCGACGTCAGCGGCCGGCGGATCCTCGAACTCGGCGCCGGCGCAGCCGCCGCCGCCCGCTGGCTCGCCGCCGAGGGCGCCCGACCGGTCGCCCTGGACCTGTCCGCCGGCATGTTGCGCCACGCCGCCGAGGCCGCCGCCCGGACCGGGGTACGCGTGCCGCTGCTCCAGGCCGACGCGCTGGCCCTGCCGTTCGCCGACGCCGCCTTCGACACGGTGTGCACCGCGTTCGGCGCGATCCCGTTCGTCGACGACTCGGCGGCGGCGATGCGCGAGGTGGCCCGGGTGCTGCGCCCCGGCGGCCGGTGGGTCTTCTCGGTCACCCACCCGATCAAGTGGGCATGATCTTGCAGCATCAAAAAAAACCCTGGTTACACCTGCTATACCTCCGCCATACGTCCTTGTCGCTCTTCGCGCACTAGGTTGGACGGCGGGCTACGAAGATGGCGGTACCAGGGAACAGCCGGCCGCGCAGCGGGCTCCACTGGCCCCAGACTTCCTCGTGCCCCGGCGGCCACTCCGGCTCGACTACGTCGCAGAGAATGAAGCTGGCGGCCGTAAGCTCTCGGACGCGATCACCAAGGGTGCGGTGCGCCTCAACATAGGTGGGCACTCCCGCCTCGTCCTGTTCGACATACGGGCGGCGGTCGAAGTATGAGTGGACAGCCGTTAGGCCGGCCTCGCCGGGATCGTCGAGAAAAATCCAGCGCATCGGGTGAGTAATGGCAAAGACCCATGCCCCACCAGGGCGCAGCACCCGGAACACTTCGCGCATGAGCGCTTCAGAGTCTGCGATGAACGGGACAGCGCCGAACGCGGTATGCACGGTGTCGAAGGTGCCCGCGCGGAACGGCATCGCCAGGGCGTCAGCTTGTACGAGCGGCACATGCACCCCCGAGCGTTCGGCGGCCAACTTAGCGTGCCGCAACATGCCGGCGGACAGGTCCAGTGCCGTGACGTCGGCCCCTTGGCCGTCTAGCCAGCGTGAGCCCGCAGCCGCGCCGCAGCCTATCTCCAGGACTCGTGTTCCCTTCACGTCGCCGAGCAGCCTCGCGTCTGCTTCGCGTAGGCCCTCGGGACACCACACGAGGTCAACCTCTCCGAGGAAAGCGCCGTGCTCTTCCTGGTAGCTGTCAGCGTCCTCGTCCCACCAATGCCGACTCGCCGCCCTGCCTTCTACGTCCGAAACAGTGCGGCGGGTGACACGGACTTCCGGAGGCGGTGTGGGCTCGGTCATCCTGGTAACGGTACGGATGGCGGTCGTCGGCATGGCGGCCGGTGCCAGGATTGGACAGGGCGCCTGTCCTTCGAGGCCGCTAAGCAGGCGCGTCGCACGCCGCTTCGTGAGTCCAGACTCCCGATGGCTCTAAGGGAAGTCCGGGGCGCTAGCGTGCCGTATGCCTGTTATTGACTTGGACGTGCCGGAGCGCACCTCGTCACCGCCGCGAGGCCTGCGGCCGTGGTCCGTCGTCACGGCCGGTGTAGCGCTGGGCCTAGGCTTCCTCACTGGCGAGCCGAGCTCACCGCCAGTGGTAGACCCACAGGTTCACCACCCGCAGATTTCTCCCGAACCAGCGTGCCCTTCCCGAATGGCTCAGCCGGATCATCGGACCGCTACGTCAACCACAGTGGTAATTGTCGATGTTGAGACAGGTCGCGTTGTTTCAGCGTCCTGCCGCTTTAAATAGCTAGTCGCCAACCTGGAGCAGGCATCATGGCCAAGTGTTCCGGCGTTATCCCGAGTCCGCAGGGGTGTCTATCCGTTCAGGTAGACACCCCTGCGGCTTCTCAGAGGTTGCCCACTGTGTCAACTCGTCCGCAGTCATCCGGGCTTACGGGGGCTCACCACGTGACGTACGGTTCCCGCAAGGCGCAATAGTCAGTAGGTGTCCTGGCTGGTGCTGGCGAAGACATTGACTCCATTGACATAGACGAAGCCATAGTTGCGGTAGCGTTGGCCGGACCGCTTCGGGGTCGAGATGTTCGGGTGGTGACCGACGTAGCAGGACTGGTTGCCACTGTCCGGGGACTGTACAAATAACGGCTGATCGACCGATCAAGGGAGAGACGCCAGATGACGACCGAGACCACCGTGGGACAGCCGGCCGCTGAGCCGTCG
>NZ_JBFAGS010000033.1:0-38238 GCF_040653835.1 Micromonospora sp. NPDC050980 | reverse complement strand
CCGCCGAACACGAGGCCCTACACGCGATGACCCACCCGGTCACCGCACCCCTGAAAACCAGCTAACCAACTCTCCACCAAACCCGGGGCTTGACAACGTCCCGGTCGCCGGCCCGGTACGCGACCACGGCGTGCGCGTACTCGTGCAGGCAGAGCGAGACCAGCCAGCCGGCGACCACGAAGAGGAAGATGTCGAACCGGACGTTGCCGAACCGGTTCCAGGTCATCGCGCCGCCGGCCACGAAGAGCGCGACCAGGAGCAGGAAGATCGGACTCGGCCGGAACGCCGCCCGGGGCACGCCGAGGACCAGCGGGTCACCCGGGCGGTCGTAGCCGGTCATTCGGCCGAGGGCTCCAGGCTCATCCGGTAGTCGACCCGGTCGTCCTCGACCAGCACGACGGTGGTGACGCCGGACGTCGCGAGCTCCCGCCAGGCCTGGCCGATCCACGACTCGGCGTCCGCCTGACTCGGGAACGACTCACCCGGGCCGTCGACCGGGTCGCCGTTCGCGCCCTCGTACCGCCAGCTCCACGCCATGCCGCGTCTCCCCTCGCCGTCGTTCGTGACAATGGCAACGGCGGCAAGACTAACCCGCGAGCTGCCGACGGTTGCCGACCCACCACCGATCTGGCCGCTCGGCAGCGCCAGCCAAGCCGTTCATCGACCAGAGAAGCGGCCGGTCCACCGATCATCCGCCCATCTTCTCCAGAGCAGCGATACGCCCCTCAGTCGTCATCGGGCAATCAGCTGGCCCCCTCAAGCCTCTGCACGGCACTCTCCATCTCATGCCATTGGTACCCCGTGCGCAAGAACAGTTCGCGGTGGCTGAGGCTCGACATCACCAACTCCGTCAGCAGAGGCCAGCGACTGGCCCAGACGGCAGGAAGGCCTATCCGAACCACGTCTGCAGGATCGCTCTCATGAGGCATTGTTGCCGCACTTGCGACGTCGCGCTCACCTTCAGGGGAGGGATCCTGGAATTCGATTCGCACCTTGGCGGCACGGTCCACCTCATCGTGAGCCGATCTCAGTGCGACAATCAGCCATTCGAGATCATCGGGCGTTATTCCCAGCTTACGCAGACGCAGCTCGTCGAAATTCGTCGCTTGGTACGTAACTTGAAAAGCTATCTCGAACTGGCTATCGGTAAGCACGATCGATCGCATAAGATCCGCCCGTCACTTCAGGATGTTATCGAACCAGTCTTCCCCGCCTCTGGGAGTGAAGACCGTTCCGGCATCGCCGTCCTCGATAACAACAGCTCGCTTGTCGGGATCCCAGTAACCAACTCGTCCATTGCGGAGGTAACGAGTCCGCACATTCGGCACATTACCATTGATCACGCCGTCGACATAGTGGCCGAGAGCCTTCGGGTCAACACCCCTGACGAAGTGGGTTCCGTCACCGTTGGGACGCAGCGCTTCACCGTTCGCGTGATTGGCAATATTCCGAGATACGTCATCCAACCCATCGCCGCAGGTGTTGTGCACCAGCACCGGCGTGGTGCCGGCTATCACATAGTACGTATGCGGACCGTTGACGGTCAGGTTGTACGCCAGCCCGACGTGCTTCGACGAATCGAGCGAACCGACCGAGAGCAGGCGCCGAGTTGTCGTGCTCAACCTGGCATCCCGCGGCAAAGCATCCGCGCGTTGCCACAGGCCGCTCCTGGCGTTCCAGAAAGGATGGTCCCCGGTAGTAGTGACGATGTGCCCGTCGACCTCAAGGTCCTGCAGTGCGTCCTCGTGGATCCAGATGTGAGTGACCACTTCCGGGCCGGTCCGGCCCGTCTGCGGGTCGGTGGCGAGGACCTTGTCTCCCACCCTGATGTCGCTCAGCGGTTTGGCAGTGCCGTCCGCCATGAGGACCTTCGTATCGGGAGTGAAGCTGCACAGCACCTTCCCGCCGTCGAGCAATGCCTCGCCGACCTTGCCTGCCCCCTTCAGCTTCCCGATCGGGATCAGGCCGATGACCGTCCAGGCGCATCCCGAGGCGCTGCCGTGGGCACAGTCGACGGCGTCGTTGACACCTGTCAGCTCACCGAGCAGGTTCCCGACATCCGACCACAGTTCGTCGATGATTCCCTGGCAGACATCCGGGTAGTTGTAACACAGGACGTCCGTGCGGGCCCGCTCCAACTCGACCGCGGTCAGACTGGAAACATGCTTTCCGTAGACGACTTGGGTCCACACCGGAAGAGCCATGTTGCCCTTGGCGGGCACCTTCCGGCCGTCCGGCATCTTGTCGGTCCACGTGTCCGGGTCGAAGGGGTCCTCGTCTCCGCCGCCGCCCGAGTTGCCAGTGCACCTCGCCGGCCAGCACCGGCTCTTCTTCTTCTGCTCCTGGTTGCCCTGCTCGTTCCCGGGTTGGTAGTCCGGACAGCCGCCCTTGATCACCGCACAGTCCGCGTCGATCAGCCCGCTGGGATCGCTTCGGGTGGCGGGATTGTGATGCGAGTAGGCGTAACCGTGCCACTGCTGGGGATCGACCATGTCCATGATCGGGTCGAGCGAGATGAAGCTGCCGAGCGCGGAGTCGTATTCGCGTGCCCCCAGGTGGGTGAGGCCGGTGTTGTCCTCGGTGCCGCCAACGAAGCCCTTGTCCATGACGGTGGGCCAGCCGCTGGGTGACGTGCCCCGGTCGGCGCCGAACGGCAGGCTGCGACGCCGGGCCACGGTCAGGTCGCTGTTGCGGATGGTCGCCTCGGCGGTGCCGTGATGATCCGAGACGATCCAGTCCAGCCTGCCGGTGGAGTCCCGCACGGCGACCGCCCCGGCGACGTGGGCGTAGTACCGGGTGCCGGCAGCCGCGGCGCTGGTGGGCTTGCGGACCTCGGTGCCACCCGGCAGATAGAGGGTGGCGCCGGTGGGATCACGCCGGACGAGGCGGTTGCCGTCGGCGTCGTACACGTAACTGGTGCTGCCGCTGTTGTCCGCGACCGAGAAGAGGCGGCCCTCGTGGTCCCAGGTCAGGTTCTGCGGACCGCTCGGCCCCGGTCGGGTCTTGGTGTTGCCGGTCTCGTCGTAGGTGTAGTTCTCGGTCTTGGTGACCGTACCGGTCGTCTCGACCATCTCCACCGCGTGCGGGTGGGAGCCGGTCCCCTGCCCCTGCGGCAGGTAGCTGTAGGTGCGGGTCCTCTGCCCGCCCTCGTAGGAGGTCTCGGTGCGGCGGTTGTCCGTGCCGGCCGTGTACGTGTACGCGTGCCAGTACGGCGCCGGGCCGCCGAGTGCGGCCGCGCTGCGAGCGCCGCCACAGTCGCCGCTGCTGGGCGTCCAGGCGTCGGTCAACCGGCTGAGGTAGTCGTATGAGTAGCACTGGGTCTCGGCCGCGCCGTTGGCCGGGGTGTCGGTGATCTTGTCGACGTTGCCGGATGGGTCCTGGTGGTAGGTGAAGTTGAAGACCTCGGGCTTGAGCTCGGGAATGGCGTTGCTGTTCGTGAGGCGGCCGGTGTTCTGGTCGTTGGTGTTGGTGACCCAGGTGCGTTTGCCGGTGGCGCCGAGGATCGTCTGCAGGACGGTGCCCAGCTTGGTGTAGCTGGTTTGGTTGACGTAGATCTGCGCGGCGGAGAGCTGGCCGTTGGGCAGGCCGACGTCGTTGTACGTATAGATCAACTTCTCGCTGGCCAGGCCGCCGGCGGCAGGAAGGGTGGCGGTGGCGACCTGGCCGTCGGGGCGGTACGTGGTGGTGTAGTCGTACGAGCAGGGGGTCAGCGTGTTCGAGGCGCAGAGCCCACCCTCCGTGGCCGGGACGCTGATCCGGGTGTCCTTGGGCCGGCCGCTGGTGTCATAGGCGACCACCTCGTTGACGTAGGCGTTGGTCGAGCCGGCCGGCTCGTAGCGCACCGACTTGGTCAGCTTGCCGATGCCGTACGGCAGCGTGTCGTAGCTCCACTCGGCGCGTAGCTTGCCGGTGGTGGACTCCTCCCGGACGGCCTTTTTCCGGCCCAGCACGTCGTAGGCGTAGACGAGCGTCTTCTGTCGCGCGTCCTTGCTGGTGAGCAGCTCACCGGCAAGGTTGTAGGTGTAACTGGTGGAGCCGCGGTCCGGATCGTCGTCGGACGCCTTGCGACCACGCTGGTCGTAGCTGTAGCGCCAGGTGTTCCCCACCGGGTCGGTGACGCCGGCCAGCTCGCCACGGTCGGTGTAGCCGTAGCGGTACTCGTCGAACGTCGAGGTATTGTCGCTGCCGACCTGGGCGCGGTCCTTGTACTGCCGCAGGGCGACGGTCTGCCCTCTGCCGTCGACGATCCTGGTGCTCGCGACGCCGCCGAGGGGCGGCAAGACACTTGTGCGCTCGCCAGCGTAGGTGGTCGTGGTGCGCCACTTCTCGTTCTGCGTGGTGTCCACGCCGACCTTGAAGATGGCGTCGGTGAGCCGGCCCGCCCCGTCGTAGACGTTCTCGGTCAAGGCCGGCACGGCGGGCGTGCCGACGCTGCCCACCAGGGTCTTGTTCGGGGCCGTGTTGGTGGTGTCGTAGTAGGGCTGGGAGGTCCAGTCGAGCAGGCCGCGCGAGTCGTAGACCGTGTCGGTCAGCACCCGGCCGCCGCCGGGCGCCTGGGTCTGGATCTGCCGGGCCCGCAGCAGGCCGTCGTAGAGGGTGATGGTGGTGTGGTAGGACGCCGTGGTGGACGGAAGCAGAGTCTTCGCCGTCACCGCGCTGGGCGCGGTGTTGCGCACGTCGTAGAAGTACTCCTTGTCCGGCGTCGTGAGGTGGCTGCTCTTCAGCCGCCCCGGCAGCCACACCTGTCGGAGCCGACCCAGACCGTCGTAGGTCAGATCGCTGCGCAGTCCGTTGGGGTCCTCCAACGCCGTCGGCAGGTGCCACGCGGGGGCGTAGGTGGCGGTGCTGGACTGCGACAGCGGGTTGGTGATCTTGACGGAGGTGACCGGTCCACCGCTGGCCGGGGTGTAGTCGGTCTTGGTGAGGCGCCCGAGCGCGTCGTAGCTCTCCTTCACCCGACCGATCGGGTCGTGCTTGGTACGACCGACGGTCGCCCAGTTCGGGGCGGCGCCGGTCCAGGAGTCGATCTCCTCGACCTTGGCGACGTTGCCGTAGACGGGCAGGTAGGTGTTCCAGTCGTTGGTGTCGCTGTCGTAGGTGGTGCGGGTGGACGACAGCATGTCGGCGGGCAGCGTGGGCGTGGCCGCGCAGTTGACGCCGACGGTCTCGGTCTTCTTGGCCAGGTCGAGGATCCAGGCGGTGCCGTTGCGGGCGTACCAGGTGCGGGTGCAGCGGTCGTCGGCGGCAGTGGACTCGTCACCCAGATCGTCGACACTGGTGGGCAGGTTGTCGCTGTTGTAGGTGGTGACGGTCTTCGTCCAGCGGGTCGACCCGTCGGCCAACTTCATCCGGCTGCGCACCGTGCCGGTGGCCGCCATGAAGGACTTCAGGTTCCCGGAGCTGGCGGTCGGTCCTTGCTTGACCGGTGTGCTGATGGTGCTGGCGAGCCAACTGCCCCCGGCACCGAGCAGCGTGGTCTCCTCCCGCACCATGCCGGCGTACGGGTCCTCGTCGATGACCTTGGTGTTCTGGGAGTCGGTGATGTCGACACTGCGCGTGCCCGAGGGCTGCTTGTCGCCGTCCATGCCACGGAAGTAGAGGTATTCGGTCGCGGACTGCACCCCGGATTCCAGGCCCTTGCGGACGCGGACCTTGCCGTAGCCGCGGAACTCACCCCAGGTGCGCTTCTTCGGCTCGGTCAGCTCCGAGTCGTCGTAGTGCCAGGCGGGCTGGTCCAGGTAGTCGTAGTTGGTCTGCTCGTGGGTGAACCCACCGGTGTTGTCGTAGACGTCGACGCGGTCGACCCGATATTTGTGGAACCAGTCGAGGGTGGGCTCCTCACCCTTCGGCCCGTAGTACGCCGGGTAGCAGCGCTTGGTGTTGGCGTGGACCAACGGGGTGCTGCCGCGCGTGCATTCCTTCGGTGAGTAGGTCACCGAGATCTGCGCGCCGGACTCCGTGGTGATCGTCTGGATCCGGTAGCGGAAGAGGTCGGAACGACCGTCGGCCATCCCGTCGACCCGGTTCGCCAGGGCCTCCGCGCCCGGGTCGAACACGACCTCCGGGTCGCTCACCTCGGTGCCGCCGGCGGACGTCACCTTACCCGTGCGGGTGATCCCGGCCAGCCACATCGGCTTGCCCTCGTTGTCACCCGACTGGAGGTAGGAGTGGCGCAGCGTCCACCACTCCACCTCGTCGTACGTGCCTCCCGAACCCGAGTACACCTGCGTGCGCACCCGCGACAGCCGCTTCGCCGTCCAGAACGTCGGCGACAACTGGTCGGTGCACGGCGTGGCCTTGCAGTACTGGTCCCACGGTGTGTCCAGCCAGGACGCCTTGACCGGATCGGCTCCCGACCAGCAGTTGCTCGCGCACCGGTCGGCGACGTCGAACAGGATCCGCGCCGCCGCGTACGTCGTCGACGGGGCATCCGAGCGGCTTCCGTACTCGATCTTCGACAGCCATCCCCCGCGGTCGTACGTGGTCCGCTTGTCCTTGTTCCCCTCACGCCCGTAGGCGCCCTCCTCCTTCCCGTAGTAGTAGGTGAGGGTGTTGCCCTGCGGGTCGACGACGTAGTCCAGGTTCCAACGCCACGCCTGGGTGGTGCGCGACGCCGCGTAGTTGCCCGCCACGTAACCCGGCTCGTCCGGGTGGTTGCCGTACACCGGCGCGGTCCACACCGAATTGGTGGCGGTCGCCGCCGACGCGCCGCCGACGCCGTGGTTGCGGCCGAAGAAGTACTGCGTGCCGTCGGTCTTGGTGACCTTCCAGTACTCGTTGTCGTTGTCGCCGTTGGCGAACGACGAGTCCTTCTTCAGCTCGATCTTCGATCCGTCGTCCGCCTCGCCCTTCCACAGGCCACCGCTCGACGGCACCAGCTCGGTGGCCTGCCCGTTCAGCGAGATCGTGGCGTTACCCTCGGGCTTGTACCAGCACTGGTCGCCACTGTTGACGAGCTTGTTGTTCGGCTCGCCGCCACGGATCGCGGTCTTGTCGTCCGCGCACGACCGGAACTTGCGCTCCACGTAGCCGGGCCACATGTCCCAGCCGTCACCGATCCATGATCCCTGGGTGTTCGTGCCCCCGGACAAGCCGTCCACCGCGCCGGAGTTGTAGCTGAACCCCATCGACGGCTCCGGGCCGCCCATCGCGGGCGGCTTGTTCATCGGATACGACCAGGAGAAAGCGCCGGTCTGCTGGGAGACCTGCCAGGTACCGGCCGCCGACAGGCTGGTCGTGCCGTAGTCCCCGTTGTCCCCCGACGGGCCGGCGGTCACCGCGAAGGTCGTCGCCGCACCGGTGGCCGACAGGGGCACCGTTGCCGACACCCGGCTGTTGCGCAGGTCGTTGCGTCCGGGCAGCACAGCGCCGTCGGGCAGGGACACCACTCGCAGGCGGGACGCCCAGTCCCCGCCGTACGCGCCGGCAAAGCCGGAGTAGTCGACCTCCAGACGTACGTCGCCACCCGCGCGCAGCCCGTCCGACCGACCGACCTTGGCCACGAGCCCGGCCACACCCGCCCGCGCTGCCGCGACCCGGTCGGCGACCTCCACCGTCACCCTGCCCGGCGGTGCGACCGACGCCGAGCGATTGGCCCGCTCCTGCGTCCCGGCGGCGGTGACCCAGATCGGCAGCGTGCCGGCCCGCGCCCCGCCGTCACCGGCCCGGGCAGCGGCGGCCGAGAGGGCGTTGAGGTCGACCTCGGCGCGGCCGGCAGACGGCCAGCTCACCTTTCCGGCCCGCGCCTCCCGCCCAGCAGCCGTCCAGGCCGGCCGGGTCGCATGCTTGAGCTTCGTCACCGGAACCCCGGTGACGTCCCTGCCCTTCGGCGGCTGCCAGCCGGGACGGGCCCCAGCCGAGCCCGGCGCCTGCCACAGCAGGCCGGCGATCAGGACGGTGGCCATCGGCCCGGCGACGGCACGGCTACGCCGGGAGAATGATCGGAGAAAGTGACCGGAAAAAGGGCGCGCGACGTCGAGGGAACCCACGGTTCTCCTTCAGCGATAGGATCTTGGTTGCTCCGCGGGAAGTGAGTCAGGAAATGACGTGCTGGACGATCTCCGACTCGCTCCACACGTACTGGCTGGCATAGACGTGGTCCAGGTCGCCGGTCCAGGGCTCCGTCGGCGACGCGCTGTCCTGCCCGCGTCCCATCACGAACGACCCGGTGGCGGACCAGGCCCCGTCCACCGCCGTAGCGGTGACGAGCGTGCCACCGAGGTCGGGGGTGCCGTTGACGTAGAGCCGGATCTGCCCCGTCACATCGTCGTAGACCCCGACCAGGCTCACCCAGTCGTCGTCCACCACGTAGTCGGTCGTGCAGGCGGAGTCCTCACGTGCACCGGCAACGTCCGACCTCGCCAGTGAGAAGCACCAGACCGGGTCGTTGACGCCGTCGGCATCGAGGTCTCGGTCAGCGCGGTAACCCAGTCGGAACATCGAGGTCTCCGTCCCGTCCTGCGAGACGGCAGTCTGCACGCTGCCGCCCGTGCTGGACTTGCGGGCCCACGTGGCGACGGTGAAGCCGGCCGGACTGCTGGTGTCCAGGACGGGTGAAACCGTCGTGGCGCTACTCAGACCGTCGAGATTGACCGCTCCGGCACCCACACGTCCCGGACTCGTCCACGTCGCGCCGGGACTCAACGTGGCCGTTCGGCCCTCCGGCAGCGATGCCGCCGTCGTACCCGTCCCCTCGTCGAGGGCCCAGTGCCACGAACCGGTGCTCGGCATGACCAGGAACTGGAAGACACGTGGGTCTGACGTTACCCCGGCCGCGTTGCGGGCCTGCACCGAGAGCACATTGACTCCGTCACGGTCGGGGGTGATGCTGCGAACCAGACCGCCTTCCTCGATCACCGACAGGTCGTCGTAGTACACCGGCTTGTTCAACAGAACTCCGCCTTCTTTCATGGCGGTGCCGTTGTAAAGGCGGATCTCCGCGGCGGTCATGCCTGCCGGGAGCGTCGTGGAGAGGGTGAGTTGCTCCCAGACTCCCGTCTTGGATGCCTGGTTCGACATCGCCATGTGCCAGCCGTCCTCGTCCTGGTAGCGCAGAACGATGCGGAAGGCGTAGGGAGACTTCGTCGCCTGCCTGGCCTCGGATGACACGTTCACCCAGCCGGAAAGGCTGTATCGCCTTCCAGGCTGCATACCCAGTTGCTTGCCCCGACTGTCCAGAAAATATGCATAGCTATCTATGGAAGTGTGGGTGGGTTGGACCAGCAACGAACCCGAGGCGTTGTGCCCCAGCGAAGACCCCAGCGGAAGGGCGTTGATGCCCCAGAAGCCGGTGGTGCCCGACGCCACGGTCTGCTGGTTGGTGCTCAGGATCTGGGTGCCGGCTGCGGGCCCGGCCGACAGCGTGACCGCGTTGCCGCCGTTGAGGGAGTAGACGTATTGGGTGATCTCGGTGGCACCGTTCGCACCGAAGATGAAGTCGCCGGCCTGCCCGGGCCCGCCGCTCCAGGTGCCGGTGGCCTTCTCCGGATAGCTGGTGCTGGACACGGTGGGCAGCGACGGGTCGGTGGTGTCGACGGTGAAGGTGAACCAGCCGGAGTATCCGCCGCAGGTGTAGGTGTCGCAGGCGCGGGCCCGCCAGTGGTAGGTGCCGTCGGGCAGACGCGCGCCGGACACCGGCACGATCCGCCACGGCTTGGCGGTACCGGACTTGACGCCGGTGACCGCGGTGCCCGACCTGGCCTTGATCGTGACCTTGGCGTTGTCGTACACCTCGTACTCGGCGCGCAGCGTCCCGCCGTCAGGGTCGGCGACCTTCGCGCTGATCGTCGGCGTACCGGAACGCACGATCGCCGGTGACCCGCACGCGGTGTAGCAGGAGTCGATGGTCTGTGTCGTCGGCGCGGCCGGGGTGCGGTTGTACACCAGCGTCACGTACGGGCGCCCGGAGGAGGCGTTGGCCGACCGGAACCGCTTCCACCCGTTGTGGTTGCTCTCCGAATCCGCACGGAGGCCGACGGTCGCGGTCGACGCCCCGGCGCTCACCGCCGTCTGGAACGTCTTCTTCACCGACACCGATACCCAGCCGGCGCCGCATCCCCCATAGCCCTTGGTGCCGGTCGACGAGCCGTCCTGCTCGATCCAGCTCGGCTGGTTCGTCCACCGCGTCGCCGTCGACACCGCGCCCGTGCGCCACGACTCCCACCTGGCCGCCGTGCACGACCAGGAGTGGTAGTTCCAGAGGAACAACTCCGCCGACACCACCGTCGCGCCGCTGTAGCCGCCCAGACCACCGAAGCTGAGAAACGATCGAGCGGTGCAGCCGGAGCCGCATCCCGCGTCGGCGTCGTCGTTCCACCCGAGCTTCAGGTCCTCGTCCCCGGACTGGTCGGAGCTGTAGGTGTTCTGCACGAACGCGTCGAACGACGGATTCAGGTTGACCGACGGATCGATCGTGATCGGATAGCGGGCGGTCGGATCGGCAAGCATCTTCGCGTCCGGGGTCAGCACCAGTTCCGCCGCGTCGCCCGCACCCCGCACCTGCACGCCGACCGGCGCCACTCGCGCGTGCTCACCGGCACGGGGTGACACCGACGCGTCCCACATCTGCGCGGACGACACGACCACTTTCGCGCCGGACTCCGCGGCGTACCGGAGGGTCGTTCCCGGGGCCGCCGCCGTCCGCGACATCCCGCCGGTGCGCCAGGGCATCGACACCGACGTCAGACCAGCCGCCGCCTGCGGCGTCCGCACCTCGAGGAAATACTGGAAGCCCGCCGGCTGAACCTCCACGATCAGATCGACGTCCGGACGGACCTGCCGATACGTCGCCCGGTTTCCCGACAACACCGGCTCCGGCAACGCACCGCGCCAGCCCAGTGCGACGGCGTCGGCACCACGCCCCAACGACACGAGTCGGTCGGAGCCGGCCGAGCGCGCGCCGGAGAGCACCACCCCACGCGCGTGCACCCGCGGCGCCACCGACCCGTCCGAGCGGCGCTCCAACGACAGGTCGATCTCGCGCCACCCGCTGCCGTCCCGCACCCGCTCCGGGGCCAGCGACACCTCGGAGCGGAACGTTCCGTCCGGCTGTGCCCACGTCCGAGACGACTCCGACGTCCGGCCCGACACCAGCACCGGCCGCCGGGTCCGATACGCCAACGCCGCCGCCGACGCCTCGTCGGGCGCCACGTCGCCGGCCGTCCGCTGCGCCGCCACTCGGTCCGCCGCCGTCGGCGTCGCGGGCGCCGCCCCTGCCGGCGCGGGCGTACCGCTCACCGCCACCAGTGCGCACAGGGCGGCAAGCCACCCTCGCTGCCGCCGAAGCGCAGCACCGACCCCACCGACCACGATCGCCCCCGTAGCTCATCGAATCAGGATGAGCGCACGCTACGGACCACTACTCGGCCCTGTAAATCCCCGTTACAACTTGCAAGGACAGAACGGACGCAGGTCCGTCCAATCGGGCGCCATGATCACTAAGCGTTGATGGTTACCGGCCGATGGCGGGGGCTTCACCCGTGGCGCTCAGCAGGGGCTCCGGCCGACCGGCGGCCCGCCGCCCGCCCTCCGCGATCTTGCACTTTCCGCCCTGACGGACCGGTCATGTCCGGCATCCCGGGGGCCGCACCGGCAAGATCGGCGCAGGGGTGGGGTCGGGTGGGACGGGAGCCGGAGAACTAAGGTACGGGCATGTCCGTTGACGGGTGGCACACCCTCCTGGTGCTCGGCGGTATCCGCTCCGGCAAGTCCGGGTTCGCCGAGTCCCTGGTCGCCGACGCGCCCATGGTCCGCTACGTGGCCACCGCACCCGCCGGGGAGCCGGACGACACCGAGTGGGCGGCCCGCCTCGCGGCCCACCGGGCCCGCCGGCCGGGGAGCTGGACGACCGAGGAGACGGCGGCGGATCCGGGCCGGCTGGCCGAGGTGATCGCCGCCGCCGGCCCGAACGACACGCTGCTCGTGGACGATCTCGGCGGCTGGGTGACCGTGCTGCTCGACCCCGCCCACCAACCCGCCGACGACACCGCCACGATCGCCGAGCTGGCCGCCGCGGTGCGGGCCAGCGAGGCGCGGCTGGTGCTGGTCAGCCCCGAGGTCGGGCTGTCCCTGGTGCCCACCACGCCGCTCGGCCGGGCGTTCACCGACGCGCTCGGCGCGACCAACCGGGCGGTGGCCGACGCCTGCGACGCGGTCGCGCTGGTGGTGGCCGGGCAGACCGCCTGGCTCAAGCCCGCCGCCGACGCCCACGCCGCACCGGCCCAGCCGGGCCGGGCGACGCCGGCACACCGTCCGGTGCCGGACCCGGTCGCGTCGGCGCGGTCCGGGTCCGACCTGGCGGCACAGCCGGTCGAGGTCGCGGAGACTCCGCCGTGGGCCGGACACGACCGCCCGGCCGCGCGTCGGCCGGAGAGCGTCCCGCCGGACGCGCCGCTGCCCGAGGTGTTCACGCCGGCCGCGACGCCGCCGCCGGCCCCGCCCGCCGCCGGCACGGGCGGCGCCGGGGACTGGGCGGCACCCACCATGGCGTTGCCGATGATCGCTACCGGTCTGGTCATCCAGCCCGGCATGGAACTGCCGATGCCGGACGACTACACCGGCCCGCAGGCGGTCGACCGGCTCGCCACCCTCGACCTGCCCGGCGCCGGCCTGGGCGTGCTGGAGCAGGTGGTCGGCTTCGCCGCCGCCACCCAGGGCACCTCGACCCCGCGCCCGTGGGACACCGTCCGGGTGCTGCTGCTGCACGGCGACCACGCCGGCGGGGCGTCCGCCGGCGCGGTGCCCGGCGAGTCGGCCCGCCGCGCCCGGCAGGCCCGCGCCGGCCGGGGCGCGCTGGCCCGGCTGGCCGCCGAGAACGGCGCCAGCCTCCAGGTCGTCGAGGCGCCCGGCTCGGCGCCGTTCGAGGACGGGCCGGCGCTGGACGCCGACCAGGTCGAGTCGGCGCTGCGCTACGGCTGGCGGCTGGCCGAGCAGGCCGCCGACGCCGGCGTGCACCTGCTGGTGCTGGCGGCCTGCGGGGCCGGCGCCGAGGCAGCCGCCGCCGCGGTGCTGGCGGCCACCGCCGGCGCGGAGCCGCCGGCGGTGCTCGGCCGGGTGGTGACCGAGCAGGGCGAGATCGACGACAACGCCTGGATGGTCCGCTGTGCGGCCGTCCGGGACGCGCTGCACCGCACCCGGCGCTCCCCCCGCGAGGCCAAGGACGTCCTGGCCGAGCTGGGCGGCGGCGACATCGCGATGGCCACCGGCGTGCTGCTCGGCGCGACCGCCCGGCGGGTGCCGGTGCTGTTGGACGGCCCGGTCGGCACCGCCGCCGGCATGGTCAGCCGCGACCTGGCCGGGCAGGCCCGGCACTGGTGCCTGCTGCCGGACCACGGCGGCCGGCCCGGCGTGCGGCTCGCCGCCGACGTGCTCGGCCTGACTCCGCTGCTGGACCTCCGCCTCGACCTGGGCGAGGGGGCGACGGCGCTGGCCGCCCTGCCGCTGCTGCGCTCGGCGCTGGCGCTCGCCGCCGCCCTGCCGACGCACCCGGCGCTGGGCGGCGGCACGGAGGACGACGACGTCGCCGAGCCGCAGCCGGCCGCCCCGGCGGACGAGCCGGACTTCGCCGAGCCGGCGCCGGCCGGGCCGGGCCCGACCACCACCGGGTCCGACGAGCCGGTGTCGCCCGGCCGCCGTGCCGACTGAGCCCCGGCTCGCCGACGGCGTCCGGCTGGCGCTGACCACGTTCACCACCGCGCCGGTACGCGCCGGCCGGGTCGACCGGGCCACCGCCGGCACCGCGATGGCGCTGGCCCCGGCCGTCGGGGCGCTGCTCGGCGCGGTGCTCGGCGGGGCGCTGCTGGCGGCTGGGGCGCTCGCCCCGCCGCTGGTCGCCGCCGGGGTCACGGTCGGGTTGGGGGCGCTGCTCACCCGCGGCCTGCACCTCGACGGGCTGGCCGATACCGTGGACGCGCTCGGCTCCTACCGGCGGGGACCGGCCGCCCTGGAGATCATGAAGCAGCCGGACGTCGGACCGTTCGGGGTGGTCGCGCTGGTGGCCGTGCTCCTGCTCCAGACCGCGGTGCTCGCGGAGCTGGTCCAGCGGGCGGGGGTCGCGGCGCTCGCCACGGTGGTCGCGGCCACCGCCGCCGGGCGGCTGGCGGTCACGCTGGCCTGCCGCCGTGGGGTGCCGGCGGCCCGGCCGGACGGGCTGGGCGCGCTGGTGGCCGGCACCGTGGGGTGGGTACCGCTGGCGCTCGGCGCGCTCGCCGTGGCGCTGCTGGCCGCGCCCGCGGTGCCGGGCCGCCCGTGGCAGGGGCCGCTCGCCGTGCTCACCGCGCTCGCCGTCGCGGCCGGGCTCCTGCGGCACCTGGTACGCCGCTTCGGCGGCATCACCGGCGACGTCCTCGGGGCGCTGGTGGAGGCCGTCACCACGCTGTCCTACCTGGGACTGGTGCTGACCGGCTGATCGTCACCCGGTCGGGCGGGTAGCGTTCGGGTGGGTGCGCCGGCGCGGTCGAGGGGGACGGATGCTGATCACGGACGACTTCCTGCCGGTACCGGTGCCGGAGTCGCTCGACGCGACCTACCTGGTGCCGATCGAGGGGCTGCCCCGGGTCAGCCCGAAGACCGCGGTGGAGGGGCTGGCCGGCCGGCTGGCCGCCCCGGTGTTCGGGTTGGCCAGGCAGATGCTGGACAGCCCGCTGATGAGCGTGGACACCCGCACCGTCGACGAGTTCCCGGAGCTGCCGCCGGACCTGCTCGCCGCGTTCGGGGCGACCGAGGAGCAGCTCGCCCGGCTGGCCGCCGCCACCCACCTCGTGGTGGTGCAGGCCGAATACCGGCCGGGCTGGCCGCCGGCGCACGAGTGGGCGGCCCGGGCCGTCGCCGCGGCGGTCGCCGAGACGGTCGGCGGGGACGTGGTGGACGTGTTCGGGCTGCAGTTCCTCGACCCGGCGGCGGCGCTGCGTTCGCTCCCGGACGAGCACGGCCGGATCCGGCTGGTCGACTGGGTGCTGGTGCCCTACTCCTCGGACGCCGACGGGCTCTGGTTCACCACCAAGGGGCTGCGCCGGTTCGGGCTGCTGGAGTTGCAGGCCCAGGGCGTGCCGGACCATCTCACCCGGGCCTGGGGCGCGGTGATGACCGGGGCGGCCCGGCGGCTGCTGCGGGACTGGACCGACGGGCTGACCGGCGAGGAGGTGCCCGCGTTCGTGCAGCTTCCGGTGCTGGCCACGGTGACCGGGCACGACATCGCGGTCGCGTACGGCAATCCGGAGCAGCACGGCGCGACGGCGCCGGTGCTGCTGCACCTGGAGCTGGACCCGGCCACCGACCCGGACGCCGACTCGTTCCTCAGCCTGAACCCGCCGCCCGGGCATCCCGGGCCGCCCGGCCGCTACTTCGCCGCCGCCTGCGCGACGCTGTTCAACGGCATCCAGCCCGACGTCCGGTACACCCGCCCGGGTGACGCGATGAGCCGGGCGGTGGCGACCGCCCGGGCGGCGCTCGGCGACATCCGGGCCCGGTTCCTGGCCGGCCGGCTGCCGCAGGAGAGCCAGCTCGTGGTCAAGTACGGCCTGCCCGGCGACGAGGGCCCGGAGTACGTCTGGGCCGGCGTGACGTCGTGGGACGCCCCGGAGCGGATCGTCGGCGCGAGCGCCACCGACGCGAACAGCGACCCGAGCGTGCGAATCGGCTCGCCGGTCGTGGTGGAGGCGTCCGACGTGGTCGACTGGGCGATCCTGGACGGCACCGGCGTGCTGGAGGGCGGCTGGACCCAGGCCGTCCTCGACGCCGGCGAGCGCCTGCGCGAGGACTGACCGGTCGGCTCTGCCCGAGCGCCTGCGCGAGGGCTCACCTGGTCGGCTCCGCCCGAGCGCCTGCGCGAGGGCTCACCTGGCTCAGCGCACGGCGGGCTGGACGAAGGGTGGCCTGGTCAGGCGCATCCGGGCGCGGCGGCCACGGATGTCCACCTCCAGTTCCTCGCCGTCGGCCAGCTTCGGGTCGGTGTCGACCAGGGCGAGCGCGACCCCGTGCTTGAGCGTCGGGCTGAACGTGCCGCTGGTGACCACGCCGACCTGCCGGTCACCGGCGTGCACGGCCATGCCGGGGCGCGGGATGGCCCGGTCGACCGCGGTGAGACCGCGCAGCGTGCGGGACGGGCCGGCGGCCTTCTCGGCGCGCAGCGCGTCGCGGCCCCAGAAGGCCGGCTTGTCCCAGCCGACCGCCCAGCCGGAGCGGCCCTGCACCGGGGTGATGTCGAGGGAGAGGTCCTGCCCGTGCAGCGGGTATCCCATCTCGGTGCGCAGCGTGTCCCGCGCGGCCAGGCCGCAGGCGCGCACCTCGGGCCCGGCGGCGAAGATCGCGTCCCAGACGGCGAGCGCGTGCTCGGCCGGCACGACCAGCTCGTAGCCCAGCTCGCCGGTGTAGCCGGTGCGGCAGACGGTCAGCTCGACCCCGCCCAGGGAGGCGGTGGAGAAGCTCATGTAGTCGTGCCGGGTGGGCAGCCCGAGCGCGGCGAGCAGGTCGGCCGAGCCCGGCCCCTGGACCGCGAGCACCGCGTACGCCTCGTGCTCGTCGGCGACGTCCACGCCGGCCGGCGCGGCGGCGCGCAGCCGGCGGGCCACCTCGGCGGTGTTCGCCGCGTTGGGCACCAGGAAGACGTGGTCGTCGGCGTGCAGGTAGGCGATGATGTCGTCCACCACGCCGCCGCTGGCGTCGTCGCAGCAGAGCGTGTACTGGGCCTGGCCGGGCGCGATCCGGCCGAGGTCGTTGGTGAGGCAGGCGTTGACGAAGTCCGCCGCGCCGGCGCCGGTGACCCGGATCTTGCCCAGGTGCGAGACGTCGAAGACGCCCACCCGGGTACGCACGGCCGTGTGCTCCTTCAGCACGCCGCCGCCGGCGTACTCGAGCGGCATCTGCCAGCCGCCGAAGGGGGCGAGTTTCGCGCCGAGCGCGGTGTGTCGCTCGTGCAGCGGGGAGCGGCGCAGCCGGGTCTCGGCGGCGTCGGAGGTCACCTCGGTCATGGTGGCAACTTACCGGCCGGGACCGCTGTGGTTAGCATCGGCGGGATCCCGTCGACAGGCATCGGCGGGACAGCCACGCTTCCGGCGGGTAGGTTGCCGCCGGAGAGACCTTCATCGCCGGTACGCGACGACGCGGCCGGCCCGGCCCGCCCGGAGTAGCTTTCGTGACATCGCCCCGCACCACCCTCAGCCTGGTCGACACCGACCCCGCCGAACTCGCCGTCGACGCGATCGTGATCGGCGTGCACAGCCAGACCACCGACCCGGGCGACGGCGCACCCGCCGACGCCCTGCTCCTGGCCAGCGGCGCGGAGAGCATCGCCGCCGCGTTCGACGGAAAGCTGACCGAGACGCTGGCCCTGCTCGGCGCGACCGGCGCCCCCGGCGAGGTGATCAAGCTCGCCACGCTCGGCACGGTGACCGCCCCGGTGGTCCTCGCCGTCGGGCTCGGCGCGGAGCCCTCCGGTGCCGCTCCCGCGCCCGAGTCCCTACGACGGGCCGCCGGCGCGGCGGTGCGGGCGTTGGCCGGTGCGCCACGGGTCGCCCTCGCCCTGCCCCTGCCGGACGACGCCGACGCCCCGGCCGCGCTGCGCGCGGTCGCCGAGGGCGCGCTGCTGGGCGGCTACCGGTTCGCCGGCTACAAGACCAAGCCGCAGCCGACGCGGCGCGAGCCGGTGGCCGAGGTGCTGGTCGCGGTGCCGGATGCGGCCGACGCGACCGCGCGGGCCGAGGTCGACCGGGCGCAGGCGGTGGCCGGCGCGGTGCGGGCCGGCCGGGACTGGGTCAACGCCGCCCCGAACGAGCTGCGCCCGCCGGCGTTCGCCGACGCCGTGGCGACCGCCGCCCGGGACGCCGGCCTGGCGGTCGAGGTGCTCGACGAGGCGGCGCTGGCCGCCGGTGGCTACGGCGGCATCCTCGCCGTCGGCCAGGGCTCGGAGGCCCCGCCGCGGTTGGTGAAGCTCACCTACACGCCGGCCGGCGGCGGCAGCGGCAAGCGGGTCGCGCTGGTCGGCAAGGGCATCACGTTCGACACCGGCGGCATCTCGATCAAGCCGGCGCAGGGCATGTGGGAGATGAAGTCGGACATGGCCGGCGCGGCGGCGGTCGGCGCGACGATGCTGGCGGTGGCGGCGCTCAAGCCGTCGGTGACCGTCACCGGCTACCTGCCGATGGCGGAGAACATGCCGTCGGGCAGCAGCTACCGGCCGGGCGACGTGATCACCATGTACAGCGGCAAGAAGGTGGAGGTGCTCAACACCGACGCCGAGGGCCGGATGGTCCTGGCCGACGCCATCGCGCGGGCCTGCGAGGACGGTGCCGACTACCTGTTCGAGACCTCGACGCTGACCGGCGGTCAGGTGGTCGCGCTGGGCAAGCGGATCGCCGGCGTGATGGGCAGCCCGGAGCTGTGCGAGCGGGTCCGGGTCGCCGGCGACGCGACCGGCGAACCGGCCTGGCCGATGCCGCTGCCGGACGACGTGCGCAAGGGCATGGAGTCGGACGTCGCCGACATCAGCCAGGTCAACGCCGGCATGGACCGGGCCGGGCACATGCTCCAGGGCGGGGTCTTCCTGCGTGAGTTCGTCACCGACGACGTGGCGTGGGCGCACATCGACATCGCCGGCCCCGGCTACCACTCGGGCGAGGCCACCGGCTACTGGACCAAGGGCGGCACCGGCGTCCCGGTCCGCACCCTGCTCCACCTCGTCGACGACGTGGCCGCCAACGGCTGAGGTGTAAGGAGGGGCCCCCTGTTAACGCATTCCGCATAACAGGGGGCCCCTTTTAACATCCGCGGCTCAGAACAGCTCGGGGCGGCGCTTGCGGCGCTCGTTGTAGTCGCGCATGCGCTGGGGGTAGCCCATCAGGCGCACGTCGTAGATCGGGATGGCGGTCTTGTGGGCCCACCGCCGCGCGTCCTCCGGGCTGCCGACCCGCCGCCGGGTCCACTCGCCGTCGTCGGCGATCAGCATGACGGTGGTCTCGGTGACCGTCGTCCGCGGCTCCAGGAACGCCTCGACCCCGCGCCGGGTACGGACGAAGTTCTCAAGGTGGTCCAGATCGGCGCGATCGGCGGTGCGATCGCGGTTCACCGCAGCCACCCGCTTACGTCGTCGGAACAGCGCCACCGGACCCACTCCTCCCCCGGACATCATCGAAGACGATGCCAAGGGTACGGGTCGCCGACGTGTCGTTGGGCACCTCGGTACGCGCTCGGCCCCCGGTGGTGACAAGATGACCGAGGTGGGGTGTGCCTGTTACTCCGCCGTAACCCCCGATGCAGTGACGCGACCTGGGAGTTGGATGTGAGCGAGCCGAACGACACGACCTTCGACATCGTCATCCTCGGAGGTGGTAGCGGCGGCTACGCGGCGGCGCTGCGTGCCGCCCAGCTTGACCTCTCCGTCGCGCTCATCGAGAAGGGCAAGCTCGGCGGGACCTGCCTGCACAACGGCTGCATTCCCACCAAGGCGCTGCTGCACGCCGCCGAGATCGCCGACCAGACCCGCGAGTCGGAGCAGTTCGGCGTGAAGGCCGAGCTGGTGGGCATCGACATGGCCGCGGTCAACTCGTACAAGGACGGTGTGGTCTCCCGCCTCTACAAGGGCCTGCAGGGCCTGGTGGGCAGCGCCAAGAAGATCACCTTCGTGGCCGGCGCCGGCCGGCTCGTCGGCAAGAACGTCGTCGAGGTCGACGGCAAGCGCTACACCGGCCGCAACGTCGTGCTGGCCTCCGGCTCGTACGCGAAGAGCCTGCCCGGCCTGGAGGTCGACGGCGAGCGGATCATCACCAGCGACCACGCGCTCACCCTGGACCGCGTCCCGTCGTCGGCGATCGTGCTCGGCGGCGGCGTGATCGGCGTCGAGTTCGCCAGCGTCTGGAAGTCCTTCGGCGTCGACGTGACAATCGTCGAGGCGCTGCCCCGCCTGGTCGCCGCCGAGGACGAGGAGTCGTCGAAGGCGCTGGAGCGGGCGTTCCGCAAGCGGAAGATCAACTTCAAGGTGGGCAAGCCGTTCGAGAAGGTCGAGAAGACCGACAAGGGCGTCAAGCTGACCATCTCCGGCGGCGACACGGTCGAGGCCGAGCTGCTGCTGGTCGCCGTCGGTCGCGGCCCGAACACCGCCGACCTCGGCTACGAGGAGCAGGGCGTCAAGATGGACCGCGGCTACGTGCTGACCGACGAGCGGCTGCGCACCAGCGTGCCGAACGTCTACGCGGTCGGCGACATCGTGCCCGGCCTCCAGCTCGCGCACCGCGGCTTCCAGCAGGGCATCTTCGTCGCCGAGGAGATCGCCGGAAAGTCCCCCGCCGTGATCGACGAGGTCGGCATCCCGCGTGTCACCTACTCCGACCCGGAGCTGGCCTCGGTCGGGCTGACCGAGGCGAAGGCCAAGGAGCAGTACGGCGCCGACAAGGTCAAGACCTACAACTACAACCTGGGCGGCAACGGCAAGAGCCAGATCCTCAAGACCGCCGGCCACGTGAAGCTGGTGCGGGTGGACGACGGCCCGGTGGTCGGCGTGCACATGGTCGGCGCCCGGGTCGGCGAGCTGATCGGCGAGGCCCAGCTCATCTACAACTGGGAGGCCTACCCGGCCGAGGTGGCGCAGCTCGTGCACGCCCACCCGACCCAGAACGAGGCCCTGGGCGAGGCGCACCTGGCCCTGGCCGGCAAGCCGCTGCACGCGCACGCCTGACCACGACAACCGCGGCGTCCGGCGACGGGCGATGATCCCACCAGGGGAATGAAGGAGTCTGGAGAACATGCCGGTATCGGTCACCATGCCCCGGCTCGGCGAGAGCGTCACCGAGGGCACCGTCACGCGCTGGCTCAAGCAGGAGGGTGACACCGTCGAGGTCGACGAGCCCCTGCTGGAGGTGTCGACCGACAAGGTGGACACCGAGATCCCGTCGCCCGCGGCGGGCGTGCTGAGCCGGATCGTGGTCGGCGAGGACGAGACCGCCGAGGTGGGCAGCGAGCTGGCGGTCATCGCCGGTGAGGGCGAGGACGCCGGCAGCGCCCCCAAGGAGGAGGTGGAGCCGGCCACCGAGCCGACCGCCGCCGCCGAGGGCACCGGCCCCGAGCCGGAGCAGGCGGAGCAGGCCGCCGCCGAGCCCGACGCCGAGGCCGAGCAGCCGGCCGTCGAGGAGCCGGCCCAGCCCGCCGCGTCGTCGGGTGAGGGCACCCCGGTGACCATGCCGGCCCTGGGCGAGAGCGTCACCGAGGGTACGGTGACCCGCTGGCTCAAGCAGGTCGGCGAGACGGTCGAGGTGGACGAGCCGCTGCTGGAGGTCTCCACCGACAAGGTGGACACCGAGATCCCGTCGCCGGTCGCCGGCACGGTGCAGGAGATCAAGGTCGCCGAGGACGAGACCGCCGACGTCGGCGCCGTGCTGGCGATCGTCGGTGCCGCCGGTGGCGCCCCGGCCCAGCCGAAGCCCGAGGCCAAGCCGAAGCCCGAGCCGGAGGCGAAGCCCGAGCCCAAGGCCGAGGCGAAGCCGGAGCCCACGGTCGAGGAGCCGACCCCGGGCATGTCCTACAACGAGCCGGCCGCCGAGACGGAGCAGGCCGCGAAGCCGGCCGAGACCGAGCGGAAGGCCCAGCCGGCCGCGCCGGCCGCCGCGCCGCAGCGCCCGACCGCCCCGGCCCAGGGCGGCGGCGAGGAGGCCGCCGGCTACGTGACGCCGCTGGTCCGCAAGCTCGCCGCCGAGCACGGCGTCGAGCTGGGCTCGGTCAACGGCACCGGCGTGGGTGGCCGGATCCGCAAGCAGGACGTGCTGGAGGCGGCCGAGAAGGCGAAGGCCGCCCAGGCCCAGCCGGCCGCCGCCGCGCCCGCCGCTCAGGCACCGGCCCAGCCGGCCGCCAAGGCGCAGCCGAGCGCCAAGCGGGGCACCACGGAGAAACTGCCGCGGATCCGGGCGACCATCGCCAAGCGGATGCAGCAGTCGCTGCACGAGACGGCCCAGCTCACCACGGTCGTCGAGGTCGACGTCACAAAGGTCGCCAAGCTGCGGGGCCGGGCCAAGGAGTCGTTCCAGGCCAAGCACGGCGTGAAGCTGTCCTTCCTGCCGTTCTTCGCCCTGGCGGCGATCGAGGCGTTGCAGACCCACCCGATCATCCAGGCCAGCATGGACCTGGACGGCGGGACGATCACCTACCCGGCCGCCGAGCACCTCGGCATCGCGGTGGACACCGAGCGCGGCCTGCTCGTGCCGGTCATCCACAACGCCGGCGACCTGAACATGGGCGGCATCGCCAAGCGGATCGCCGACCTGGCCGAGCGCACCCGGGCCAACAAGATCACGCCGGACGAGATGGCCGGGGCGACGTTCACGCTCACCAACACCGGCAGCCGGGGCGCGCTCTTCGACACCCCGATCGTGCCGTCGCCGCAGTCGGCGATGCTCGGCACCGGTGCCGTGGTGAAGCGCCCGGTCGTGGTCAACGACCCGGAGCTGGGCGAGGTCATCGCGGTCCGGTCGATGGTCTACCTGGCCATGTCGTACGACCACCGGCTGATCGACGGCGCCGACGCCGCCCGCTTCCTGACCTCGGTCAAGGAGCGGCTGGAGGCTGGCAACTTCGAGGCCGAACTGGGCCTCTGACGCCTCAGGCACACCGAAGGGGTACGCGGCTCGGCCGCGTACCCCTTCGCCGTTTCCGGCCCGACGCGGACCGCGCGCTGACAGACTCGGCCGGTGGGCGGGTACGGGTGGCGGGGGCGCCTCGGGCCGGCGGTGCCGGTGGCCCCGGGCGCCCGGGTGGACCGGTTCGAGATCTTCTTCGACCTGGTCTTCGTCTTCTCGTTCTTCATCATCACCCGGGCCACCGCGCTCCAGGTGACCGGCGGCGCCCTGCTGCACGCCCTGCTGGTGCTCGCCGTGCTCTGGTGGTCGTGGGTGGTACACAGCGTGGTGGCCACCCGGGTCCGGCTCGGCGAGGGCTTCGTGCCGGTACTCATGACCGTCGGCATGGCCGCCCTGTTCACGTTCGCGCTGTCGCTGCCGAACGCGTTCCGCGACCCGCGCGGCAACGCCGCCGGCCCGATCGTCGCGGCGCTCAGCTACACCGTGCTGCGGCTGGTGCACCTGATGCTCTACCGGCACGTGGTGCGGGACAGCCCGAACGAGCGCCGGCAGTTGATCCGGTTCACCCCGGAGGTGGTCGGCAGCACCGCGCTGCTGCTGGTCGCCGCGCTGGTGCCACCGAAGATCGACGGCCTGTTCACCGCGGCGGTGGTCCGGGACTCGCTGTGGGCCGCGGTCGTGCTGCTCCAGTACGGCACCGGCATGATCGCCGGGACCTGGGGCTGGGGCGTCGCATCGGCCGAGCACTGGACCGAACGGTACGACCTCATCCTGATCATCGCGCTGGGCGAGTCGGTCATCTCGGTCGGCGTCGGCAGCAACCTGCTCGGGCAGCCGCCCACCTGGCCGGCCGTGGTGGCCGCAGTGCTCGGCATCTTCTTCACCGCCGCGCTCTGGTGGGCGCACTACGACCTGGTCGGGCCGTCCGCCCGGATCGCCCTGCACGCCGCCCGCGACGGGCCGCGGGTGGCGATGGCCCGGGACGCGTACGCGTACCTGTTCCTGCCGATGATCGCGGGCATCATCCTGTTCGCGCTCGGCGCCGAGATGATCGTGCACGACGTCGCCAATCCGGACGTGTCCCCGGCCGAGTCGGCGCACGGGCCGGCCGTACCGCTGCTCTTCGGCGGGGTGGCCTGCTATCTCTGCGGCAACATGCTGTTCCAGGCCCGGACGCTGCGCACGGTGAGCTGGACCCGGGTCGCGGCGGTGCTGCTGCTGGGCGCCGCGATCCCGCTCGCCGAGCGGGTGCCGGGCCTGGTCGCGATGACCATGCTCACCGCCGTCACGGTCGGTATGGTGGCGGCCGAGGTGATCGTCTTCGACGAGGGCCGGCGGGCGTTGCGCAAACTGGTCTTCGAGGAACGGACCAGCCACGAGACGCACGAGGCGGCCTGGCGGGCGCGCTGGCACGAGCAGCCGGACGAGGGCGAGTGAACCGTTCGGCAGGTGTCTCCGTGGAACCACTCGGCCCACAATCGGGCCTTCGAGAGGAACGGGGAACGCATGACCATCGACACCGTCTCCGCCGGCGCGGCCGGCACCTGGCAGCTCGGCTCCCGGACCGTCAACCGGATCGGCCTCGGCGCGATGCGGCTGACCGCGAACGCCGACGGCACACCCAGCGACCGGGAGCGGGCCGTCGCGGTGCTGCGCCGCGCCGTCGAGCTGGGCGTCAACCACATCGACACGGCGGCGTTCTACTTCTCGCCGCTGCGCTCGGCGAACGAGCTGATCAATCGGGCGCTGTCGCCGTACCCGGATGATCTGGTCATCGTCACCAAGGTCGGGCCGGGCCGGGACCCGTCCGGCGGGTGGCTGCCGATGGCCCGGCCGGAGCAGTTGCGCGGCCAGGTCGAGGAGAACCTGCGCCAGCTCGGCCGCGACCACCTCGACGTGGTCAACCTGCGGGTCTATGGCGCGGAGCCGTTGGCCGAGCATTTCGGTGCGCTCGCCGAGCTTGTCGACGCCGGGCTGATCCGGCACCTCGGTGTCTCCGCGGTCCGCCCGCACCAGGTCGCCGAGGCCCGGACCATCGCCCCGGTGGTCTGCGTGCAGAACTCGTACGGCCTCGGCTACCGCCGCAGCAACGACGAGCTGATCCGGGACTGCGCCGCGCACGGCGCCGCGTTCGTGCCGTTCTTCTCGATCGTGACCAGCGGACGGGAGGCCGGGGCGACCGGCGAGGAACACCCGGAGGTGCTCGCGGTGGCAGGCGAGCACGGCGTCTCCGCAGCGCAGGTCCGGCTGGCCTGGACGCTGAGCCGGGGCCCGAACGTGCTCGCCATCCCCGGCACCGGCGACCCGGCGCACCTGGAGCAGAACGTCGCCGCCGCCGCGCTGCGCCTCTCCCCCGCCGACCTGGCCCGCCTCGACGCGGTCTGAGGTGTCAGCGGGGCCCCGCCTTACCCTTCGGCCCTCGGCAGAAGGGGTGGGTGGGAAGCGGGGTGGGGTCGGAGACTGGGCCGATGGCGATCTTCTCCGTACAGGCCCGGGCCACCGACGCGGCGAGCTGGGCCGAGCTGGCCCGCACCGTCGAGGCCGCCGGCTTCGACGCGCTCCACGCGGCCGACCACCCGGGTTCCGGCCCGTCCCCGTTCGTGGCGCTCGCCGCCGCCGCGGCGGTGACCGGCACGCTGGGCCTCGGCTCGTACGTGTCCAACGCCGGCGTCCGGGAGCCGCTTCTGCTCGCCTCCGACGTGGCCACTCTGGACGTGGTCTCCGGCGGGCGGGCGCGGCTCGGCGTGGGTGCCGGGCACACCCCGGGCGAGTGGCGGGCCGTCGGGCGCGAGCGCCCGGACGTCGCCGGCCGGGTCCGCCGCTGCGTCGCGGTGGCCGAGGCGGTACGCGCACTGCTGGCCGGTGACGAGGTCACCGTGGACACGCCGGACCTGGCCGCGTTCGCCGCCCGCCTGGACGAACCGCGGCCGGTCCAGGACCGGATCCCGCTCACCGTGGGCACCGCCAACTCGACGCTGCTGCGCTGGGCCGGAGCGCACGCCGACGTGGTCGGCCTGACCGGCTTCGGGCGTACCCTGCCGGACGGTCACCGGCACGAGGCCCGCTGGCGGGAGGACCAGATCGAGGCGCAGCTCGCCCACGTGACGGCCGGCGCGGCCGGCCGGTCCACGCCGTCGGCCCTGGAGGCGCTGGTCCAGCACTTCGCCGTCACCGACGACGCCGGGGCCACCGCGGCGCCGGCCGCCGCCCGCCTCGGACTCACCGTCGCCGAACTCCTGGCCACCCCGTTCGCGCTGATCGGCACCGCCGACGAGATCGGCACGGCGGTCGCCGCGCACGAGCGCCGCTGGGGCGTCACCCGCTTCGTGGTACGCGCCGACGCCGTCGGCGCGCTCGCGCCGCTCCTGCCCCGGCTGGCCGGAAACGGGTCGACGTCGAGCGCACTCGACTGACCTTCGGTCGGCGCAGAGATCCCGTGCGTGACGAGTGAGCGATTTCGCTCCACGCATCCGAATCCCGTCCGGTATCCGAAGATGGGAACATGCGGATCCTCATGGCCGGCGTGTCCGGCTTCCTCGGCACCCGACTGGTCGACCGGCTCACCGCCGACGGGCACCAGGTCACCCGCCTGGTCCGCCGCCCGCCGCGTGGCCCGGACGAGCGGCAGTGGAATCCCGCCGCCGCGCAGCTCGACCCGCAGGTGGTCGCGGACGCCGACGCGGTGGTGAACCTGGCCGGCGCCGGGGTGGGCGACAAGCGCTGGACCGACGACTACAAGAAGCTGATCCGGACCAGCCGGGTGGACAGCACCACCACGCTCGCCATCACGATCGCCGGCCTGCCCGCCACGGACCGGCCGGCGGCGTTGCTGAACTCCTCCGCGGTCGGCTGGTACGGCAACACCGGGGACCGGACGGTGGAGGAGGACGCGCCGGCCGGCGAGGGGTTCCTCGCCGACGTCTGCCGGGTCTGGGAGGCGGCGACCCGCCCGGCGGAGGACGCCGGGGTACGCGTGGTGCGGCTGCGCACCGGGCTGCCGCTGCACCGCGACGGCGGCCTGCTCAAGCCGCAGTTGCTGCCGTTCCGGCTCGGCGTCGGCGGCAAGCTGGGCAACGGCCGGCAGTGGCTGCCGTGGATCTCGATGCGCGACTGGCTGGACGCGGTGGCCTTCCTGCTGGCCCGCGACGACGTGGCCGGCCCGGTCAACGTGGTCGGCCCGGCGCCGGTCACGAACGCCGAGTTCACCCGCGAGCTGGCCCGCCAGCTCCACCGGCCGGCGATCATGCCGATCCCGGCGTTGGCGTTGAAGGTGGCCCTCGGCGGGTTCGCGCAGGAGGCGCTCACCAGCACCCGGGTGCTGCCCGGCGTGCTCGACCGGGCCGGCTTCACCTGGACCCACCCGGCCCTGCCGGGCGCGCTGCGCGCCGCCCTCACCGGCTGAGGGCGGCGCGAGCGGCAGGTGTTAAGCGGGGCCCCCTGCTCTACCGGAGGCGTTAACCGGGGGCCCCTCCTTGCACGTCAGCAGCCGATGACCCAGTAGTTGGGGGCGGTTTGCTTCAGCGCGGTGGTGTAGAACGTGTTGTAGAGGCCCATCCGCTGGCCGCTGCCCCGCGCGTAGGCGTACCCGCCGGACTGGTAGGCCCGACCGGCCACGACGTGCGCGTAGTTGCTCGCCGTGACGCAGACCGGCGCGGTGGTCGGGGTGGGCGTGGGTGCGCCCGTCGGAGTCGGCGACGGGGTCGCGGTCGCCGTCGGGGTCGGGGTCGGGTTGGGCGTGGCGCCGCCGTTCAGCCCGAAGAAGAGCGCGTCGCGGTACGTCGAGCAGATGGTGTCCAGGAAGTACGCCCCGGCGGTGCCGCACTGGTCCGCGGCCGAGCCCGGGTCGACCGGGGTGCCGTGGCCCATCCCGGAGACCCGGTAGAGGCGGACCTGGTCGTTGCCGTAGACGTCCAGGCTGGTGCCGGCCGGCAGCGACGAGGTGCTGGTCGGGCTCTGCGACACGCCGAGCACGTTGGTCCACTGGTCGCGCGACTCGGTCGCGTTCGCCACGTTTACCGTGTAGTCGCTGGTGCCGTGCCAGATCGCCACCCGGGGCCGCTTGCCGGAGTAGCCGGGGTACGCGTTGCGGACCAGGTCGCCCCACTGCGCCGGCGTCTTGTCCACCCCCGGGTTCATGCAGCTGTACGCGCTGGTGGTGCTGGTGGCGCAGCGGTACGGGAGGCCGGCGATGATCGAGCCGGCGGCGAACACGTCCGGGTAGGTGGCGAGCATGACCGCGCTCATCGCGGCGCCTGCGGACAGGCCGCTGACGTAGACGCGGCCGGCGGCGGTGCCGTAGTTCGTCTTCGCGTAGTCGACCATCTGCTTGATCGACAGCGCCTCGCCCTGGCCCCGGGCGGTGTCGCCGGTCTGGAACCAGTTGAAGCAGGAGGTGGAGTTGTTGCCGGACGGCTGCTGCGGCACGATCAGCGCGAACTTCCACTGGTCGGCGTACTTCTGCCAGCCGGAGTTGGTGAAGTAGGTCGAGGCGTTCTGGGTGCAGCCGTGCAGCAGCACCACGGCGGGCGCGTTGCCGGGCAGGCCGTCCGGACGGTAGGCGTACATGGTCAGGTTGCCCGGGTTGGAGCCGAACCCGCTGACCTGGGTCAGCGAGGCGGCCTGCGCGGGCAGGGCGGCGACCAGGACGCCGGCCGCGGCGAGCACGACCCCGGCCGCCGCCCCGGCGAGGCGGGTGATGAGGGATGAGGAGCGGGACACGGGGACCTCCCGATCATGGAATGTGAACTGAGTCACTCTCCGAGTTGCCGAGACGTTACGGCCGTGTTTCATCGACGGGAATGGCTGTCGGTCACACATTCACCGTCCGGGCGGTGTGCCCGGGTCCGGTTGGTAACGTCCGCTGCGTGCCGTCCTCCCCGTTCCCGGTCACCCGCGACCGGCGCGCCGACCTGCTGGTGACGCTCGCGGCCGTGACGCTGGCGCTCTGGGTGACCAGCGGGATGTGGCGGGACCCGAGCACCCGGACGATCACCGTCAACTCCAGCGACCAGGCGCTGTTCGAATGGCTGCTGGCCTTCGGCGGGCACGCGCTCAGCCACGGCGAGAACCCGCTCTTCACGCACCTGATCAACGTCCCGGACGGGGTGAACCTCGCGGTCAACACCTCGATCACCGTGTACGCGGCGGTCTTCGCGCCGCTGACGTACCTGATCGGGCCACCGGCGACGTTCCTGGTGATCCTGACGCTCAACCTGGCCGCGACCGCGGTGGCCTGGTACTGGCTGCTCAGCCGGCACCTGGTCGGCAGCCGGCTGGCCGCCGGCGTGGGTGCGCTGTTCATCGCCTACTGCCCGGCCATGGTGTCGCACGCCAACGCGCACCTGAACTGGACCGCCGGCTGGCTGGTGCCACTGCTGATCTGGGGCGTGTTCCGGCTGCGCCGGCCCGGCCGCGCGGTCACCGGCGGGATCCTGCTCGGCCTGCTGGTGGCGGTCGCGTTCTCGATCGCCGCCGAGGGCCTCTTCTTCACCGCCCTGGCGCTCGCGGCGTTCCTGCTGGTCTGGGCGCTGCACCCGGCCCGCCGGGCGGAGGTGCGGGCGGCCCTCCCGCGGGTGCTCGCCGGGCTCGGGATGACCGCGCTGGTGGCCGGCGTGCTGCTGGCGTACCCGCTCTGGCTGCACTTCGCCGGGCCGCAACGGTTCCACGGCACCGGCTTCGACCCGCTGATCCACTCCGAGGACATCGCCGCCTATTTGTCGTACCCGCGCCGGTCGCTCGCCGGCTGGGCCGGTTTCGGCACCTCGCTGGCGCCCAACCCGACGGAGGAGAACTCGTTCTTCGGCGTCCCGCTGCTGCTGCTCGCGGTCGCCTGCTTCGCGCTGCTCTGGCGACGCGCCGACCGGGCGTTCCGGGCCACCCTGCTCGCGCTCGGCGTGACCGCCGTGGTCTTCGCGGTGCTCTCCTGGGGGCCGACGGCCAGGTGGAACGGCCGGCGCACCGACCAACTGCTGCCGTTCGGGGTGCTGGACAACCTGCCGGTGATCAACGCGGCGCTGCCGTCCCGGCTGGCCCTGGTCGTCGCGCCGGTCATCGGCCTGCTGCTGGCGTACGCGATCGACACGCTGCGGGCCCGGCCGCCCCGACGGCGGGTGGTGGGCGCGGCCTGGGTGGTCGGCTTCGCCGCCGCGCTGCTGCCGCTGCTGCCCACGCCGCTGCTCACCAGCGTCCGCGAGCCGATCCCGGCGTTCATCACCAGCGGTGCCTGGACGCGCTACGTCCCACCCGACGGGGTGCTCACGCCGCTGCCGCTCACCGTCGACGTCTACCCGGACGGGCAGCGCTGGCAGGCGTACGCGCTGGCCCACCGGCAGGGTGAGTTCCGCATCCCGGCCGGCTTCTTCCTCGGCCCGGGCGGGCCGGACGGCCGGGGCCGGATCGGCCCGGTGCCGCGCACCTTCGACAGCCTGATGGACCAGGCCGGGCGCACCGGGCTGGTGCCGATCATCACCGAGGGCAGCATCGAGGAGTCGCGGGCCGACCTGCGCTACTGGGGGGTGCGGGCGGTGGTGCTGGCCGACCGGGTGCACGGCGCCAAGTACGACGTCGACGAGGAGGCGTTGCGCCGCACCGCGACCGCCCTGCTCGGCCCGCCCGAGCGGGTCGAGGACGTCTGGCTGTGGCGGGTGCCGGCGGCGTGACGCGACGAGCGTCACCGGTGGGCGGCCCGGCCGGCGGGACTACGCTGGGCGGGTGAGCGTGACGACTTCCGGACCGACCGCCGTACGCGCCGGCCGGCTCGACTACCGGGCCGCCTGGGACGAGCAGCGCCGGCTGCACGAGGCAGTGGTGGCCGGCGAGCAGGACGACACGGTGCTGCTCCTGGAGCATCCGAGCGTCTACACCGCCGGCAAGCGGACCGAGCCGTGGGACCGGCCGACGGACGGCACCCCGGTGGTGGACGTGGACCGCGGCGGCAAGATCACCTGGCACGGCCCGGGGCAACTGGTCGGCTACCCGATCGTCCGCCTGCCCGACCCGGTCGACGTGGTGGCGTACGTCCGGCGCACCGAGCAACTGCTGATCGACGTCTGCGCCGAGTTCGGGCTGACCGCCGGTCGGGTCGAGGGGCGCAGCGGCGTGTGGGCGCCGGCGGACGACCGGGGCCCGGCGCGCAAGGTGGCCGCCATCGGCATCCGGGTCGCCCGTGGCGTGACGCTGCACGGCTTCTCCGTCAACTGCGACTGCGACCTGGGCTTCTTCGACCGGATCGTGCCCTGCGGCATCCGCGACGCCGGGGTCACCTCGCTCACCGCCGAGCTGGGCCGGCCGATCACGGTCGCCGACGTGCTGCCCGTGGTGGAGCGCCACCTGCCCACCCTTACCCGGGTCTGACGCGGTGCGGCTCGACCTGGTCACCCTCGTCGTGGCCGAGTACGACCCGGCCGTCGCCTTCTTCACCGAGGTTCTCGGCTTCGAACTGGCCGAGGACACGCCGTCGCTGACCAACGACGGCCGGCCCAAGCGGTGGGTGGTGGTCCGCCCGCCAGGCGGCGGCACCGGGCTGCTGCTGGCCCGCGCCGACGGCGAGCACCAGGCCGCGGCGGTCGGCGACCAGACGCACGGCCGGGTCGGCTTCTTCCTCCAGGTCGACCACTTCGACGCCACGTACCACCGGATGGTCGCGGCCGGCGTCGAGTTCGTCCGCCCACCCCGCACCGAGCCGTACGGCCGAGTCGCGGTCTTCCGGGACATCGCCGGCAACGCCTGGGACCTGCTCGGCCCGGCCTGACCCTCCGTCCCCGCCCGTCCCCGCACCCACCACGCTCACTGAGCGTGGCTGTCAGCCCGCTCCCACCGTCACCCCGCCGCCGCCTTTGCTCTGCAGCCGCATACGCAGCGGGCACCCTGCGTCGACCGCTGCGCCCGTGGCTGCAGAGCAAAGGCAGCCAGCACCTCACCCTTGCCCCCTCGGACGTCCCTGCTCACCACCCTTGGCGTGAAGGTAGGCGGGAATCCCACCGAGGCCGCCTCCTCACCGACCGTGAGCATCCGGTCGCAGGAGTCCTCATCACTCTCCGTACACGATCCCGTCCGGGTGCTGGCCTGCCAGCCCGGCGAACGGGACGGCAGGCCAGCGGAGCGGGGACCGCCGGATCGGGTCAGGGCGTGAGGCGGTGCCTGTCGCGCGGGAACGCGGTCACCTCCCGGACGTTCGCCGCGCCGGTCAACCGGGCCACGAACCGCTCCAGGCCGATCGCGAAGCCGCCGTGCGGCGGCATCCCGTGTCGGAACGCAACCACATACCCGGCGTACGGCTCCACCGGCTCGCCCCGCGCCGCCAACGCGGCCAGGTAGTCGGCGTGCCGGTGCAGCCGCTGCCCGCCGGTGACCAGCTCCATCCCCCGGAACAGCAGGTCAAAGCCGTTGGAGTACGCCGGGCGGGCCGGGTCCGGGTGGGTGTAGAAGGGCCGCTTCGCCATCGGGTAGCCGGTCACGAACAGGAAGTCCGAGCCGTGCTCGCGCAGCGCCCACTCCCCCAGCGTCCGCTCGTGCGCAGGCGCCAGGTCGGGTTCGTCGGCCGGCGCACCGGCGAGCGTCAACGCGTCGGTGAAGTGCACCGCCGGGATCTCGGCGGGCACCTCCGGCACGGCCACGCCGAGCGTGTCGAGCGCACCGCCGGCCCGGTCCACGACGCTCGCGAGCATCCCGGCCAGGGTGTCCCGCAGCACGGTCATCACGTCCCGGTGGTCGGTCACGAAGCCCAGCTCGACGTCGAGCGAGGTGTACTGGGCCAGGTGCCGGACCGTGTCGTGCGGCTCGGCGCGGAACACCGGCCCCACCTCGTACACCCGCTCGAAGACGCCCACCATGAGCTGCTTGTAGAACTGCGGCGACTGGGCCAGGTAGGCCGGCCGGCCGAACCAGTCGAGCGCGAACACGTTCGCCCCGCTCTCGGTGGACGAGGCGACCACCTTCGGCGTGTGCACCTCGACGAAGCGCTGCCGGTCGAGCGTGGCGCGGAAGCCGGCCACCGCCGCCGCCGAGATCCGCAGCGCGGCGGAGCGGGTCGGGTGGCGCAACGCGGTCGGCGCGTGGTCGAGCTGGGTGGGCAGGCTCGCGGTGAGCACCGGCCGGTACAGGTCGAACGGCGGCGGCACGGCGGGCGGGCCGAGCGGTCGTACCGTCGGCTCGACGACCTCGACCCCGGCGGGCGCGGCGGGGTTCGCGACCACGGTGCCGACCACCTCGACGACGGTCTCCTCGCCGATCGCCTCGACCTGCGCACGCACGTCGGGCGCGGCGACCACCACCTGGGCGAGCCCGGTGGCGTCCCGGACGATCAGGAACGCCACCGACTTGAGCAGCCGGCGGCGGTGCACCCAGCCGGCGAGCCGGACGCTCGCGCCGATGTGGGCGGGGAGTCGGTGGGACAGGATGCGTTGCACGATGGCGACCTCCTTGATCAATCGCAACGCGATCCCCAGGGAGGTGTGGGCGAGCGGGATCCTCGCGGTGCCACCACACCTTCGCCGCCGCCGGAGCGGGGGCCTCGTTCGTCGCCTTTTCACCGGGGCCAGCCGGGCGGGCTCTACTGGGCGCGGGTGTTAACAGGGGGCCCCGCCTCTACCGGAGGCGTTAATCGGGGGCCCTTCCTTGCACGCCGTTCTTCCCGCAGCTCGGGAGGGTCTTCGCGGGCCGGCGCCAGACCGCCTCGCAGCACTTCGGCGGCTCTCTGGGCTGGCGGTTCGGTCCGCTACTCGGCTCCGTCGCAGCTCTGCCGGCACGCTAGCACCACCGCCGCCGGAATGTGACGAGGTTTTTTGGCCGCTCGTGTCCGGTGTCACAAGAATTCAGGGGTGACGGCGGTCGCCCGACGTTCATCGACCGCCGCCGACCGGCGTAGGCTCGATTTCGTGACGATCGAGCAAACCGCGCCGACGACTGAGCAGCCAGCGCGCACCGCGACCGTCGCCCCGGAGGGGCGGCGGATGCTGCGGATCGAAGCGCGCAACGCCGAGACGCCGATCGAGCGCAAACCACCGTGGATCAAGGTCAAGGCCAAGATGGGCCCGGAATACACCCAACTGCGCGGGCTCGTCTCGCGCGAGGGTCTGCACACCGTGTGCCAGGAGGCCGGCTGCCCCAACATCTACGAGTGCTGGGAGGACCGCGAGGCCACCTTCCTCATCGGCGGCGACCAGTGCACCCGGCGCTGCGACTTCTGCCAGATCGACACGGGCAAGCCGGCCGAGTTCGACGCCGACGAGCCGCGCCGGGTCGCCGAGTCGGTCGCCGCGATGGGCCTGCGCTACGCCACCATCACCGGGGTGGCCCGCGACGACCTGCCCGACGGCGGCGCCTGGCTCTACGCCGAGACGGTCCGGCAGATCCACGCCCTGCGGTCCGGTTGCGGCGTCGAGCTGCTGATCCCCGACTTCAACGCGGTGCCCGAGCAGCTCGCCGAGGTCTTCGGCGCGCGACCCGAGGTGCTGGCGCACAACGTGGAGACCGTGCCGCGCATCTTCAAGCGGATCCGCCCGGCGTTCCGCTACGAGCGCTCGCTCGACGTGATCCGCCAGGCCCGCGCCGACGGCCTGGTCACCAAGAGCAACCTCATCCTCGGCATGGGCGAGGAGCGCGCCGAGGTCTCCCAGGCGCTGCGCGACCTGCACTCCGCCGGCTGCGAGCTGATCACCATCACGCAATACCTGCGCCCCTCCCCCCGGCACCACCCGGTCACCCGCTGGGTCAAGCCGGAGGAGTTCGTCGAGCTGCGCGAGGAGGCCGAGGAGATCGGCTTCGCCGGCGTGATGAGCGGCCCGCTGGTCCGCTCGTCCTACCGCGCCGGCCGCCTCTACCAGCAGGCGCTCGCCGCCCGCGAAGACGTCACCGTCGCCGGCTGAGCCCGGCGTCCGACCGCGTCACCCGCCACCGGCCACCCGCCGGATGCCATGATCGCAGGCATGACCGCCGGGGTACGCCAGGAGCCACGCGGGGCCGACCGCCCGCCCACCTCCCGGCGTGACCGGCTGCCGGCGCTGCTCGCCCTGCTGCTCGGGTCGGCCGGGGTCGGTTACCGGTTGGCGCTCCTGTTCGCCGACGCGCCGCCCAGCAACAGCGACGAGGCCACGATGGGGCTGGCCGCCCTGCACATCGCCCGGGGTGACGACTTCCCGGTCTGGTTCTACGGCCAGGCGTACATGGGCACGCTGGAGGCGTACCTGGCCGCGCCGCTGGTCGCGCTCGCCGGGCCGTCCGTGCTCGTGCTGCGGCTGCCCACCCTGGCGCTGTACGCGCTGTTCCTGCTGCTGTCCTGGCGGCTCACCCGCCGGCTCGGCGGCGACCGCTGGTACGCCCTGCTGGTCGTCGCCGTGCTCGCGCTCGGTTCCGACCGGGTGGTGAAGAACCAGCTCATCGCCGGCGGCGGCTATCCCGAGCTGAATCCGGCCGGGGCGGCGCTGGCGCTGCTCACTGTCGGGTTGTGCGGCGGCGGGCCGGGGGCGCGGCTGCCCCGCTGGGCGGCCTGGGGGCTGGTCGCCGGGGTGTTGCTCTGGGTCGACCCGCTGATCCTGCCGTACGTGCTGACGCTCGGCGCGCTCCTGGTGGCGTGGCGACGGCGGGAACTGGCCGGCCGGGCCGGGGGGGCGCTCGCCGCCGCGCTGCTGCTGGGCGTCGCCCCGATGGTGCTGGACAGTCTCCGGCACGGGCGTGACCCACTCACCGCGGTGCTGTCGGCCAGCGGCTCCGGCCCGGCGGCGAGTTGGGCCGAGCGGTGGCACGGTGGTCTGGTCGTCGGCCCGCCGCTGGCAATGGGCTTCTGCTCGCCGGGCCACTGCGCTCCCTGGCAGCTCTGGTGGGCGCCGGTCTTCCTCGTCCTGCTGCTGCTCGCGGCGGTCACCGCCGGGCGCACCCTGCGCCGCGTCCCGCCGTCATCGGCCGGCGAGCGGGTGCCGGCCGGCGAGCGGGTTTCGGCGGGAGTGCGGTTGGCACTGCTCGCCGGCGCGGCGGCGGTGCTGGCCGGGTACGCGTCGAGCAACGCGGCCGGGCGCACGCCGTTGGAGAGCGGTCGCTATCTGTCCTGCCTGGCGGTCGCCGTTCCCGCTCTGCTCTGGCCGCTGTGGCAGGCCGTCCGCCCGCTGGCCGCCCACCTCACCCGCCGGCCCGGCCGGCGAGGCCCGCTCGATCCCGACCGCCGGCGCCAGCTCGGTGAGGTGGCGGTATCGGACCGGCTCGGACACCCCCACCTCGGCGAGGCGGGGTCGGTCGGGAGCGTGGTGGTCGGTGTCGGGGCGGTCGCGGTGCTCGCCGGGGTGCTCGGCACCAGCGCCGGCGCCACCGTGGCGGCGATCCGGGCCGCGCCGGCCGCGCACGCCGAGGCGGACCGGCACCGGCTGCTCGTCGACGCCCTCGGCGACCTCGGCGTCCGGCACGCCCGGGGCGGCTACTGGACCTGCAACCGGATCGCCTTCGCCAGCGGCGAGGACACCGTGTGCGCGGTGGTCGACGACGAGTTGCGCCCCGGCCTCGACCGGCTGCCGGGGTATCGGCGGGCGGTCGCCGCGGACCCGGACGCCGCGTGGGTGGCCCCGGACGGCTCGCCGCTGGCCGCCCGGCTGGATCGGCAGCTCGGCGCCGAACCGGGCGCTCTGCGCGTCATCACGACCCCCGGCTGGCGGATCTATCTGCCCCGCCGCTGAACCGGGACGGCCGCCGGGTCGACGTGCCCGGGGTGGGGCGGCGCGGCGGGGTCCGCCCGGCCCGCTGCGGAACGGGTGGCCACGGATCAACCGGCCGTGCGTCGACCACTAGACTCTGCGGCATGGCAAAGCCCCAGGAGAAGGTCTCGTTCGGCCAGCGGCTGAAGCAGATCGGGATGGTGTTCAAGTTCACCGCCAAGCAGGACAAGTGGTTCGCGCCGCTGGCCGCGGCGGCGGTGCTGATCCCGCTCGCGCTCACCGTGGTCGCGGTGCTCGCCTGGGGCTGGATCTGGCTGCCGATCGGCATCCTGCTCGCCCTGCTCGCCCTGCTGATCGTGCTCAACCTGCGCTCCAACAAGGCGATGATGAACGCCGCCGAGGGGCAGCCCGGGGCGGCGGCGCAGATCATGGAGAGCATGCGCGGCGACTGGCGGGTCACCCCGGCGGTCAGCTCGACCACCCAGATGGACATGGTCCACCTGGTGCTGGGCCGCGCCGGCGTGATCCTGCTGGCCGAGGGGAACCCGCAGCGCGTGCGGGGCCTGCTCGGCCAGGAGAAGCGTCGGCTGGCCAAGGTGATCGGCACGGCCCCGCTGCACGACTACGTGATCGGTTCCGGCGAGGGCGAGCTGCCGGTCCGCAAGCTGCGGATGACCGTGATGCGGCTGCCGCGCACCCTCTCCCCGAAGGACGTGAACGCCCTCGACAAGCGGCTCAAGGCGTTGACCGCGCGACCGCAGATGCCCAAGGGCGCGGTGCCCAAGAACATGCGGCCACCGCGGGGCGCGTTCCGGCAGACGCGGGGGCGCTGACTCCCGGCGTACGCGGAAGAAGGAGCCGGTCCCCCGCGGAGCCGGCTCCTTTGCCGTCGGGTGGATCAGCGGCGGGGCGCGTCGGTGACGACCGCGCCGGTGAGCCGGTCGTGCAGGCCGCGCCGGTGCTGATCCATGATCAGGGCGGGGACGACGAGGGCCAGCAGGAGTCCGCGCAGCAGCCCGCGGGCCACCCCGATCCGGCCGCCGTCGACCCAGGCCACGCAGCGCAGCCGGGTCAGGTACATGCCGGGGGTCTGGGCGAAGAGGCCGAGAAAGAAACCGTACTCGATGATCAGCACCAGGACCGGCGGCCAGCCGTCGCGGACGGGATCGGCGAAGGACCGGGCGACCATCAGGCACAGCACCCAGTCGATGAGCAACGCGCCGAAGCGGCGGCCGAGGCCGGGGGGCGTGAAGGTGGGGTCGGTGGCGGGTGGCACCGGCGCGGCGGCGGTATCGGTCACAGCGGCCAGGGTAGCGCCGCCTCGGCACCCATCGAAAAATCCGACAATATCCGCAATAGCTAACACACGGTACGGGCGATGACGCTCCGCTAGCGACGTAACACGGCGGAAACAGAGGAGACACGGCCGGGCAACCGCCCGGCCATAGCGTCGCCACCAGACAGCGACCGGAGTGGACCTGCCAGGAGGACGTGTGTTCGCCAATCCCGAGGAACTCCTGCGTTACCTCAAGAACGAGGACGTGAAGTTCGTCGACGTACGTTTCTGTGACCTGCCCGGCGTGATGCAGCACTTCAACCTGCCGGTGGAGTCCTTCGACGACAGCGTCTTCACCGACGGCCTCGCCTTCGACGGCTCGTCGATCCGCGGCTTCCAGGCCATCCACGAGTCGGACATGCTCCTGCTCCCGGACGTCGCCACCGCGTTCGTGGACCCGTTCCGGGCGCAGAAGACGCTCGCGCTGAACTTCTTCATCCACGACCCGTTCACCCGCGAGGCATACTCGCGCGACCCGCGCAACGTGGCCAAGAAGGCCGAGGCATACCTCGCCGCCAGCGGGATCGCCGACACCGCCTACTTCGGCCCGGAGGCGGAGTTCTACATCTTCGACTCGATCCGCCACGAGACCTCCGCCAACCAGGCGTTCTACTACATCGACTCGATCGAGGGCGCGTGGAACACCGGCCGCGAGGAAGAGGGCGGCAACCGCGGCTACAAGACCGCCTACAAGGGCGGCTACTTCCCCGTC
>NZ_JBFAGS010000032.1:0-39237 GCF_040653835.1 Micromonospora sp. NPDC050980 | reverse complement strand
GCACGCTCACGCAGCTCGTCGGGGTACTTCTTCGGTGCGGGCATCGCTGGTGTTCCTCCAGGTTTCGATGTCTCCATCTAACCCGGGGCGGAACAACCCACGATCAGTTCGGAACCCTGGAGTACGCCGGCAGCCGGGCGGACCTGATCGCCCGGTGCACCCTTCCAGTCACGGTCACGGACGGCGACGGGCACCAACTGGGCACGCTTCGCAGCGAAGACGCCTCAAAATTCGACGCGGTACCGGAGTCGCCTCCAACGCTGCTCGACCTCATCGACATCGACACTGTCGAGGTCCATGCGGCGCTGCCGATGCGCTACTACCTCGACGTCGAGCAAGCCCTCGGCGTCAGGCTCCCCGCATCCGATGACCCGTCCCCCAGGTTCCGGTCGTCGGTCGCAGCGCCCAAGCCACTCCACGTGATCTTCGTGGCCACGACCAGTCGCCCCGACCGCAAGGACTACGGCATCGACAACTTCAGCTCCCTTGCCGAACACCTGTCGGCCCGCCACTCGGGCGCCTGGCGCTTCAGCCTGGTGACACCACCGGGCCACCAGCCTCCGGCAACCGTAGGGCAGATTGAGGTACTTCACGGACCTACGGCGGTCGAGTGCATTGACCTGTTCGCCGCCGCCGAGCTGGTGATCGGCAACGACACCGGCCTGACTCATCTCGCCGCGCTCACCATCCGAGCGGACGGCACCCAGCCGCATGTGGTCGGGCTCTACGGACGGCACGGCTACGCCAAGTGGATCACCGGATCAGCAGGCCACCACGCGGTGGCCACCCCGTTCTCGCACCTGATGTCGGTCGCCGACGCGTGTCCCGTGCGGGACCGCTACGACGACGCGCTCTGGTCCACCGCGAGCGACCTTCGCGCCATCCCCGCCAAGGTCTTAGCCGACTTCGCGGGGCAGTGCGCGGGCTGGTGGACTCGATGATTCGCGTCGGCCGCTACCGCCGCTTCACCATGAACCGCACCTTCCACCTCGACATCGGCGCACACCGCCTCTTCGCCAAGGTGAACCCAAACCCTGTGGAGGCTGCGGCCGAAGTCGCCGGGTACCACCGAATCCGTCACCACTACCGGCTACCGAGGCTGCATTCTCAACACCGCGTCGGGCACTGGACCCTCACCCTCTACGACCGCCACCGACCCGATCTTCCGGACACCGGCCTGCTCCTCGACGCTCTCACGTCCACCGGCCCCGGCAGCGCGGCCAACCTCGACTGCGGGCTCGACGCGATCTTCCGGCACTACCGCCGAACCATCGACGCGACCATCTGCCGAGTCCCGGCCTCGCGCGCCAACAGCAAGCTCTACCGCGACCGGGCCCAGCCCGGCGGCAGGCTGGACGACTACTACGGCCACGACCCGATCGTGCTCAAACTGACCGGCGCCGACGGTCTCCGGCCCTCCGACCTGCGGGAGACCATCCTCATGGTCAACGGACGGCCCCGACGGCTCGACCTTCCTGCCCTCGTCAGCGAGCTACGCGACGCCTTCCACCCGGACGAGCAGGTCTGGGCCGCGATGACCCAGGGCGACCCCACCGACTTCAATATCGGCCTCGACGCCGACAACCAGCCCGTCTGGTTCGACTACGACACCGCAGGCCTCAACGCCCTCCCCGGCGAGATCGCGTGCTTCCTCTGGTACCAGAGATTGCACGGCGCCTGGCTCGTCCCGCACTACAACACCGACGCCTACGTCGATCACAGGAAGGCACTCGCTGAAGCTGTCGAACCCACGGTACGGCTCAGAAGACTCTCCCACCGAACCGTCGGCATCGACTACCAGCACCAACCGTCGCCGGCCCGGCAGCAAGCCATCACCCGATACCTCACGACGCTCGCCCGGCCGCTCGCACTCTCCGCCGCCACGGATCTACTCACCTGGATACGCCCGTACCTCGCCATGCGGATCCTCGCGGTATACCCACTACAGCTCCTGGAACCCCGCGACGCCGCTCTGTCGCTGGGCCTACTCGCCGACCTCTACGCACCCGACGCCGACCTGGAGCAGATCCTCGGACTCACCACTCAGACGCCAGCGGAGCCGTCCTCATGAGCCGCCCCGTCGCCGTCATAACCGGAGCAGGTACGGGCATCGGAGCGGCTATCGCCGCCCGACTGTCCGCCGACTTCGACCTTGTCCTGACCCACCGCCACGACGACACCGACCTCGCCGCGGTCGTCGAGGCCGCCCGCCGCCACGGCACCCAGACCCACACCATCACCGGAGACCTGACCGCCGCTGACACCCAGACCGCACTCCGCGCCGCGATCGAGCAACACGCCACCCGACTCACGGCCCTGATCAGCAACGCCGGCGCGTACCCCCGCATACCGTGGAGCCAGACGGACCCCGACGCCCTTCGCGAACAGCTCGAACTCAACCTCGTTACACACGCCGCTGTCATCCGCGCCGCCACGCCCGCTTTCATCAACAACAACTACGGGCGCATCGTCGCCGTCTCCTCAGTCATGACCCAGATCGGACGCATCGACCTCGCCGGCTACATCGCCGCGAAAAGCGGCCTGGAAGGACTCATCCGCGCGCTCGCTCGCGAACTCGGCTCTCACAACATCACCCTCAACACCGTGCGGCCCGGCTCGATCGAGGTCTCCGCTGAGCACAGCGTCGTACCCGACCACGAGGCCATGGTCCGACGCCAGCTCGACCGGCAGTGCATCAAACGACGGGGCCAACCCGCAGACGTCGCCGCCACTATCGCCTTCCTGGCCTCACCAGAAGCGGGATTCGTCACCGGCCAAGCGATCAACGTCGACGGCGGCTGGCACCTATCATGACCACCCTTTGGATCCGCCACGGAACCAGCCTCGACGGAATCACTCGCCCGCACGCCCATGCCCGACCCGACACGCCCCTCACCGCGCGCGGCGCGGCACAGATCGCCGCCACCGCCCACGCACTTCGTGACCGCCGTCTCCGGCCCGCAATCGTGTTGACCAGCCCGCATCCGCGCGCCACCACAAGCGCAGAGATCCTGGCCGCGCTGCTCGGCGTGCCGCTCGCCGCTCCCAACCCGCTGTACGCCGAGTGGCGCGCCCCCGACTGCGTCCTCGGCAAAGGACCGGACGACTACCCAGCTGAGTACCGGACCTGGCGCACGAACCGGCTCCGCGACCCAGACTCAGCCCTGGCCGGAGGCGAGAGCCTTGCAGCGCTTTACGAACGGGCAACGGCCGCTTCAGCGATCCTCGGACACCCGGTCGAAGGACACACCGCCTTGATCGTCTCGCACCGAGTGCTCATCGGTGCCGTCGCGGCGATCACCGCTGGCCTGAGTCGTCCCGTGGACGTGTTCCAAGCCGCACGCCGCTTCACGCTCGCACCGGCAGGGATTTGGCCTGCCTTAGCTGAACTCCGATAGCAAGGCATCGGCGTTCGCGAGGATGAACTCTTTCAGGGCCTCAGGCTTCAGGTCCACCTCAGAGAGGCGGTCGACAGCCACGCGGTCCAAGGCATAGCCACCACGGCCCGGATCAGTGAACTCGGCACCCGTACGGGCGCTCTTGTCTACTCGAGTGAGCCGGCAGGAGACAAAGTGCTGTACGGACACTCCCTCGCCCGACGGTGAGCTGAACAAGAACACCTGGCTAAGCCGCTCTGCCTCCGCGCCCAACTCCTCTCGCAACTCACGCCGCAGGGCTGCATCAAGGGATGCGTCCGTCGGTTCGAGGCCGCCACCGGGCGCAGTCCAGTAAGGGACCTGGCCAGGCTTCGTCCTCTTGATCAACACGAGCTGATCGCGTTCATCCCAGAGAATCGCCCGCACCGACCGGCGCACGACTTCACGCATCTAGACCCCAATCAGCAGTTGCCCGAGGGTCGGGCGGGTCGAAGCTACCGCGGCATTTTACGAGCGCGGCGTGTTCATCGCGGGACGTCGTCCAGTGGTTAGGCCGCCCGAGTCAACCAGATACGCAGGGCGCGAACAACCCTCCGCAGCGGATCACGTTCGTAGCGTTGCTAGGTATTAGGCTGTACCGCGCGTTACCCCGGTCGTCGCGAGAGGGTGGGTATGTCGGACGAGTTCATGGATGTCACGCCGCACGGCAGGGTGCTGAGCATGTTCGGGGAACTGAAGACCCCTGCGGTGTACTGCCTCGCGGAACTGATCGACAACGCGTTCGACGACTTCTGGAAGCGTCCGCCATCCGATCTCCGGCCAGCCGTCACGATCACCTTGCCCGGGTCCACCAGCACTTTGTCCGACGCCGAGGTCTGGGTGGTGGACAACGGCCTCGGCATGGACCGCCGGGCGTTGAACAACGCGGTCAGGGCCGGGTGGACGTCGAACTCCAGGTACGACGCGCTGGGGCTGTTCGGCATGGGACTGAACATCGCCACGGCGGGACTGGGTTGGTGGAGCGAGATCTGGACGACCCGTGCCGGCGACCCATCCTGGACCGTCGTCACGCTGGACCTGGCCGCCATCAGCGCCAGGCAGAATGAGAACTACAAGGTCCCGTTGCGTCACGCGCCGAAGGACGACCCGTCGGAGCACGGCACGAAGGTCATCATCAAGAAGCTGCGTCCGGACCAGTTCGAGGTGCTCAAGCGCCAGGCGCGCACCATCAGAGAAAAGCTCGGGCACATCTACAGCCACTTGCTGACCGAGCGGGCGTATCTGATCACGGTGAACCGTACGCAGGTGACTCCCCGCCGCGCGTGCGTATGGGGCGAGAACAGGTCGGTCTCCCGCGGCGGCGCGGAGATCCCCGCCGTGATCCGGATCGACGAGACGCTGCCGGCGCGGCGCACGTGCGTGAACTGCGGGCGGGTGTGTGACGACTCGCCTTGCCCGACCTGTGGCAGCGAACGCACAGAGTACGTCGAGCGCCGCATCTGGGGATGGTTGGGCATCCAGCGGTACCTGCACAAGAGCGAGTACGGCGTCGACTTCCTGCGCAGCGGCCGGAAGATCATGATGTTCGACAAGAACGTTTTCGACTGGGTCGACCCGGACGGACTCGGTGCGCCCGAGCGTGAGTATCCGATCGACAGCCCCCGCAACGAGGGCCGGATCATCGGCGAGATCCATTGCGACCATGTGCCGGTCAACTACATGAAGACGTCCTTCGAGCTGGACAGCGCCGAGTGGAAGACTGTCCTGCGGGTGCTGCGGGGCGAGAGTCCGTTGCGGCCGAACCGCGCCAGGCAGTTGGGCCTGCCGACCAACGACAGTCCGCTGGGCAAGCTCTTCACCGGCTACCGCCGTGAGGATCCCGGGCTGAGGTACCTGGTGCCCGGCGACGGGAAGAACGCGCTGCGCGACAAAGCGGTCGAGTGGACGAAGCTGTTCCGCGATGGCCATCCCGAGTACCAGTCAGATGAGAAGTGGTACGAGGCCGCCCGGTTGCACGACAGTGGGCCCACCCCTCCCCCCGACCCGAAGCCGTCGCCGGGTCCCGGCCCGGGAACCACCTCGCGGATGGGCCTCGACGACGACGGCCCGAACGGCGGTGATGACGGTCCGGACCGGGACGCGCCCAAGCCGGAGACGCGCGACCAGCGTCTGGAGCGGTACCGGGCGAGCGCGACCGAGGTGGTCGACATGGCCGGCCGCTACGAGGCGGACGGACAGGGCGCCGTCGAGCTGAAAGTGTGGGCGGTTCCCGGCGCCGAGGTCGAGGACCACGGGAACCGGCCGGTCCCGGTGTTCGTGGAGAGGACCCGGCCGCCGCGCGCGGAGGCCTTCGTCGCCGCCGACAACACGCTGTTCACCGAGTACGGCGTTGACTTCCGGGAGCTGGTGCTCGTCGAACTCGCCGAGTACATGCGGCAACGGGCAGCGGGGTCCTCCGGGCCCCCGCCGTTGTCGGCGGTCCTTCAGACGCTGCGCGTCCGGTCGGGCATGCCGAAGGTCACCCCGGATGTGCTCGCCGTTCAAGCCCGGCGGCTGCTGGACCGTGTCCGCGAGGCGATGCAGCCGGAGGTCGCGGGCAACCCCTCGGGCTACTGGGAGCTGCTGCCCGAGGGGGAGCGTGCTCTCACCGAGCGCAGGTTCGCGCTCGAGGGCGGCGCCGACGTGTGGGACGAGGTCATCGAGAAGGGCGACTTCGTGTTGTACATCCCCGCGAGCGCGGTCGTCCGTCTGATCGAGCGGCGGCCCGGGGCGTTCCTCGATAACCGGGTCTTCCGCCGCTCCTACGCCACCCTCACCGACGAGGGCACCCGGGGCCTGGTCGTGTCCCGGCTCGCTGGCTACATCAGCGATCTGGCGTTGCTCGTGGACGATCACCCGCGCCTCAATGCCGAGGAACTGGCCCGCAGCAGGATCAGCTGCCGGCTAGTCGAGCGCGAGCTGGCCGACACGGACTGAGTGTGGACGGCTTCCTCGATCCGCTGCTGCTACGCGATGGCGGTCCGCACCAGTTCGTCCGGCAGATCGAGCGGCTGCTCTGGCATCAGGGGTTCACCGGCGTGACGAACGTCGACGGCTCCGGAGACGGTGGCGGCGACATCTTGGCCGGCTACCGTGGTCGCGACTGGGTGGTGCAGTGCAAGTGGAAGGCGCGCGGGGCGGTCCCGGCCCAGGCGGTGGACGAGACCGCAGCGGCCTGCGACCTCTACCGGGCCCCGCGGGCGGCGGTTGTCACCAACACCCGCTTCAGCGCCGACGCGATGCGTCGCGCGGAACGTCTCAACGCGCTCGGCTACCGGATCCACCTCTGGTCCGGCGGTGACATAGCGGCGCTGTTCAAGGAGGTCCCGGCGACCCTGGGAACGCTGACACTCCGCGACTACCAGCGCGAGGCTGTCCGAAGGGTCCTGGCCGACCTCGACGAGACCGGACGCGCCCTGTTGATCCTCGCCACCGGCCTCGGCAAGACCGTGGTCGGCGGCGAGGTGATCGCCGATCATCTCCGACGTCACCCGTCGGACAAGGTCCTCGTCGTCGCACACACCAAGGACCTCGTGCAGCAGCTGGAACGGGCGATGTGGCGGCATCTCCCCAAGTCGGTTCCGACCCGCCTGCTCACCGGCGACGAACGCCCCGACCATCTACCCGGCGTCACGTGCGCGACGCTGGGCAGCGCGGTACGGGTGTCCCGCCTCGGGTACTCACCCGGCCTGGTCATGGTCGACGAGGCACACCACGTCGCCGAGGGCGGACTATACGACGAGCTTCTCCGGACCCACGACAAAGCTCTCCAATTCGGTGTCACCGCCACACCCTGGCGCGGCGACGAATACGACATCAGCGCCCGCTTCGGCAAGGCGAGTCATACCCTCGGCATCGAGCAGGGCATGGCACGCGGCTACCTCGCCCAGGTCGACTACCGCCTCTTCGTCGACAACATCGACTGGGAGGTGGTCCGCACCGCAAGCCAGCACTCCTACAGCCTCGCCGAGCTCAACGCGACCCTGTTCCTCCCTCACCGCGACGAGGCGGTGCGCGACGAGTTGGCCGACGCCTGGGGAAAGGTGGTCGAGCCTCGCGCCATCGTGTTCTGCCGGACCGTCGAGCACGCCGAGCGGATGGCCGACCTGCTCCGCCGGGCGCCGCGCTGGTCCGGCGCCCTGGCCGTGCATGCCGCCCTCAACAAGCGCGAGCGCCTCAGCCGCCTCCTGGACTTCCGGACGGGCAGGGTACCGATCCTCACCGCAGTCGACATCCTCAACGAGGGCGTCGACGTGCCGGACGTCAACATCCTCTGCTTCGCCAGGGTGACCCACAGTCGCCGCATCTTCGTCCAACAACTCGGCCGCGGCCTGCGCCTACGCGAGGGCAAGGACCGCGTCCTAGTGTTGGACTTCGTCTCCGACCTACGGCGGGTGGCCGCCGCGCTACGGATCAAGCGTGTGCTGGCCGAGGAGGTCGAGGAACTCGGCGAGCACGTCACCTCGACCATCTCCTTCACGGACCAAGCGGCGGGCAACCTCATGGAGGAGTGGATCAGGGACGCGGCAGACGTGGAGACCGCCTACGATGAGAGCCGCCTCCAATTCCCCTCCACTGAACCTCTCAGGGAGTGAGCTTGTCGCCCAGCCCCGTGCCCAAGGACATCCGCGACGACGTCGTGCGTGAGCTGTACCGGCAGGTCGAGACCTTGGACTGGGAGCTGCTAAGCGCGCAGCAGAAGAGCCGGCAGTACGCCCGGTGGATCGAGGACCCCAGCATCGGCGGCAGGCTCACCCAGTTCCAGAGCGCTGAGGACGCCCGGGTATGGCTCAAGGACGGCCCGATGAAGGAGTACGCCCGTGCTCTCGACGGAGCCGGCCCGTTCCGGGACCTCGTCACCGTTCGCCTGTCGGGCCCGGACGAGCTGATCCGTCGCGCGTTCGGCGAAGAGTGGACAATGGTGCCCGGCTCCCGGGGCGACAAGCCGTTCCACTGCACCGTCACCGACGGCGAGACCACCCGGTACATGTGCTGGGGCAAGCCCGGCACATTCCGGGACCTGATGTGGGCCGCTTTGAACAAAGTCATCGACTCTCCCACCCGACCGATGATCGTCGTGGCATTGCGCGACGGCCACGACGTCAACGGCGAGGAACGTCGTCGCCACGAACGGTTGGCCGCGCACTGCGGCCTCGATGTGCGCCATGTCCACCGTCGCCTGGTCGCCCGCGACGACGTGTGACCCACGGCGCGGCAACGCCATCGACAGGCAATCGACACCCCGCCGTTCCGGTAGAGTCCGACCATGGTCATCACCCCGCCACCGCCCTCATCCGGCGACCAGCCGGCGGGCATCGGAACAAGTATCGAGTTGTTCACGGGCGGAGGCGGCCTCGCCCTGGCCATGCACGACGTGGGCTTCCGGCACCTGCTCGCCGTCGAATTGGACAAGCGTGCCTGCGCGACTCTGCGCGCCAACAAAGCCACCGAATTCACACCGGACGCGGGCGACCCTGGGCGTCTGGACGACCGATGGCCCCTGGTCGAGGGCGACGTGGGACAGGTCGACTTCACGCGGTGGGAGGGCAAGGTCGACGTCGTCGCCGGTGGCGTGCCTTGTCAACCCTGGAGCCTCGGCGGTGTGGGCAAGGGCTACGACGACCCCCGCAACCTGTGGCCGGAGCTGTTCCGCTGCGTCCGCGAGACGCGGCCCAAGGCGATCATCGCCGAGAACGTCAAAGGCCTCCTACGCCCGTCGTTCAAGCCGTACTACGACTACATCCTGCGCGAGCTCGGCGCCCCCTTCGAACAAAGGGTCGACGGCGAGGACTGGCGCGACCACGACAAGCGGCTGACCAAAACCCTCGCCAGCGGCAAGTACGACCCCACCGAGCGCTACGAGGTCAAGCACCTATGCCTCAACGCCGCCGACTACGGGGTCCCCCAGATCCGCCACCGCGTCTTCGTGGTGGCGTTCCGCAAAGACCTCGCCATCGACTGGGACTTCCCCGACGCCACCCACTCCGCCGAGGCACTCGCCCACGCGCAGGCCGACGGCAGCTACTGGGCCGAACACAACCTGCAGCCACCGGCCGTGACCACCCTGCCCTCGCTGAAGATCCCGGGGAACACGCAGCGCTGGCGGACGCTACGGGACGCCATCGCCACCCTGCCCGAACCTCTCGGCGACAAGATCGAACACCCGGACTGGCTGCACCACTACGGCTGGCCCGGCGCACGCGAGTACACGGGACACACCGCCAACGTCCTCGATCGGCCCGCCAAGACCGTCAAAGCCGGCGTCCATGGCGTGCCCGGCGGAGAGACGGTCATGCGCGACGACGCCGGCCGGATCAGATACATGACCGTCCGGGAGGTCGCCCGAGTGATGACCTTCCCCGACAACTGGAAACTCGACGGCCCCCGCGGGGAACAGATGCGCCAACTCGGCAACGCGGTTCCGGTCGAGCTCGCCACGGTCATCGCCAAGTCAGTGGTCAATTCGCTCTTGGCGTCCCGGTAACGCGACCGCCACCCGCCGAGTCACCGACGCCGCGACCACAGCATCTCGACGCGGTCAGCGGCGGACACGGGATCCTCGTGCTCCCACACGTGCACCGCGAGCCAGCCCATATCGGCCAGACGACGGTCCTTCTCGCGGTCCCTGGCAACGTTGGTCTCCAACTTGGCCACCCACCACTCGCGGTTGTTCTTGGGCAACCGCACATGGTCGGCGCACATGTGCCAAAAACAGCCGTCGATAAACACCGCCAGACGCGCCCTGGTGAAGGCCAGATCCGGTCGGCCCGGAAGCTCCCGGAAGTTGACCCGGAACCGCAGGCCACGCCCGTGCAGCTCCCGCCGGATCGCCAACTCCGGGCGCGTCGACGCCCGGGGCATCCGGCGCATCTGCTCCGACACCAGCGGGCTCAAAGGCGTGGGACGGGACGCCATCAGCGTCGCCCCGGCAGACGCCGCCGACCCCACTGCGGTGAGGGCGTGAACGCTGTCCAGTGGCGTAACCTGTCGAGGTGCTGTTGACGTACGTCGACGAGAGCTACAACCGCGAGGTGTACTACATTGCCGCCCTGCTCTGCCCGGATCAGGAGGCCATCTCCCTGACCCGCGCGCTGGACGCCGTCGTCGCCCGAGCGGCGAACCTGCACGGCGTCGCACCCAACGCCGAGCTGCACGGGCACGACCTCTTTCAAGCCAAGGGCGCCTGGGAGCACCTGGCCAAGATGCCTCGCGTGCGCATCGGCGTCTACAACGAGGCGTTCCAAGCCATCGGCGACCACGACGTCAAGATCATTATACGAGGTGTCAACTCGCGACGGCTTCGGGAACGCTACAACGCCACCGACGACCCTCACTCCGTCGTTCTCGGCCAACTGCTCGAGCGCGTCGACGAATACGTCGCCAGAAGGGGCGAGTACGCCCTCGTCATCGCCGACGAAGTGGCCCAACCCGGCCTGTACCGAGCCGACCTCTCCCTCTACCAGCAGCACGGGCTCTGGGGTGAGAGCACCCGGAGACTGACCCGCATCGTCGACACGCTGCACTTCGCCCCATCGTCCGCCAGCCGCCTCGTCCAGGCCGCCGACCTCATCGCCTTCCTGCACCGCCGAATCGAGACCGAGACCGCACCCGACGATCGCGCCCGCCGCGCCAACAGCGCCATCTGGGCACGAGTCGGACCGCGAGTCCAACACTCAACCTGCTGGACACCCTAGACGCACAAGGGCCCCACCGAAGCGGGGCCCAAGGCTCACCGGAGTCTCCTCCTGGCGGCAGTGTAACCATCTAATCGCTCGCCGCAAGGCCCGCGACGCCAGTCACGCCGCGACAGGGTCGGAGAAATCGACTGCGCCAGCGAACCTCTGGGGGTTGGAGGTCAAGTTAGCTCAACCACCGGGAATGCTTAGATGCGCCGGCGCCCAGGAGGCTCATGGGCTCCGATATGGCACTGGGCATGGCTGCCTGTGAAGGCCTACTCCGAACGCCCGTCGCTCTGCCCAGCATGTCCGTACAACGATCCGGCGATAGGGGCTATCGCAATGCGCAGCTACTCGCCTGAGAGGCTCGTCGCCTGGTCTGCGCTCCCGTCCTGCTCGTGCGAGGCACGTTCGGCTGGTAGGTCCAGGGCTTCGAGAAGCCGCTCGGCGTAGGTCTCGGCGGCCTGGCGCACCCACGCGGGTCGGATGAAGAAGAGCCAGGCGGCGACGAGACTCAAGTGCAGTCCGCCGACCACTACCAGCGGGCTCGTAAGCCCGTCGTGCAGGTAAATGACAGCGTCGGCCGCAGCGGAGGCCATGAGCACGCCGAGCGTGAGCGGTTTGATGCCGAGCAGATTGCGGGCGAAGCCGTAGGCGGCGTTTTCGTGATCGATGAGGGGAAACTGGCCAGGTCGCGAACGTACATGGGTGATCAGGCAGCGGGTTGCCGCGATGTAGGCTTCGTCTGCCTTTTGGAGGTTTGCGGCTTCTTGCCGGCGGGTCGGTAGCGCAGCGCCAAACAGCACTTCCAAGGCTTGTCGACGCCGTTGCAACAGGACGCTGTTCTGAGCCTCGCGGAATCGGAGCAGCTTAGTCGTGGGCATGCCATCCCACTTCACAATCAAGCGCTGCTGCGCGCGTTGGCCGAGTACGCGCACGATGTTGCTGGCAAGGAACAATGTCCCTGCGCTCAACAAGATCGGGCTCAGCGCTACGAGCGGTTTGTTGTTCGTGAGCAGCGCCGAGATCAGTGCGACGGGTAGCACGGCGAGCATCGCTGGATAGATTCGAGCCCGCCGGCTGTAGGAGTCAAAGCCGCTGACCGCCTCACTAAGCTTCATCGTCGTCCTCGACCAGCGCCGGGAGTGGCTGCAAGGTGCCCCATCCCGGACGCGTCAGCATTCCCGAGTTATGGCAAATGGCTTTCCCCTCGGTGGCTCCCACGAAGCAACCTCGACGCTTCAGGGCGTTGACCACCTTCGGTGAGGGATGCTTCGGAGCCGCCTTGGCGGAGCTGATGAAGGCGATCGTCGAAAGCGCGTGCGGCGAGTTGGGCATGCCGAGGAGGCGGTTCAGGAGGGTGGGCCCCAGGTTGCGCTTACTCCCATGATGCGGCGCCTGCATAAAGGACAGCGGGAAAGCCGCGAACGACCCGTATGTGCTCTCGTATTGATCGGCGGCGGCCGTCATGGCGGGGATGCCGGCGTCGCCGGTGAACAACATCCGTTGTCCGTCCAGGGTCAGCAACGTGATCACCGAGGAGTTGTTCCGGTGGCTGGTCTCGCCGTCATCAGTCAGCGTCTCCACCGGCAGCCAGTCGACTGCTCGTTCGAGGAGGTTGACCCCTCGCTGCCACCAGCCCCTGGCGGACGTCGCCGACGCGGCCAAGTGCTTGGCTTCCCACAACTGCTGCGCCAGCAGGCTCTCGTAGTAGCTGGTCGTCGGCCCGAGCACCGTCAGCTGACCACCAAACCGCGACTCTCCGGCGAAGGGCTCGCTCACCGCCACGTTCTGGGCTTTGGCCCTGTCTAGGAGTTCGTCCAGGGCCTCGAGATTGCGGAAGTCGGACACGTCACGGGCATGTGCGCGGGGCTGGTGGACCATCAGCTCCCGCACCTCGATGGCGTCCACGACGCCTGCCAGTCCATTCAGGTGGTCCGCATCGGGATGCGTGGAGATCATCAGGTCCACCACGTTCGTACCGTAGTGCTCCCTGATGTGGCTGACCAGCGAGTCGGCGGTGCCCTTGAAGCCGCCGTCGATCACCACAACGGCTTGCCGCTGCTCGGCGTGCCACGTGAAATTGAGCGCGATGGCGTCGCCACTCTTGCCGCCGTCCTGGTCCCGATTCTCCACTGGCAGAAAATCCACCTCGAACATCGTTCTCTCAATCCCGCGAGATGTGTCGTACACATGATCGAACCTCGCCGAACTGTACGCCTCGACCCTCATGGACGTCGGCCATTGTGAGAGACATCTTCTGCTCGTCACCTGCTGGACCTGTTGCTCGTTGCTTTTTGAGGTGGGATCGATTGGCTTCTTGCGCTACTTGACTACGGCCAAGAGCCAGGTCTCCCGTGGGCTGGACGACGAGCCACCGATGACCCGTACCACCGACGACATCGTCGCGGCCGGGCGGCGGGCGCAGCGGCGTCGCCGCGCCGGCCACGGCCGGGGCGACGTCCGCGCCCGCCGACACGGGGTGGCCCCGACGCCACGCCGTCCGCCTTCACCTTCAAGGGGTACGACGCCGGCACGCTGCACGTGCAGGACCCGATCGCCACCTCCACCGGCTACCAGGTCGCCTCCGTCTACTCCGACAACCACACCTCGAACGACAGGCCGCTCACGGCGGAGGAGGCCGAGGCGCAGGGCAACTCCCTCGAGCGGAAGAAGAAGGCCGGAGGCAAGCCGTCGCTGTGGGCGTACCTGACGGTCTACCGGCCGGGCGTCTTCGACCCGGCCGGGGTCAGGAGACCGGCACGCACGCCATGCCCGGTCTCATCGGGATCGCCACGGCCCGCGCCGGTGACTACGGCGGCGCGACGTACACCCGGTCGTCCCTGCCGACCTCGGGCCTGACCGCGCCGTACGACGCGACCAGGGGCGTCATCTCCGACGGGTTCCACGTCTTCGTCACGCCGAGCCTCCGTGAGGTGCGGATCCCGGGTGGCGTGCGGCAGATCGACCAGACCGAGAATGTGGTGGGGCGGAACGTCCGGTTCGTTCTATTTCGTCGTCGACCGCTGTGGCGGTCTCCTGCCGACGTGCTGCGCCTCACCCTGGATCGTGCTTATTGCCATTATCTGGCAACTACGTAAGACTGGCAGTAGTGGGCGGGTGCTCCGGCAACGCGATGATCTGAACCACCGCCGGGGTGCCCGCCCAACTCCGCGACGACGATGGTGTGAGGAGTTGCTGGTGGCGGTCTACTCTCTGCCCGACATGCCGTACGACTACGGTGCGCTGGAGCCGGCGATGTCCGGCGAGATCCTCCAGCTGCACCACAGCAAGCACCACGCCGCGTACGTCAAAGGCAGCAACGACGCCCTGGAGCAGCTCGCCGAGGCCCGCGACAAGGGTGACTTCGCGGCGCTGGTCGGGTTGGAGAAGACGTTCGCGTTCAACCTGTCCGGGCACGTGCTGCACTCGATCTTCTGGAACAACCTGTCCCCGGACGGCGGTGACCGCCCCGACGGCGAGCTGGCCGCCGCGATCGACGAGCACTTCGGTTCCTTCGACGGCTTCGCCGGGCAGTTGTCCGCGGCGACGAAGAGCGTGCAGGGATCCGGCTGGGGTGTCCTGGCGTGGGAGCCTTTGGGGCAGCGGCTGATCGTGGAGCAGGTCTACGACCACCACGGCAACGTCGGGCAGGGCTCGACGCCGCTGCTGGTGTTCGACGCCTGGGAACACGCCTACTACCTGCAGTACCGCAACGTGCGCCCGGACTACGTCGACCGGCTGTGGAACCTCGTCGACTGGGCCGATGTGACCGCCCGCTTCGACGCCGCTCGCGCCGCCGCGCCGAGGCTCTGACCGGCGTGACCGGCCCGGTCCCGGTCGCCACCGACCTCGTGCAGCGCGCCGCCGGGGTCGTCGCCGCCCGCCACCGCGGTGACCTCGACGGCGCGGAGGCGCTGCTGGCGTCGTTCGACACCGAGCAGACCCGCACGCTCGGCTTCTATCTGCTCGCTGACCTGGCGTTGGGCCTCGTGCGAGCGCAGAGCGGCCAGAGCATGGACGACCTGGTCCGGGAACTCACCCTGCTCGTGGCCGCCACACCGCCGCCCCCGCCCGGCTGACGGGCATGCCCACTCCGGTGCCGGGAGCGACCTACGGAAGGGGGCGAGGTCAGGCTGGTGGCGGGGCTGGAGTCTGCCACAGGGCGCTGACCGGCAGGGCGCGAAGTCTGTCGCCGAACGGCAGCGTGGAGGTTCCGGTGTAGAGGACGATGCCGGCGACGAAGTCGTCGCCCAGGCGCTCGGCGAGTCGGCGTAGCCCGCGGAAGTCGTCGGGTCCGACGGCGGTGGCTGCTTTGACCTCGATCCCGACCACCTGACCCGCTCGGTTCTCGAGCACCGCGTCGACTTCGTACCTGCTCTGGTCGCGGTAGTGGGACAGGTCGACGGGCTGCTCGGGCCAGGTGAGCTGGCGGGACAGTTCGGACAGGACGAATGATTCGAGTAATGGGCCGAATGGTGCTCCCGGCCGGAGCAGTGCCCGGGCGTCGGTCGCGGTCTCGTTGGCGGCGATGCCCGAGTCGACGAAGATCAGTTTCGGCGCGGCGGTGGTTCGGGTGCCCAGGTTGCGGGATCAGCCCGGGATCCGTTTGATCAAGAAGATCTCCTCCAGAGCCTGGAGGTAGCCAAAGGGTGGGCCAGTGCCGCCGGAGGAGGTCGGCGTCGAGCCAGGTGTTCAGGTCTTCGACGGTGCTGGCTTCGGTGAGCACCACCTTGTACATGCCTTACTTTCCTTGCGTGGAACTATCCCTGGACTCTGCGTTCGCGGTCTTCGACGCCCAGGGCTCCGGGTGCGTCTCCTACGGCGTCGAGGCGACGGCGGCTGGCCGTGCCGCCGCTGCTGGCCGCGTTGGTCGTCGGCGGTTGCCGGTCGGAGGTGGCGTTGAGTTCGCACGACGAGCGGGTCCAGGTCCTGACGACCACCGGGATCCTGCGGGATCTGGCCCGCAACGTGGGCGGCGACCGCCCGACCACCTGGCCGGCTGCGGTGTCAGGACAACCGGTAGGTGAGATCCGGCTCGATGGAGGCCGTGTCCATCTGTGCCCGCTGCAGCCGTCCTGAGTAGTCCCAGTTCATCGACTGCCAGCGGGTGAACTGGTCGAGCACCCAGAAGCCGGACTGTCGGCTTCCGTTGCCGGAGCGGCCGTTCCCCCCGAAGGGCAGGTGCGCCTCGGCCCCGGAGGTGGAGTTGTTGACGCTCACCATGCCGGCCCGGGTGGCCCGCCGGAAGGTGAAGGCGGTGGCCGGATCGGTGGTGTAGATCGCGGCGGAGAGCCCGTAGCCCGGCAGGTCGGCCAGTTCGATGGCCTCGGCGAGGGTGGCGTAGGTGGTCACCCCGATGATCGGGCCGAACGTCTCGTGGCGGAACAGTTGGTCCTCGGGGCGCACCCCGAGGACCACCACGGGGTGGTAGAAGAGCCCGGCCTCCGGGTCGCCGATGAAGCCCTCGCGGGGGTTGTCCGGCCCGATCCGTCCCGTCGAGGTGGAACCGACGACCGAGTGGTGCTTGCCGATCCAGCCGAGGTACTCCTCGTAGCGCTCGGCGAACCGCTGGTTCATCATGGGCCCGTACAGCACCCGCGGGTCGGTCGGGTCGCCGACTCGCGCCGCCCGGACCGCGGCGTCGAGGCGCGTGACGAACTCGTCGTGCACGGACTCATGCACGATGGCGGTCCCCAACGATGTGCACCGCTGCCCGGCCGTGCCGAAGCCGGCGAACAGGGCGCCCTCCACGGCCAGTTCCAGGTCGGCCTCCTCGGTGACCACCATCGGGTTCTTGCCGCCCAGCTCCAGGCAGGGCGTCTGCAGGTGGCGTCCGGCGAGCGCGCCCACCTGCTCACCGACGGCGGTGGATCCGGTGAAGCCGATCTTGTCGATGAGCCCGGCCCCGAGCGACTGCTCCAGACCGGCGTAGGTGGCGTCGCCGCCGGCGTACACCACGTCCAGTACCCCGTCCGGCACGCCAGCGCGGCGCATCAGGGTGGCGAGGGCGTCCGCGCAAGCGGCGGCGTACTCGGCGGGCTTCCACACCACGGCGTTCCCGCAGAGCAGGGCGGGAATCAGATACCACGAAGGGACGGCCACCGGGAAGTTGCCGGCGGTCACCACGGCGACGACCCCGGCCGGCACCCGGAAGGTGAAGAGCTGCTTGTCCCGCATCTCGCTGGGCACCGTCTGCCCGTACAGCCGACGGCCCTCGCCGAGGAAGAAGTCGCAGGTGTCGACAATCTCCTGAACCTCTCCCCGGGCCTCGGCGAGGGTCTTGCCCACCTCGCGCGTGACCAGGGCGGCGAGCGCGTCGAAGTTCGCCTCGACCAGTCGACCGATGTTCGCGATCACCCGCCCGCGCACCGGAGCGGGGACGTCGGCCCATTCCCGCTGTGCCGTGCGGGCCGCCCGGGCCGCCGCGGTGAAGGTGTCGGCGTCGGCCAGCGCCACCTCGGCGACCAGCTCGTCCAGGCAAGCCGGGTTCACCGACCGGAAGCGGTCCGAAGCGGCCGCGACCTCGGTGCCAGCGACGGTCGAGCGCAGGATGTCACCCATGTGTCTCAGCTCCTCGGTACGACGGGGGCCACCGCCCAGGAGACCATTCTGGCCGTGCGGTCAAGGTCGGCCAACCGAGGCGGTCAGGTGCCGTAGCGCGCGACGATGTGCCAGACCTGCTTGACGGCCTGAGGGTGGGTAGCGCCCCGACGCCACGGCAGCGCCGATCACCCGGGGGTCGAGCACACCGTTGACGGCGATCTCGACACCCAGGTCGATGAACTCGTCGCCGCGGTATTCCGCGTCGGCCCGTCCGGACTGTCTGGATAGCAGCAGGTCGCCCAGTCGAGCACGTCAGCCGAGAGTCGGAAATACGACGATCCAAATCGGGGAGCCGCACCGAACGGACTTCGCAGGAAATCGAGCGCGCCAGAGATCGGCCGCCGCTCGGGGTGCGCGGTGAGGCTGCCGTTGCTGGTGCCCGTGACGAACTGCGAGCGGTAGATCCCGTCCTCGACCAGCGCGGCCAGCATCGGGCGGCCCGCACCGCAGAGTCGGTCAGGGTGGAAGTTCACCGTGATCCGCAGCGTGCGATCCAGCGCCGGTCCGGAGGACATGGTCGCGACGTGGCGCAGGGCGCGGGCCGGGTTCCCTCCAGCACGACCATCCGCCGAACCTGGGCCACGTCCTGATCACTGAAGGCGGCGCCGGCGGCATGGGCTGTTCGACGAGCCGACGTAGGTCGCGTGACTACCGAGGAACTGCGCCACCCGGTGCTCCGACCCGGCCGGGTCATTGTCGGCATGTGCTGACCACCGGCCCCCGGTGTCCCGCAAATCCGGGACGGCCGCCCGACGCCGGGAGCCGCTAGCGTCTGCCCTGTCCCCGCGACAACCCTGACGAAGGAGGCGCGAGCGTGCCGACGCCCACGTCCGCCCCGACGGTTGCGAGCATCGAAACCGCTGTGCGCTCGGTCACCGCTGAGGCCCTGAACCTGCCGGACGTTGCGCCGGAAGACAACCTGCTGGAGCTCGGGGTCGACTCACTGGTCGCCACCTGGATCCTGGCCGAGCTGCGCACCCGGCTCCTGGTCGAGATCCCGCTCATCGACGTGTTCGAGAGCGTCAACGTCCGTGCCTTCGCCGAGCACATCAGCGACCTCATCGCCGAGGTGGAGCACTGACGGTGGGTACCCCCGGCACGTTCCCGTACGACAGCGGCCTCCATCCGGCCGGCTACACGTCGCGGCTCTGGACGATGCGCCAGCTTGCCGGCCTGCGCACCGCAGCGGCCACCAACGAGCGGTTCCGGTACCTGCTGGACATGGGGGAGACCGGACTGTCTCTCGCCTTCGACCTGCCGACGCAGCTCGGTCTCGACCCGGACGCCCCGGCTGCGGAGGGTGAGGTGGGACGTACGGGGGTGTCGGTGGCCACGGTCGACGACTTGGCCGAGGTCTTCGACGGGATTCCGCTCGACAAGGTGTCGGTCTCGTTCACCATCAACGCGACGGCGCCCGTACTGCTGGCGATGTGGATCGTGGTCGCCGAGGAGTCCGCGGTCGATCCGGTGAAGCTGCGCGGCACCCTGCAGAACGAGATGCTCAAGGAGTTCCTGGCCCGCAAGGCGTTCATCTACGACCTCGACACCAGCATGCAGTACGCGTTGGACGTGATCGAGTACTGCACGGGGGAGCTGCCGGGAGTGAATCCGGTCTCGATCTCCGGCGGGCACGCCCGCGAGGCCGGCGCCGACGCCGCGCTGGAGGTCGCCTGCGCGTTGGCGAGTGTCGACGCCTACCTCGGTGGGATGGTCGACCGCGGCTTCCCCGTCGACGAGGTGGCCCGCCGGTTCAGTTTCGTCTTCGGCACCGACATGGAGCTGCTCAAGGAAGCGGCCAAGTTGCGAGTGGCGCGGCGCCGTTACGCCGAACGGATGCGGGATCGCTGGGGAGCGACCGACCCACGCGCCATGAAGCTGCGGACCCAGGTGAACACGTTCGGCTCCGCGCTGGCCTTCCAGGAGCCCCTCAACAACATCGTCCGGGCCACCGTCCAGGCGATCGCGGCGATCCTCGGTGGAACCCAGTCCCTGCATGTTTGCAGTTTCGACGAGGCTCTGCAGACCCCCGGGCCGCTCGGTGCCCGGATCGCGCTGCGTACCCAGCAGATCCTCGCCTCGGAGACGGACCTGGCACGTTACGCCGATCCTTTGGGCGGCTCCCGGGTGGTCGAGCAGCTCGTGGCGGAACTCGGTGCGGAGGTCGACGACTGGCTGCGCCGCATCGAGCAGCGCGGCGGCGTCGTGGAGTGCATCCGCACCGGTTGGCTCGAAGGCGAGATCGAGCAGCTGGCGTACCTCGACCCGGGGCCGGTCGTCGGTGTGACGGACCCCCAGGTCTCGGCGTCGGAGGATGCTCTCGTAGCCGCGGAGCGGCACCAGGTCGTCGGGCACGGACGCGCGGTGCGGCGGCCGGCGGCCGAGGACGAGCTTCGTCGGGTCCGGGACGACGCGCGCGCCGGACGGAACGTGATGCCGGCGCTGATCGACGCGGTACGGGCGCGAGCCACGATCGGGCAGCTGCGCGAGGCGATGCAGCCGCCGGCAAGGGAGGAGCGGGCATGAGCGACCTGATTGACGCGGTGCGGCAGGGTGCGGACGGCCGGACGCTGGCCGCCTGTCCGCTGCCGGAGGCTTACCGGGCCATCCATCTGCGCCGTCAGGACGAGCGGCTGTTCGACGGGGAGAGCGAGCGCGACGTGCGCCGCACCCTGCACCTGGGCGACGTGCCGATGCCGGAGATCGCGCCGGACGAGGTGCTCGTGGCGGTGATGGCGTCCGCGGTCAACTACAACACCGTCTGGTCGGCGATGTACCACCCGATCTCGGGCTTCCGGTTCCTCCAGCAGTTCGGTCGGCAGGGCGGATGGGCCGCCCGACACGACCGTGACTATCAGGTGATCGGCTCGGACGCGGCCGGCGTGGTGGTCCGGGTGGGCAGTGCGGTACGACACTGGACGCCGGGCGACCACGTCGTGGTGAACCCGCCGTACATTGACGAGCAGGATCCGGCCGCCCAGCAGGACGGGATGCTGACCAACAGCATGCTGGCGTGGGGGTTCGAGATCAACTTCGGCGCCTTCGGGGAGTTCTGCGTCGTCCGGGCCAGTCAACTGCTGCGCAAGCCGGCGCACCTGTCCTGGGCGGAGGCGGCCTGCAACACCCTCTGCCTCGGCACCGCGTACCGGATGCTGATCAGTGACCGGGGCGCGCGGATCAAGATGGGTGACATCGTGCTCGTGTGGGGTGCCGCCGGCGGCCTCGGCGCGTACGCCGTCCAGCTGGTGCGACAGGCCGGCGGCATGGCGGTCGGCACGGTCAGCTCGCCGGACAAGGTCGAACTGCTCGAGCGCCTCGGCTGTCATCTCGTCGTCGACCGTAACGAGGTCGGAATGCACGAAGGCGCCGCCGGTAGTTCCTCGTCGTGGAAGGCGCTGGGCTCGATTATCCGCCGCCGCTTGGGGGAAGATCCGCACGTGGCCTTCGAGCACGTCGGCCAGGCCACCTTCGACACCTCGGTCAACGTTATCCGGCGTGGGGGGGCGGTGGTCACCTGCGGGTCGAGCAGCGGTTACCAGCACCACTACGACAATCGCTACCTGTGGATGAAGCTGAAGCGGGTGATCGGCAGCCACGGTGCCAACATCCAGGAGGCGTGGGAGGCGAACCGCCTGCTCAACCTCGGACTCGTCGTGCCGACGCTGTCCACGGTGTACCGGTTCGAGGAGACGCCCGAGGCGACGCGTTCGGTGCAGCTCAACCAGCACGAGGGCAAGGTGGGTCTGCTGGTGCTGGCCGACGACGACGAGCAGGGTATCGAGGACCGGGACTTGCGGGAGCGGGTCGGTGAGGACCGGCTGCGGCTGTTCCGCGAGCACGCGGGAGCGAAAGTGCCGACGGCGTGAGCACGCGGACCGTTCCAGCGGCGTTCGCCGCGCGGGTGGTCACCGCGCCCGACACGGTCGCGGTGGCGGCGGCCGACGGGATGTTCAGCTACGGCGAGCTCGACGCGTACGCCGAGGGGATCGCCGCGGCGCTACGTCGCGCCGGCGTACGGGTCGGCGATCGGGTCGCGGTCTGCCTGGAGCGGTCGGCGGCGCTCGTCGCGACCCTGCTCGGTGTGCTCAAGGCGGGTGCGGCGTACCTGCCCCTCGACCCCCACGATCCGCCGCTGCGCCGGGCGGCGGTGCTCGCCGACGCCCGACCGGCTCTCGGTGTCACGGTCGGCGAGGACCTGCCCGGCCTGCCGATGATCACACCGACTTCGCCCGGCGCCAGCCCGCGCCGCCCCGACCCGAACTGCCATGCCGCGGGTGCCCCCGGACCGGAGGATCTCGCCTACCTGATGTACACGTCCGGCTCGACGGGGCGACCGAAGGGCGTCATGGTGCCGCACCGCGCGGTCGTCAACCTGGTCACCGCGCCGAATTACGTCGATATCGGCCCGACGGACCGGCTCCTGCAACTGGCCCCGACCGCTTTCGACGCGTCCACGTTCGAGATCTGGGGTGCCCTGCTCGGCGGGGCGCGGCTGGAGGTTGCCCCGCCCGGCATCCTTGGCCCCCGCGAGATCGCCGGGCTGGTCCGCGACCGCGGGATCACCGTGCTGTGGCTGACCGCAGCCCTCTTCCACCGGCAGGTCGACTTCGACCCGACGTCCCTGCGCGGGTTGCGCACCCTGCTGGCCGGGGGCGACGTCCTCTCCGTGCCGCACGTGCGCGCCCTCCGTGCCGCGCTGCCCGAGGTGACCCTGGTCAACGGGTACGGCCCAACCGAGACGACCACTTTCGCGCTGTGCCACCGGTTGAGCGCTGACGAACCGCTCACCACGGTGCCGATCGGCCGACCGATTCAGGGCGTACGGGTCGAGGTCCGCGACCCGGCCGGCGCGACGGTCACCGACGGGCAAGCCGGGGAGCTGTGGATCACCGGAGCCGGAGTCGCGTCGGGATACTGGGACCGCGATTCGCTGACCGCCGAGCGTTTCGTTCCGGACGAGACCGGGGCGCCCGCCACCTCGTTGACCTGGTCGAGCGGGACGGCGCGTCGCACCTGCTCACCGTCCCGTCGCTCTACCTGGCGATGCTGGACGCTGCAGTACCGGGGCAGCTGGACAGTCTGCGCACCGTGATCGTGGCGGGCGAGGCCGTCCCCGCCCGGGTGCCCGAGCTCCACCAGGAGCGGGTGCCAACGGCGGAGCTGGCGAACGAGTACGGCGTCACCGAGGCGACGGTCTGGAGTTCCCTATACCGCTGTCCTCCCGATCAGGTGCCGCACCCGCTGCCGATCGGTACGCCGATTCCCGGCACCGAGCTGCGTCTGCTCGACGACGCGCTGGACCGCTCACCGGCGGGCACCACCGGCGAGCTGGCGATCGCCGGCGCTGGCGTCAGCCGGGGCTACCTGGCGCGGCCGGCGCTCACCGCCGAGCGCTTCGTGCCGGACCCCTTCGGGCCACCCGGCTCCCGGATGTACCTGACCGGTGACCTCGCTCGCCTGGTGGCGGACGGGAACCTCCTGCTCGTGGGTCGCCGCGACGAACAGATCAAGCTGCGGGGCTTCCGGATCGAACCGCAGGAGATCGAGGCCGCCATCGTGGGCCGGCCGGACGTGCGGGAGGCGGCCGTGGTCGTCGTGGCCGACGGCGCGGGTGAGCCCCACCTCGGCGCGTACCTGGTACCGGCCGGCACCGGCCCGCTCGACCTCGCCGCGCTGCGTGACGCCCTGCGCGACGCCCTGCCCGAGTACATGGTCCCCACCGGTTACCTGGTGCTCGACGATCTGCCGCGGACGCCCAACGGCAAGGTGGACCGTGGCTGCCTGCCACCGATGGACCTGGCCGTCCATGTGGCGCGCGCCGAGTACGCGGGCGCCTCGGGGGAGGCCGAGGCGGTTCTTCTGGACATCTGGCAGGAGCTGTTCCAGATGCCGTCGATCAGCGTGCACGACGACTTCTTCGCGTTGGGTGGGCACTCGCTGCTCGCCCTGCATTTGCTCTCGCGAATAGAGGATCTCTTCGGTCTCGAGCTGCCGTTGCAGGCGTTGTTCGAGGCCCCGACGGTACGCGCTCTCGCCACTCTGGTGGCGGGCGCGCTGCCGGACCAGCCACACCCCAGCGCTACGGCGCACGAGCCAGGAGAGCGAGCGACGGAGTGACGACCACCATCGACCAGGCGGCCAGGGCGAAGGACGACGCCGACCCGCGCTCCAGGTACTGGTCCCTATTGTTCCGGTACATGCGCCTGGAGCGGCCACGGCTGGCCATCCTGGGTGTCCTCCTGCTCGCGGCGACCGCTCTGCAGGTTCTGACTCCGCAGCTCGTTCGGCACTACGTCGACCGTGCGGTTTCGGGCAGCGCGGTGCACACCCTGATGTGGGTGGCCGGCGCGTATCTGCTGGTCGCGCTCATGCTGCAGGTGGTACGCCTGGCGTCCGCATACGTCGGGGAAAGCGCCGCGTGGTCCATGACGAACGCCATGCGCGTGGACCTGACCAGCCACTGCATGGGTCTCGACATCCGGTTTCACCGGGAACACACGGCCGGCGAACTCGTCGAGCGGGTGGACGGCGACGTCACCGCGCTGGCCAAGTTCCTGTCGAGCGCCTTCCTGCTCATCCTCGGCAACCTGCTGCTGATCGTGGGCATCTTCGTCTCGCTGTTCCTCACCGACGCCCGCATCGGGGCGGTCCTCCTCCTCTACGCGCTCTGCGCGCTCGCTGCGCTGCTGGCCATCCGGTCGATCGCCACGGGACCGTGGACGATGGCCCGGGAGGTCAGCGGCAAGCTGCTCGGATTCGTCAGCGAGCGAGTGGCAGGCATCGAGGACATCCGGGGCAATCGTGCGGAGGGCCACGTCCTGCGCCAGCTCGACGAACTCAACGGCGACCTGACGCGCTGGCAGCGGACGGCGCGGGTCAGAACGAGTCTGATCTTCATCGTCATGCACGGCACCTACCTGCTCGGGTACGGCGGAGCTCTGGTGGTCGGCGGTTACCTCTACCGTGAGGGCCTGGCCTCGATCGGCACGGTCTACATGATCATCGCCTACACCAGCTACATCTACACCCCTCTGAACGAGCTGCGGTCGCAGATCCAGGAGCTGCAGCGGGCCAACGCCGGTGTACGACGGGTCAACGAGCTGTTCGCCGCACGGCCGTCGATCACCGACGGACCCGGCCTCGCGATGAGCACGGAGGCGCCCTCGGTGGCCTTCGACAGCGTCAGCTTCCGGTACGCCGACCACCTACCGATGTCTCTTCAGGACGTGTCATTCTCGTTGGGGTCGGGGCAGGTTCTGGGCATCATGGGCCGGACCGGCAGCGGCAAGACCACCGTCGCTCGGCTGGTCACGCGCATCTACGACCCGGTCAGTGGCGCGGTCCGGATCGATGGTCAAGACCTGCGGCAGGCGCGAGCCGACGACCTGCGCGGCCGCATCGGCATGGTGACCCAGGACGTGCAGCTCTTTCACGGCACACTGCGGGACAACCTGACCTTGTTCGACCCGGAGGTGGTTGACGAGCGCATCATCGCGGCGATCGAGCAGTTGGGCCTGCGTGAGTGGTACGCGCGTCTGCCCGACGGGCTCGACACCGTGCTCGCCTCCGGCTCCGACGACCTGTCGGCCGGTGAGGCGCAACTCCTCGGCGTGTGCCGCGTGCTGCTCCGCGAGCCCGCCCTGGTGATTCTGGACGAGGCGTCGTCCCGGCTTGACCACGTCACCGAGCAGTTCCTGAACCGGGCGCTCCGGGCCTTGGCCGTCGGCCGCACCACGATCGTGATCGCACATCGACCTACCACAGTCTCGCTGGTCGACCAGGTCCTCGTGCTCGAGGACGGCCGGGTCGTCGAGCATGGACCGCGGGAGAGCCTCCTCGCCGACCCCGATTCACACCTGTCGCGCCTGATGCTGCAGGTTTCTCAGGAGGACTTCGCATGAGTTTCCCGCAGTTCCTGTGGCGGCTGATCCGGCACCGGCCCTGGCTCTACGCGGCCTTCGTTACGCTGCTCACGGTCTTCCTGGTCGGCCGGTTGGTACCCGGCCTCATGGAGCGGGCCTTCTTCAACGCGTTGACCGAGCCCGTAGGGAGCGGTCTGAACCCGTGGGCCATCGTGGCCGTCATGGTGAGCCTGGAGCTGGCTCGCCTGACCGCCTCGCTCGGCTCGGACGTCGCGGAGGTCGTGTTCCGCTTCTCGGTGATGGGACGGCTGCGGCGCGGCCTGCTGCACCGGCTGCTGTCCCGGCCACGCGTGACGGCGCAGAACAGCTCGCTGAGCGGTACGCACAGCAGGTTCCGTGACGACGTCGAGGATGTCGGCACGTTCACCACCGCCCCGGTGACGCTGTTCGGTACTTTCTTGTTTTCCGTGATCGCCGTCATCCTGATGCTGCGGATCAACGCCCTGCTGACCTCGATCGTGGTGCTGCCGCTCATGCTGGTGGTCACCGTGGCGACGTTGGCCAACGCCAGAGTGGGCCGCTACCGTGCGGAGAGCCGTGAGGCCACCGCGCAGGTGGCGGAATTCCTCGGGGAGACGTTCCGTTCGGCCCAGAGCATCAAGCTCATGGGAGCGGAGCGGCACGTGCTCCGCCGGTTCCGGACGATGAACGACCAGCGGCGCCGGGCATCGGTGCGGGACGCGTTCTTCACCCAGGGGCTGGACTCCCTCTTCTACAACTCGGTGGATGTCGCGGTCGGCCTGGTGCTGCTCCTCGCGGCCGGGCCGATGACCCGCGGCGAATTCACCGTCGGTGACCTCGCCCTCTTCGACTACTACCTGTACTTCGTCTCCCGGCTGCCGATGAGCATCGGGTCCACGCAGGTGAAGTACCGCCAGGCCAAGGTGTCCGCGGAGCGCCTGGCGGCGGTCGACGAGGCAGATCTCGCGTGGCTGGCCACCGAGCCGCAGCAACGGGTGCCCAGCGACCGCGCCTCGATGCATGCGGGCCGGGCCGGCGGATCGCTGGAAGCCCTCAAGGTCTCCGGGCTGAGTTACCGCCACCCGTCCAGTGCCCGGGGCGCGGCGGGGGTCGACCTCTACATCCAGCGCGGCGAGTTCGTCGTCGTCACCGGCCCGGTCGGTTCCGGCAAGACGACAGTGCTACGGGCGCTGGTCGGACTCCTGCCCAGGGATGGTGGGACGATCCGCTGGAACGGCCAGCTGGTCGACGACCCGGCCAGCTTCCTGGTGCCGCCGCGAGTCGCCTACGTCCCGCAGGTGCCCAACCTGGTCAGCGACACGTTGCGCGAGAACATCCTGATGGGCGTCGACGCGGACGACGCTGAGCTGGCCGAGGCGATCCGGGTCGCGGCTCTCGACCGCGATGTCGCGGGGCTGCCGAGCGGCACCGACACCCTGGTGGGGCCGCTGGGCGCAAAGCTGTCCGGCGGACAGGCGCAGCGGGTGGCCATGGCGCGCGCCCTGGTACGCCGGCCGGATCTCCTGGTGGTCGACGACTTCGCCAGCGCGCTCGACGGCGAGACCGAACAGGCTCTCCTTACCCGGCTCGCGGTCGGGGAAGCCCCGACGGTGCTGGCCACTTCGCACCGGCCGGCGACGCTCGCCGCGGCCGACCGCGTCGTCGTGATGGCTGACGGGGTGGTGGTCGCGCAGGGTCCACTGGCCAAGCTGTTGTCTGAGAGCGAGGAGATGAAGGGGCTGTGGTACCAGTTTGCGGCCGAGGACGAGGGTGAAGGGCCGGGCAACGACAAGTCCGTCCAGTCGGCGCCGGCCACGTGAGCGGCGACGACGCTGGCGGCTGCGCGACTGTCCGAATCGGGGGTGGGAGGCGGTATGTGCGGAGTTGTGGGATGGCTGTCGTACGGCGTTGACCTGACGGCCGAGGGCGAGGTAATCACGGCGATGACCGACACGATGGCCTGCCGTGGCCCGGACGAGTGCGGTATGTGGTCAACTCCGCGGATCGCATTGGGGCACCGTCGTCTCGCGATCATCGACCTGGACGGCGGGCGACAGCCCATGGTGGAGCGCCGCGAGGACGGTGAGGTGCTGGTCGCTCTGACCTACAGCGGTGAGGTGTACAACTACCGAGAGTTGCGGCGCGACCTGGTCGGCCTCGGCCACACCTTCCGTACCAGCAGCGACACCGAGGTGGTGCTCAAAGCCTACCTGGCCTGGGGTGAGGGTCTCGTCGACCGGCTCAACGGGATGTACGCGTTCGCGATCTGGGACGCCCGCCAGGAGCGACTGCTGCTGGTGCGTGACCGGCTGGGCATCAAGCCGCTGTACTACGCCGATCTCTCGGGAGGGTTCCTGTTCGGCTCGGAGCCCAAAGCGATACTGGCGAACCCGCTGTTCCGACCCGAGATGGACGAGCAGGGGTTGCGGGTCGTGGTGTCGCCGGTCCGCCGGCCCGGCGACACCGTCTGGCGGCGCATGCGGGAGGTACTGCCAGGTAGCGTGGTCACCGTCGACCGGGGTGCCTGCCGTGCCCATGTCTACTGGCGGGTGCAGGCCGAGGAACACCTCCTGGATCGGGAACGCACGGTGGCCGAGGTGCGGGGGCTGCTTGAGGACATCGTCGAGCGTCAGCTGATCGCGGAGGTCCCGCTCTGCACGCTGCTGTCCGGAGGTCTGGACTCCAGCGCGATCACCGCCATCGCGGCCGGCCACCTGCGCCGGTCCGGCAACGAGCGGGTCCGGTCGTTCTCGGTCGACTTCAGCGGGCACGCCGAGCGATTCGTGCCGGACGAGGTGCGCCCGGACCCGGACGCTCCCTTCGTGCGGGCACTCGCCGAGCACGTGTCGAGTGAGCACACGGACGTGCTGCTGAGCAATAGCGACCTGATCGATCCGGCGGTATCGGCCGCCGTTCTGCGGGCCTTCGACCGGCCGCCGGCGCAGGGAGAGATGAGCTTCTCCCTGTACCTGCTGTTCCGGGCGATCCGGGAGAAGTCGACCGTCGCTCTGTCCGGTGAGGCAGCGGACGAAGTGTTCGGGGGGTACCGCTGGTTCCACGACCCGGCAGCCGTCGGCGCGGACACGTTCCCCTGGTTGGCGAGCACCCACCGCTTCCCCCGGTTCTCGCCGCTGCGTGAGGACATCGAGGCCCGCCTGGCGCTGGACGAACACATCGACGACCTCTACCGGGAGACGCTGGCGGAGGTCCCGCTGCTACCCGGGGAGCCGGCGGAGGACCGCCGGATGCGCGAGGTCACCTACCTGCATCTGAAGCACTATCTCGCCGTCCTGCTGGAGCGGAAGGATCGGCTGAGTATGGCGGTGGGCCTGGAGGTCAGGGTGCCGTTCTGTGACCACCGGCTGGTCCAGATGGTGTACAACGTCCCGTGGCGGCTGAAGACCTATGACGGGCGCGAGAAGAGCCTGCTCAGGGGTGCGGTCGCCGACCTGGTCCCTGAGTCGGTCGCGCAGCGCCGGAAGAGCCACTATCCGACGACTCAGGACTCCGCGTACGCGGCACTGGTGAGTCGGCAATTCAACCGTCTGTTGGAAACGCCGCAGGCACCCGTTTTCGAGCTGGTCGACCACAAGAAGGCCACCTGGTTGTCCAAGGCGTTGGCGGGCCAGAGGAGTAGTTTGCATGCCCGCCGCTCGCAGGAACTCGTTCTCGCCATACACGGCTGGCTGGAAATGTACCGCCCAATGCTGACCTTGTAGCGAAGTTTGCAACTCTGCCCTTGACAGAGGGTGGGGCGTACGTAAAAATATTGATGTACAGCTATCACGGGGGTGAGCTGGTTGGCAGTCAATAGCGTCTCTAATTCCGCTTCCAACGGTGCCGTACCCTGCGTCTTCGGCAGGGTGAAATAATGGCGGGGGCCGGTCAGTCGCTTCTTTATCCGAATTTGGTCGACCCTGAATTCCACGGAAGTGCGGACTTTCATTCCGTGTGGCGCCGGCTGCGCGCCGAGAACCCGATCCACTGGCATGCGTCCACCGAGTACCCCGGATTCTGGGTCCTCACCCGGTACGCCGACGCCCGCGCCGTCCTGCTGGATCACGAGACGTTCAGCTCCGCCCAAGGCATCCTGCTGCGTCCGCAGGGGCAGGGGGCGGACCCGGGCGGCGGCCGCACGCTCGCCCTCACCGATGCGCCCCGCCACGGCGCGCTACGCCGGGTCGTCGACTCCTGGTTCAACAAGCGGTCGGTGCGTGGGCTGGAGGAGATGATGCGCAGCGTCGTCGGCGGCATCGTCGACCGCGCGTTGCAGCAGGAGACCTGTGACTTCGTGGCGGACATCGCCGCGCCCCTGCCGGTGTACGTCATCTGTGCGCTGATGGGGGTGCCCCAAGCCGACCACGAACGCGTTTTCCAGCTGGCGAAGGAGGCGTTCGGGGCGGACACCGCACTGGCTCGCAGCGCGGCTCACCACCAGCTCCTGCGGTACTTCCTGTCCCTGTCCGGGAAGCGGGCCAGGGCCCCCCAGGACGACCTGGTGAGCGCCCTGGCGACGGCAACCGTCGACGGACGGCAGATGTCCCCGGAGGACGTGGTGCTGAACTGCGACAACCTGCTCGTCGGCGGCACCGAAAATGTTCGGCTGACGGCGGCAGGCGGGATGTTCACCTTCCTTCGGCACCCGGACCAGTGGGCCGCCGTGCGTCGTGATCCGAGCTTTTTGGCCAGCGCTGTCGAGGAAATCCTGCGCTGGACATCCACTCCTACGCATCTCATGCGCACCGCTATTCGGCCAACCATCCTGCGTGGGTTCTCCATTGCTGCCGGAGATCGAGTTACCTTGTGGGTTCCGTCAGCGAACCGCGACGAAACAGTATTTCCCGAACCGGATCGTTTCGACATTTCGCGACGTCCCAACCGTCACCTCTCCCTTGGGCTCGGAGAGCATTTCTGCCTTGGCTCGGTGCTCGCCCGGACGGAACTACGGATCCTTTTCGAGGAATTGGTCAGCCGGGTTGAGCGCGTGGAGCAGGCAGGTCCGGAGGTCCGGCTGCGCTCGATCGTGGTGGGCGGGCTTGAACGGCTTCCGGTGCGACTGACCCCGGCGGCGGTGGCCCGATGACCATCATCGACGGTCAGCCGGCACCCCGCGTCCTCGGCGTGCTTGGCGGAATGGGACCGGCAGCGGGTGTCGAGTTCCTGCGCGCCTTCGTCGACCGGTGGCCGGGCACCCGGGACCAGGACCATCCGCGGGTCGTGCTGCACTCCGAGCCGGGCATCCACGACCGTACAGCGGCCCTGCTCGGCACGGGACCCGATCCGACGCAGCAGATCCGGGCGGCGCTCCAGCGGTTGGCGGCCTCGGAGGTGGATCTCGTCGCGGTGCCGTGCAACACCGCCTTCGCGTTCATCGACCGCTTCGCCCACGACCTGCCCGTGCCGGTCGTCCACACGGTGGCCGCCACCGTGGTGGCCGCCGTGCGGTCCGCGCCCGCCGGGGCGTGGCTGCTGGCGACGCGAGGAGCGGTCTCCGCCCAGATCTACCAGGCGCGGGCGCGAGCCGTCGGCTACCGGTTGCTGGTGCCGGACCAGGAGTGCCAGCGGCGGGTCCAGGGCGTCGTCGACATCATCAAGGCCGGGGCGGTCGACCGGGCCGTGGACCCGTTCCTGCGGGTCGTCCGCGACCTGCACGCCCGACACCGAGCACCGCTGCTGTTCGGGTGCACCGAGTTGCCTCTCGTGTGGCGTGCGGCGGGACAGCCGGTCGAGGTCGTGGACAGCGTGGCCGCCCTGGCCGACGAGTGTGTGGCACGGCTGCGGGCCGGCGGGTCCGGTGGCGACCTGCTCGGCGCCGCGCTGGGCACGACGGTCGGCGAGTACGCCCGCCTGGCAGCCGCCGGGACGGGCCGCCGGCCGGTCCAGGCCGGTGTCCCCGTTCCCCGGACGGACATCCGACTGACGTGGGGAGCGGACGGTTCCGACCGTCCGAAGCCGGAAGGAAATGTCTGATGCGCTTCGATGTCGCCGTTGTCGGGCTCGGTTACGTCGGCCTCGCCCTGTCGCGTGTCGCCACCTCCAGCGGATTGCGGGTCGCCGGTTACGACATCCACGAGACGGTCGTGGATGAGCTGAGCCAGGGGCGGACGAGTGTCGACGACATCTCACCCGAGGACCTTCGGGCGATGGACGCCGCCGGCTTCGTCCCTACCACCAAGGCCGACGTGCTGGGTGACGCGGCGGCGGTGGTGATCTGCGTGCCGACGCCGTTGGCCGAGGATGGACGACCCGACCTGCTCGCGGTGCGCACGGCAAGCGCCACGGTCGGGAGCCAGCTCAGGCGCGGGATGCTCGTGGTGCTGGAGTCGACCTCCTACCCCGGGACGACCGAGGAGGTCGTCGGACCGATCCTGGAGCAGACCTCCGGACTGGTCGCCGGCCGTGACTTCCACCTCGCGTTCTCGTCGGAACGCGTCGATCCGGGCAACAAGCGCTTCGGGCTGGACACCACACCGAAGGTGGTCGGCGGCCTCACCCCGGAGTGCACGGCCGTGGCGGCGCGGTTCTACCGCAGGATGGTGCGCAGCGTCGTGCTGGCCAAGGGGACCCGGGAGGCGGAGCTCTCGAAGATCATCGAGAACACCTACCGGAACGTGAACATCGCCCTCATCAACGAGATCGCCAAGCTGGCGCACGAGCTGGGCATCGACGTGTGGGACGCGATCGACTGCGCGGCCACGAAGCCCTTCGGATTCCAGGCCTTCTATCCCGGTGCGGGACCGGGCGGGCACTGCATCCCCGTGGACCCGAACTACCTCGCCTTCCGCGCCAGGACGGCGGGTTCCGTGTTCCGCATCGGCGAACTCGCGCAGGAGATCAACAACGCCATGCCGCGGTACGTCGTGCAGCGTGCCATCCGGTTGCTGAACGCCGAGATGACGCCGGTCAACGGTGCCGAGGTGCTGCTGCTGGGCGTGAGCTACAAGCCCAACGTGGCCGACCTCCGTGGCGCTCCGTCCATCACCGTCGCCCGGCAACTACGCGCGCTGGGTGCGACCGTGTCCTACCACGACCCGTTCGTGGCGAACTGGACCGTCGACGGCGAGCCGGTCTCCCGCGAGACCGACGCCTCGGCAGCCGCGCAACGCGCCGACCTGACCATCCTGCTTCAGGACCACACCGTTTACGACCCCGCCGAGCTCGCCCGCACCACCCGGTTGCTGTTGGACACCCGGGGCCACACCCGACGGCACCTCCAGGACCGCCGCCGCGAGGTCCTCTGAGGACTGTCCGGTGTCGACCCGGTTGCGTGCTCGAACCTGTCGGCCAGACCGCACCGTCCGCGTCCGCTCCCAGAAGGAAGAGAACGCATGACCACCGTGATTCCGCCGGCCACCCGCGAGGTGGCCCACCGGTACTGGCTCAGCCGCCTGGCGGCCTTCCCGGGCGCCGCCCGGTTCGGCGTCGACCACCGCCGCTCGGCACCGGATCCGGACCGGTGGGGGCGGATGGAGTTCGCCCTCACGGGCGAACGGTACGAGGGACTGGTAGGAATCGCCGGCGACGACCCCCTGGACATCCACGCTGCTGTCGCGGCCGCGCTCTGCGTATGCCTATACCGCTACACCGGTCTGACCCCGGTGACGATCGGCAGCGCCCCACTCCGGCGGGACGGTGACCGGACCGGGGGCGGCGGGGACCCGCTGACCGTGCTGCTCGAAGTGCACGGGCGCCGTGCTCTGCGGGAACTGGTGCGGGACGCGCGAATCGCGCTCGACGAGGCGTACCGGCACCAGGACTACCGGATGTCTCCGCTCCTCGACGACCTGGGACTGAGCCCTCAGGACGCCGGCTGCCCCCTGTTCGACGTACTGCTGACCCAGTCCGGCACCCACGCGCCGGTGAGTGGGAGCGGAGCCGCGTTGGTCGTGTCCCTGTCCCGCCAACCAAACGGGGTGGCGGTCACCCTCGAGCACGACCGCGAGGTGCTCACCCCCGACGAGGCCCGCTGGATCCGGGACCATCTGCTCAGCATCATCGACGCGGGCCGGGCCGATCCCGACGCCACTGTCGCCGCCGCCGGCCAGCTGCCGGCCGAGCTGGTCCGCCAGTTGCTGAAGGAGTGGAACGGGCCGATCGACCCCGAGGTACGCGACGCGTGCCTGCACCACCTGGTCGAGGAGCAGGTCCGCGAGCGCGGTGACGCGGTGGCCGTCCGGGCCACCAGGAATCTCGGGTACGCGGAGCTGAACCGGCGGGCCAACCGCCTGGCACACCACCTGATCGCCTGCGTGGGTGTGCGGCCGGGGGACATCGTCGCCGTCGCCATGACGCGGTCCGTCGACCTCGTGACCTGCTTGCTGGCGGTACTCAAGACGGGGGCGGCGTACCTGCCACTCGACCCGGCCTACCCGGCGGACAGGTTGAGTTTCATGCTCGCCGACAGTGCGGCCGAGGTGCTCCTGACTGACGGCTGTGCCGACGGGAAACTGCCCGAGGCCGGGCTGACCGTCATCGGGTTCGACGCGGGGGAGCCGGAACTGTCCACCCACCCGGCCGACGATCCCGTCGTCGTCGTGACGCCGGAGAGCGCGGCGAGCATCATCTACACGTCGGGCACCACCGGGTCCCCCAAGGGGGTGGTGATGACCCACCGTGGGCTGGCCAACAGCATCCGGTGGGAACGGTCGACCTACCAGTTCGACGCGTCCGACCGGCTGCTCCACATGGCCTCGCCGAGTTTCTCTCTGGCGATCGTGGAGATCTTCGCCCCGCTGTGCGCCGGTGCCGAGGTCGTGCTGGCGCCCGAAGGGGTCGCGGTCGACGGGCCGGAGATAGCCGGCCTCGTCACGGATCTCGGCGTCACCGTACTGAGCGTCGTCCCGGCCGAACTGGCCTTTCTGCTCGATGAGCCCGCCATGCCCTGGACGCGGCTCAAGTGTGTGGTGACGGGGGCCGACATCCTGCCTGCGCCGCTGCTGGAGCGTTACCTGGCCACCTGCCCGTCGGTGCCGCTGTTCAACGTCTACGGAACCACCGAGACCTCGGTCGACGGCATCTTCTGGACCTGCCGGGCGGTCCCCGATCACGACACGGTCCCGATCGGCAGGCCGGTGACCAACACCACCGCGTACGTACTCGACGGGGACTACCAGTTGGCTGCGGTGGGCGTTCCCGGCGAGCTCTTCCTGGGGGGCGCTGGGCTGACCCGTGGCTACCTGAACCGGCCGGGGTTGACCGCCGAACGGTTCGTGCCGGATCCGTTCTCCCGGCACCCGGGCGCCCGGCTCTACCGCACCGGCGACATCGCGCGGTGGATGCCCAGCGGCTTCCTCGAGCTGCGCGGCCGTAACGACCACCAAGTGCAGATCCACGGCGTGCGGGTCGAGCTGGAGGAGGTGGAGGCGGTGCTCTGCCGGCACCCGGACGTCCGGCACGCGGCCGTCGCCGTTCAGCGCCTGGCCAGCGTCGCAGTCCCTGGCGACCAGGACTGGACGGCCCTGTTCGACGCGGTCGAGCCGGCCACCGCCGAACGGCTGCTGGCCGAGGTGGAGGCACTGGCTGACGGCTAGCGAACCCGAGCCAGAGCAACGCAGACGACAGCCCCCGAGCAGAGGCGGAGTTGCCATGACGACCCGTGATCAGACCGACTGCCCCAGCGATGCCCTGTTCCACCAGGAGTGCGCCCACCGTGCTCGATCCCGACCGGTGACGGAGGCTCTCGTCAGCCCCCTGCTGGACCTCAACCGGTCGTCGCCGGTGAACCCGATCACGGCGGATCAGGTACGGGACGCGCGGCTCGTGCTCAGCACGAGGGACCGGATGCTGGCCGGGGACGGCACGACCATGGCGGACGTGCTGGCGCTGCAGCGCACGGTGGTGGAACGGTTCCTCGCGGAGCGCCGCGCCTTCTTCGGGCCGGAGGAGTGCGCGCCGCTGCCGGAGGCTGACGTCCTCGCCAGGGAGGGCAGAGACGTCTTCATCGTCATCAAGTTCATGGACGAGGCACCCCACATCGCCGCCACTCTGCTGTCGTTGCTGGAGCAGAAGGACGTCGACCCCGGTCGGGTCGTGGTGCTGGGCGTGGACAACAACTCCACCGACGGGTCGGACAAGATTTTCCAGCGGATCGCCGCCGAACACACCACTCGGATGCGGCTCGTCTACCTCAACCAGAGCACCCCGGGCGCGGGCAACGCCGCGCGACTCGGCGTCGACCGCTCGATCGCCACGGTCCTGGCCATGTGCGAGGCGGACGGGGACTTCTCCCGGCTGCAGACCGCGGTCGTGGGCGTCTCGGACGGCGACACCGTTTACTCCCCGCATCTGCTGCGGGAGAGCCTGCGGATTTTTGACGCATGCCCGGACGTCGATGCCGTGATGCCTTTCCTGACGTACAAGTTCGCGGCCGCCCTGCGCATGTTCCAGGACTACGTGCCGTCGCCGTCGGTTCTGCCGGCCGTCACTGAGCCCGGGGCCGTGCCGGCCGTGCACGTCGATGTCGACCTCTCCGACGCCACCGCGTTCTCCGCCCTGCCCCGCTGGCGGCGACGCCTGGTGGCGCCGGACACGATCGAACTGGGCCGGGGAGTCGACGGGCCCACGGTCGAGGTTCCCCTCACCCAGCGGGAGCCGGGCGGCCGCCGGTACGGCGTCTGCCGGGACCGCCGCGGTGCCGCGGCCGTCGTGTTCGAGGACCGGACGTTGCTGCTGGAGCGTGCCCCGGTCTCGGGTTACGACGCGGCCCTGGTGTTCCTCGAGAACGGCGGGATACGTCCGGACGAGAAGTGGCGCTGGCACTCGCTCATCGGCCACGACCTCTTCCTCTACTGGGCCTTCGTCGGCATGGGCATCCCCGAAGAAGCGATCTTTCCGGACACCAGCGACGCCCTGAAGATGATCCGGGTATGGAGTTTCGCCATCGGCGGGCAGCATCAACTGCGACGGGCCGATCTTCGGATCGCGACCGGGAGCGACTACCAGTCGGGGCGGGTCCTGCAGGTGGTCGGGAACGTGGTGCGGCTCGGGCCGGCGGAGGCGTCGGCGGAGACCGAGATCGACCGGCTGATCAAGATGGTCTGCAACTTCGTGCGTCGCCAGCGGGTCTTCTACGGCGAGACCCGCGGCGGAGGCCTCGACCGGGCAACAGGCCTCTACGTCCACATGACGCGCATCCAGAGCGACATCGAGGCGGAGCTGCGCGGCTATCCCGACTCGGTGTTCGAGGAGATCGTCTTCCCGGAACGGGTGATCTTCCCGCTCCGGTGGATGCTCCAGAACCTCGTCCGTTTCGCCGTTCACGGCGGTCCCGCCGAAGCCCGGATCGTCCGGGAGCAGGTGCTGCCGACGATCTTCACGGGTGACGTGACGGAGCTGGCCGACCGGTGGTTCGGTCCGCAATCGCTGGGCGAGCCGGCACCGCACCACGTCGAGGCCGACCGGGCGGAGAAGGCCGCTGAACAAATCATCGGCCAGTACCACGGCGACCTGATGCGCTTCTACGTCCGCACTCTGGAGTCGTTCTTCGCTGCGCACCACGTCCCGGTCGAGTGCCATCGGTGGCTGCTGGACGGTGTATCGGAATCGCGCAACGCCATCAACGAGCCGCAGTCAAAGGTCCACCCCGCCGCGGTCTGGGACGGCAACGAGTTCGACATCGACGTCGATCGGGGCCAAGTGGTCCGCATGCGCGGGTCGGTGCATTCCGGCTGACGGGCCGCACTTTTCAAGAGATCACTGAAGGAGGCGTGAATCGTGAAGGTCAACGCGTGGAACGAATGGGATCCGCTGCGGCACATCATCGTCGGACGGGCCGACGGCACGGTAGTGCAGGCGGCGGAACCCGCGGTCTATCGGGACTGGCCGCAGGACGGGTTCCCGCAGGGCACCTGGGGTCCGCTCCCCGACGACATGGTCGCACGGGCCAACGAACAGCTCGACAACTTCGCCGAGTCGCTGCGCCGCCGGGGCGTCACGGTGGACCGTCCGCAGCCGCTGGACTTCAGCCAGCCGGTAGCCACCCCGGAGTGGACGCAGGACAGCCAGTTCGGCTGCATGCCCGTCCGGGACGTGCTCATCACGGTCGGCAACGAGATCCTCGAAGCCACGATGTCGTACCGCAGCCGCTGGTTCGAGTACCTCTGCTATCGACCGCTCCTGGAGTCCTACTTCCACGCCGACCAGGACATGCGGTGGGAGGCGGCACCGAAGCCTCGGCTCACCGACGCGTCGTTCCGGGCCGGTTTCTGGCCGGAGTACGAGTCGCTGCCGGACGACGAGAAGCTGGACCGGGTGCGTCGCAACGAACTCCTCCTCACCGAGGCCGAGCCGCTGTTCGACGCGGCCGACGTCGCGCGGTTCGGCAAGGACCTGTTCGTGCAGCTCTCGCTCGTGACGAACCAGAGCGGGGTGCGCTGGTTGCGCCAGCACTTCCCGTCGCACCGGGTGCACCCGGTCACCTTCGGCAACACCCACCCGTTGCACATCGACGCCACCTGGGTGCCGCTGCGGCCGGGGCTGGTGCTGCACTGCTCGGAACGTCCCGCCGACCCGGAGATGCTGCAGTACTTCAAGATCAACGATTGGGAGGTGGTGCCTGCGGCGCCGCCGCAGAAGACGTACGAGACGCTTCCACCGCTCTGCTTCTGCAGCCCGTGGCTGTCGATCAACGTACTCAGCATCGACGAGCGGACGGTCTGCGTGGAAGCCTCGGAGACCAGGCAGATGGAGCTGCTCGACCGGCTCGGTTTCGAGGTGCTGCCGGTCCCGTTCTGGGACGTCGCCCCGTTCGGCGGCGGGCTGAACTGCGCGACGGTGGACGTGTACCGGGAGGGTACCTGCGAGGACTACTTCCCGAAGCGCCATGGTCGTTTCTGAGGGCACTGCGACGACGGCCTGGGTCATCGGGGACGTCAGCGTGGAACGCGACCTGCCGGTACCCATGCCCGATGGTGTGGTGCTCCGCGCGGACGTGTACCGGCCGCCGGGACCCGGACCGTTCCCGGTCCTGCTGATGCGCACCCCCTACGACAAGACGGTGGCGCAGTCGGTCGCGTACCGGCATCCGGTGTGGCTGGCCCGGCACGGCTACCTCGTCGTCGTCCAAGACGTGCGCGGTCGGTACGCCTCCGGTGGCGACTTCGAGCCCTACCACCAGGAGGCGGACGACGGGGCGGCCACCGTCGAGTGGGCGGCGGCGCTAACCGGCGCGGACGGCCGGGTGGGCACCTACGGCTTCTCGTACGGCGGCGCGGTGCAGTTGCTGGCCGCTGCGGCGCGGCCGCGCGGGCTGGTCTGTGCCGCGCCCGCCTTCACCAGCAGCGACTTTTTCGACGACTGGACCTACGTCGGGGGGGCGTTCAACAACGCCTTCATCATCTCCTGGGTCATGCAGATGCTGGCCCTGCCCGACCTGCTCCGTGCCGGCGACGACGCCGCGGTCGCGGCGTTGGCCGAGCAGGCCACGCGGATCCCCGAGCTCTACCGCTCATGGCCCTTGCGTGACCTTTCGGTGCTGCGCAAGACCGGAGCGGCACCATACCTTTTCGAATGGCTGGCCCACGACACCCGGGACGAGTACTGGCGGCAGATCTCGATCCGGGACAGCAGCGTGCGACCCGGTTGGTCCTTGAGGCCCGTCGGGATCCGGCCGGCGCAATCGGCGCGATCCGGCGGATCGCCGACCAGCTCGGAGTCCACCCA
>NZ_JBFAGS010000031.1:0-40885 GCF_040653835.1 Micromonospora sp. NPDC050980 | reverse complement strand
CGACGGCTCAGCGGCCGGCTGTCCCACGGTGGTCTCGGTCGTCATCTGGCGTCTCTCCCTTGATCGGTCGATCAGCCGTTATTTGTACAGTCCCGCTGCGTCATATGCCGCGTTTACAACGTCCCATCCTTCTTTCGGTATCTGCTGAATCACCCGATGGTCGTAGAGGTCCTTGCCGTCGAACGTGAACTGATGTCGATGGATGGTGCTGTGGCAGCAGTCGATCCGGGCCACCTCAGCCCACTCTCCGTCTTCCCGCTGGGTCAGCTGTTGAAGCGCGAAGTCTACGATCCGGCCCTTGTACCAGCGCGGTCGCATGATGATCCTGTGACCTTCTGCAAGGTCCGCATCGATCAGCTCCTCCTCGGCTGGCGGGCAGGTTGGCCGGCGGTACACCTCCTCTTCCGGTTGGGTCGACATGTCGACTAAGCGCCGTCGTCCGCTCTTGTTGCTGTTGTTCGCCAGCGCTCTGCCTTCCCGTCCCCGATCAAGCTAGCCGCACCTCGCTAGGGGGAAATGATCAACATTGATCCCCCGCGTTCCCAGCGTCCCATAGTGGACTCACACGCACCAGAGTCCGATTTGATGGACCGAATCACCGTGAGAGCTAGACCCTGGGCCTGGACCGGCTGTGCGATCGGCGTACGACACGCGGCGGCAAACACCGGCCACGGGCGGTCAACCACGGGCATTGGCGATCGATGCGGCGGGGGCCATAAAGCAAGATCCCCACCGGCGTTTCGGCTGGTGGGGATCTCTGTAGCCCGGCGAAAGGCTATGTGGCCAGGGGCGGGGTCGAACCGCCGACCTTCCGATTTTCAGTCGGACGCTCGTACCAACTGAGCTACCTGGCCGTGGTGCTCGGCACATGCTACCGCACGGGCCGATACGCAGAACGCCGCGCAGGGTGTGCGCGGCGTCAGCGCTTGCGGTCCTGACGGGACTTGAACCCGCGACCTCCGCCTTGACAGGGCGGCGAGCACTCCAACTGCTCCACAGGACCTGGCTGGTGTTGCAACCGGCGCGAGCCGGATCGTGCCCCCAACGGGATTCGAACCCGTGCTACCGCCTTGAAAGGGCGGCGTCCTGGGCCGCTAGACGATGAGGGCGGCCCCGCCATCATTGCACACTCGCAACTTCAAGCGGACTTGCTCCCATCCGGCCCCGCCGGAGGCATGAGAAGCATATGCCATGCCTCCTCGGACGGCCAAACCGGTATGGCAGCAGGCGCATCGTGGAGTGAAACCGCAGGTCAGCGCAGCTGGACGATGCCGTACCGGCGCTTGAGATCCGGGATCAGGCGCCGGCAGGCGGTCATCGTCTGGGTCCGGTCGCCGCCTGCGTCGTGCATCAGCACCACCGACCCGTGTTTGCTGGCGGACTCCACCCGCTTGATGATCTTCTTGGCCGGCGGATGGTCCCAGTCCTGCGGGTCCACGCTCCAGTGCAGCGGACGCAGCCCGAGTTGCCGGGCGACGGTGAGTTCCTCGGCGGTCCACCGGCCGCCGGGCTGGCGGAACCAGGTGATCGGGGCCTTCGGTGCGGCGGCGTGGATGGCCCGGTTCGTTCGTTCCAGGTCGGCCCGGATCTCGGCGAGCGGGCGCCGGCCGAGATCCACGTCGTGCCGCCAACTGTGGTTGCAGAGCTGGTGACCCTCCCGCACGATCTGGGCCACCAGCTCCGGATAGCGCTTCGCCTGCCGGCCGACCAGACAGAACGTCGCAGTGACGTGCGCCGCCCGGAGCTGGGCCAGGATCTGCGGGGTGTAGCGCGGATCCGGCCCGTCGTCGAAGGTGAGCGCCACCCCCGGGCTCCCGCTGCGCCGGTGCAGGCCGGCCGGGAGCGTCTTGGGCAACGGTCGCAGCTTCGGCTTCGGTGGCGCGACGGTGGGGGTCGGCTTCGGCTTCGGCTTCGGGCTGGGGACCGGCTTCGGCGTGGCCGAGGCGGACGGGCCGGCGGCGACCTTCTCGGGAGTCTTGCCCGGGCCGCCGCAGCCGGTGACGAGGAGCACCAGGCCAAGCGCGAACACCATGACGGTGCGTGGACGCATCTGTCGCTCCCGGAGGGGGTCGGGGACGGACTTTCCGACCGTAGTGGACGGCGTCCCCGAGCGGGAGAGGGGCCTCAGCCCGCGGTCGACTGGTCCAGCGAATCCCGCACCGCGACGGCCAGCGAGAGCGCCTCGGCCAGGTCGACCGGCCGGACCACGCCCGCCGGCAGCGAATCGGCTCGCCAGCCGGGCCCGGCGGCCAGCGCCAGCAGCGGCCGGCGCGGGACGGCGAGCAGCGCGGCGAGCTGGTGCGGGTCGGCGGTGGCCCGGGTGTGCGACCAGAGCACCACGGCCGCCGGACCGGTCCGGTTGACCGCCTCGACGAGCGCGGCCACCGGCACCCGGGCGCCGAGCATGCGATAGCTCACCCCCGCCTCCGCCAGCGCGGCGGCCAGCGCCTCCAGCGGCAGCGAGTGCTGCTCCTCGTCGGCGCAGGAGAGCAGGATCCGGGGCGGGCCGACGGTGGGATGCGCCCGGGCCACCGAGGCGAACGCCTCGGACACGCACCGGGACACGAGGTGCTCCACCTCGATCAGCCCGGCGGTGGCGACGTGCCGTTCCCCGATGCCGGCGAGCACCGGCCGGAGCAGCCCCTCCCAGGTCGCCACCACGCCGTTCGCGGCCAGCGCCTCGGCGATGGTGCGGCCGATCGTCACCGAGTCCAGTCGCATGGCGGCGCGGGCCAGGCCCCGGGCGACCGGCCCGGCCCGGCCGACCGGGATGGCGGTGCCGCCGCCGTCGCGGACCGAGGCGGCGCCGGCCTTCAGGCCGACCCGCTCCGGCGGCAGCACGGCCGGCGCCTGCCGTGCCCAACGGGCCGCCTCGGCGGGCGCGATCCCCTCCGTGGTGAGCCGTCGCATGATTTCCAGGCGCGCGAGGTCGGCCGGCGTGTAGCGCCGGTGGTGACCCGGCACGTGTTCGCTGGGACCGAGGCCGTAGCGCTGGTGCCAGGTTCGTAGCGTGGTGACCGCCACGCCCAGACGGCGCGCGACGGCCCCCGCGCTCAGCGCCTCATCGGCCACCCGACCGCTCCGGTGCCTCGGTGGTGGGCGCGTCCGACCGGGGCGGGCCGGCCGGGTGCAGCAGCCGGTTCACCACGCCACCCAGCCAGGGGGCGTACGCGCGGGGGTCGGCGTCGAGGTCGGCCGACACCGCGCCCGGGTCGGCCCAGCGCAGCTCGGCCACCTCGTCCGGGTCGGGCCGGGTGGGCAGCTCGGCGGGAACGTCCGCGCGCAGCACGTGGTCGTACTCGAACTCGACCCGGCCGGTGGCGGGGTCCTCGGCGTAGTAGAGGTAGACCCCCACCTCGGTCAGGTCCACCGGGTCGAGGCCGAGTTCCTCGGCGAGCCGGCGGTTGGCGGCCTCGGTCAACGACTGGCCGGGCAGCGGGTGCCCGCAGCAGGAGTTGGCCCAACGCAGCGGGAACCGGGTCTTGACCGCGGCCCGCCGCTGGAGCAGGACCCGGCCGGCCGGGTCGACCAGCAGCACCGAGAAGGCCCGGTGCAGCCGCCCGGGCGGCTGGTGCGCGGCGGCCACCGTGGCCTCGCCGATCACCCGGCCGCCGTCGTCGACCAACTCGACCAGGTGGTCTTCCCGGGCCGTCATGAGATGCGCCCGGTGATCCGGGAAGCGGCCAGCTTGCCACTGATCAGCACCATCGGCACCCCGACGCCGGGCTGGGTGCCGGAGCCGACGAAGACCACGTTGCCCAGCTCCCGGTGCAGGTTCGACGGGCGGAACGGGCCGGTCTGGAAGAGGCTGTGCGCGGCGGCGAACGGTGTGCCGGCGGCCATGCCCTGCGCCGCCCAGTCGGTCGGGGTGACCGCCCGCAGCACCTCGATGCCGTCGCCGAAGCCGACGTAGCCGCGCTCCTCCAGCGTGGTCACGAGCTGGTCGGCGTAGCGCGCGGTGAGGTCGCCGGGCCAGTCGAACGGCGCCCGGTGGAGGTTCGGCACCGGGGCCAGCACATAGTAGGTGTGCCTGCCGGCCGGGGCCACCGACGGGTCGGTGCGGCTCGGGTTCGTCACCAGCAGCGACGGGTCGGTCATCAGCTCGCCTCGCCGGATCACCTCGTCGAACGTGCCCTTCCAGGCGCGTCCGAAGTGGATGTTGTGGTGGGCGATCTTGCCATAGCCCTGCTTCGACCCGACGTGCAGCACCACACAGGACGGCGAGTAGGTGAGGTCGCGCCGCCGGCCGGGCGGGAGCAGCTCCTGGTAGGCGACCGGCAGGTCCGGGTTGAGCACCACCACGTCGGCGGGGACGAACTCGCCGTCGGCGGTGGTCACGCCGGTGGCCCGCCCGTGCGCGGTCTCCACCCGGGTCACCGTGGTGCCGTAGCGGATCTGCACGCCGTGCTTCTCGGCCGCGCCGGCCATGCCGCGGGAGACCGCGTGGATGCCGCCGCGGGGGAAACTCACCCCGGCCACCGAGTCGAGGTACGCGATGACTGTGTAGATGGCCAGCGCGTCGTGCGGCGACAGGCCCGCGTACATCGCCTGGAAGGAGAAGATCCGCTGGGTACGCGGGTCGCGGAAGAACTGGTTGATCTTCGTCTGGAGCCGCCGGAAGGCGCCGTTGGCGAACAGCTTCAGCAGGTTGCCGGTGAGCAGGTCGGTCGGCGCGTCCAGGTTGCGCTCGATGAAGTCGGCCCGCTCCCACTTCCACAGGTTGCGGGCGTAGTCGACGAAGCGCAGGTAGCCGTCCGCCTCGCGGGGACCGCAGACCCGGGCGATCTCGGCGGCCATCCGGGTGGTGTCGGTGATGACGTCGAGCGTCGACCCGTCCGGGTAGTAGGCCCGGTAGGCCGGGTCGAGCGGGGTCAGGTCGAGCCAGTCGGTCAGCTCCTCGCCGACCGCGCCCAGCGCCTCGGCGATCAGGTCGGGCATGGTGAGGACGGTGGGACCGGTGTCGAACTCGTACCCGTCGACGCTGAGCCGGCCGGCACGCCCGCCCGGGACCGCCTCGCGTTCCAGCACTGTCACCTGCCGGCCGCTGCCGGCCAGGTGCAGCGCGCAGGCCAGCCCACCCAGCCCGGCGCCGACCACGACCACCCGGTCGGTCCGTCCGTTGACGGTGCGCATTCCGGCTCCCTTGTTCACGAGGTTGCTCATCAGGACCGCCGCGCGGTGGCGGCGGTGGCGAGGCCGGTCAGCGCGGTGCGCGCGGTCTCGTCGATCGGTGCGGTGGCGAGCGAGGTCAGCGCCTCGGTCACCCGTTCGGAGATCATCCGTTCCACCCGGGCGGTGGCGCCGGTGTCCCGGACCAGGTCGGCCAGCCGGGTCACCTCGCGGTCGCCGGTGACCGCGCCGGCCCGGTCCAGCGCGCGGCGTTGGGCGGGGTCGGCGAGCTGCCGAGCCAGCATCAGCAGCGCGGTCGGCTTGCCGGTGCGCAGGTCGTCCCCGGCCGGCTTGCCGGTGGTCGCCGGGTCGCCGTAGACGCCGAGCAGGTCGTCACGGAGCTGGAACGCCTCGCCGACGGCGAGCCCGTAGCGGGTGTACGCGGCGATCAACGGGCCGTCCGGGTCGACGCCGGCGAGGCAGGCGCCGAAGAGCAGCGGTCGCTGGACGGTGTAGCTGGCGGTCTTGTAGCGGGCCACCCGCAGCGCCCGGTCGACCGTCCAGTTCGCCGCGTCGTGCTCGCCGAGCACGTCCAGGAACTGACCGGCGACCGTTTCCACCCGCATCTGGTCGTAGCAGCGGCGCACGTCGAGCAGCCGGTCGGCCGGCAGGGCGGCGTGCGCCATCAGCCGGTCGGCCCAGACCATGCAGAGGTCGCCGATGAGCACGGCGACCGCCTCGCCGTAGCGGTCGGGGTCGCCGGTGTGCCCGGCGGCGCGGTGCCGCGCGGCGGCGGCGCGGTGGGCGGTGGGCCGACCGCGCCGGGTGTCGGAGGCGTCCATCACGTCGTCGTGCACCAGGGCGAACGTGTGCAGCAGCTCCAGCGCGGCCAGCGCGGGCAGCACCGAGGGCAGCGGCCCGTCACCGCCGATCACGCCCCGCCAGCCCCAGTAGGCGAACGTGGGACGCACCCGCTTGCCGCCGGCCAGCACGGCGTCGCGTGCCGTGGCGGCGAAACCGCCCATCGCTGCGTCGATCTCGGTGAGCGAGTCGACCTCGGCGGCCAGGAACGCGGCGAGCGTGTCGTCGATGCCGGTGATCAGGTCCTTCGTGAACGCGGCCAGCACGCCGTTGACCGGATCGTCCGTCGCTTCCGGCTGTGCCGGCGCGACGCGGAGCGCATTACCCGCAACTGCGTCGTTGGCCATGTGAGGGAGCGTACCCTAGGGTTACGAGTTGCGTCGATTGCTGCGTCGAAAACCGAGGAGGGCCGGTGGACACGGATCTCACCGCTGCCTATGACCGTTGCCGCGAGCTGCACCGGCGTCACGGCCGTACCTACTATCTCGCCACCCGGCTGCTCCCCGCATGGAAACGGCGGCATGTGCACGCCCTGTACGGATTCACCCGGTACGCCGACGAGATCGTCGACCGCACCGAGGACCTGCCGCCCGCCGAACGCGCCGCCCGGCTGCGCGAGTGGTCCGACCGCTTCGTCGCCGGCCTGCACGGTGCGTCGGTCGACGACCCGCTGCTCCCGGCCGTGTTGCACACCATCGCCGTGTTCGACCTGGACCGCGACGACTTCGCGTCCTTCCTGCGCAGCATGGCGATGGACCTCACGGTCATGTCCTACCCGACCTACGACGACCTGCTCGACTACATGGAGGGCTCGGCCGCCGTCATCGGCACCATGATGCTGCCGATCCTGGGCAGCTCCGACCCGGCCGCCGCCCGCGAGCCGGCCCGCCAGCTCGGGTTCGCGTTCCAGCTCACCAACTTCATCCGGGACGTCGCCGAGGACCTCGACCGGGGCCGCACCTACCTGCCGGACGAGGACCTGGCCAAGTTCGACGTCACCCGCGACGACCTGCTCGCCGCCAAGGCCGCCGGGCGTACCACGCCGGCGATCCGCGAGCTGATCGAGTACGAGGTGACCCGCGCCCAGGCCCACTACCTCGCCGCCGCGCCCGGCATCCCGCTGCTCAACCCCGCCTCGCAGGCGTGCATGCGCACCGCGTACGCGCTCTACGGCGGGATCCTCGACGAGGTCGCCGGGCAGGGCTTCGACGTCTTCGTGCGCCGGGCCCTGGTGCCGCAGCGGCGGCGGATGGCGGTGGCCGCGCGCTCGCTGCTCACCCCGACCGGCACCCCGGTCCGGGTGCCCGGCCCCGCCCCGGCCGGATGAGCGGGCGTACGGCCGTCGTGCTGTTCACCCGCGACCTGCGGGTGCACGACCACCCGGCGCTGGCCACGGCCGCCTCGGCGTTCGACCGGGTGGTGCCGCTCTACGTGCTCGACCCGGCGCTGCAGAAGCTCTCGCCGAACCGCACCCGGTTCCTCCACCAGAGCCTGACCGAGCTACGCGAGGCCCTGCGCGAGCGCGGCGGCGACCTGGTCGTCCGGCGTGGCGACCCGGTGGCCGAGACGATCAAGCTGGCCCGCAAGGTGGGCGCCGAGGGCATCGGCCTCTCCGCGGACGTGAGCCGCCACGCCCACCGCCGGGAACGCCGCCTGCGTGCCGAGTGCGACCGGCACCGCATGTTCCTGCGGCTCTTCCCCGGGCTGACCATCGTCGAACCGGGCGCGCTGCGGCCGACCGGCGGCGACCACTACCGGGTGTTCAGCCCTTACTTCCGCGCCTGGCAGGGGGTGCGGCTCCGGGACGAACTGGCCGCGCCGAAGCGGATCCGGCTGCCCGACGGCGTCGACCCGGGCCGGCTCCCGGAACCGCCGAAGGGCGACAGCCCGGACGCCGCCGAGGGCGGGGAGAGCGTCGCCCAGCGCCGCCTCAGGTCCTGGCTGCCCACGCTCGACCGCTACGACGACATCCACGACGACATGGCCGCCGACGACACCTCCCGGCTCAGCCCGTATCTCAGGTGGGGTTGCGTGTCCCCGCTGGCGGTGGCGAACCGGGCCGGCGACCGGGACGGGCCGTTCGTCCGGCAGCTCTGCTGGCGCGACTTCTATCACCAGGTCGTCGCCGGCTTTCCCGAGCTGTCCACGACCGCCTACCGGCGGGGCGCCCGGGAGGACTGGCGGGAGGACGGGCACGCGCTGGCGGCCTGGACCGAGGGCCGCACCGGGATGCCGATCGTGGACGCCGGCATGCGGCAACTGCGCGCCGAGGGCTGGATGCACAACCGGGCCCGGCTGATCACCGCCGGCTACCTCACCAAGCACCTCGGGCTGGACTGGCGGCCCGGGTTGGAGGTCTTCTTCCGCTGGCTGCTCGACGGCGACCGGGTCAACAACTCGGGCAACTGGCAGTGGGTGGCCGGCACCGGCAACGACAGCCGTCCGTACCGGGGCTTCAACCCGGTGCGGCAGGCCGAGCGCTACGACCCGGACGGCGCGTACGTGCGGCGCTGGGTTCCGGAGCTGGAGTCGGTGACGGGCAAGGCGGTGCACCAGCCGTGGCGGCTGCCCGACGAGACGCGTCGGACGCTCGACTACCCACCGCCGCTGGAGGTGCCCGGCGCCGACCCGGTCTGGTTGCGCTGATCCGAACCGGTCACAGGCAGGAGTGCAACGCCTCGACCAGCTCGTCCACCCGGTCGTGGTCGGCCAACCGCGCCGTCACGTACGCGCAGGTGTAACCGCGTGCCGGGTCCGCCCATGCGCTGCTGCCGCCGATCCCGCCCATGCCCCAACTGCCGTCCGGCTCCCACTGCATGCCGAGCGTCCAGTGCGCCGTCCGACCCAGCACCAGGTCCGGGCCGGCGTACTGCACCCGGGTCGCCTCGGCGACCACGTCCGGGCTGAAGAGGCGTACCCCGTCCAGCGTGCCGCCGGCGAGCAGGCCCGCGTAGAGCCGGGCCAGCGCGGACGCGGAGGCGTGCAGGTTCACCGCCGGGATCTCGGCGGCCCGCCACCGGTCGCCGTTCACCACGGCGACGTCCCGACCACCCGGCGGGTTGTCCAGCGCCCGGGCCCGCAGCGACCCTGGCTCACCGCGCATCCGGTCCGGCCAGCCCGGGTCGCCGTAGGACAGGTCGGCGCACCGCCGCCGGTCGGCCGCGCTCAGCCCGAAGGCCAGGTCCAGCCGCCACGGACCGGCGATCTCCTCGGCCAGGAAGCGGCCCACCGACCGCCCGTCCACCCGGCGGACCACCTCGCCCACCAGGTGTCCGTACGTCCAGGCGTGCTCGCCCGCGACGGTGCCCGGCGTCCACTCCGGCTCGGCGGCGGCCAGGTCGGCGCAGAGCAGGTCCCAGTCGACGATCGCGGCGGCGGGCCGGGGCACCGGGAAGGCGGGCAGCCCGGCGGTGTGGTCGAGCACCTGCCGCACGGTGGCCGGGGCGCGGAACCCCGGCCAGTACGCGGCCACCGGCGCGTCCAACTCCACCCGGCCCCGGTCGACAAGCAGCAGCAGGCAGAGCGCCGCCACCGGCTTGCCCGCCGAGTAGACGTCGACGAGCGTGTCCGGCCGCCACGGCCGGTCCGCGCCGACGACCGGCACCATCACGCCCGGCGGGACCGCCGCCGTGGTGCCGCCCACCAGCTCCACCACCGGCGCGCCGTCGAGCCGGACGCAGAGCGCCGCGCCGGTCTCCCGGCCGGTGGCGAACAGGTCGTGGAAGGCGTCCCGGACCGGGGCGAAGCGCGCATGCATCCGGTCACGGTAGGCCGTCGCACTCATTACCGGCGGAGGAATTACGGCCGGGTCCGGTGGCCCGACAACCGGCGGTGCGGAATGCTTGCGGGATGGCGGAGCCGGAAGTGGTGGACGTGGTCGTGGTCGGGCTCGGCGTCGGCGGCGAGGAGGTGGCCGGGCGGCTCGCCGAGGCCGGCCTCGACGTGGTCGGCGTCGAACGGGACCTGGTCGGCGGCGAGTGCCCCTACTGGGGGTGCGTGCCGAGCAAGATGATGATCCGGGCGGCGAACGCGCTGGCCGAGGCGCACCGGGTGAACGAGCTGGCCGGCGCCGCCGAGGTGCGGCCCGACTGGGCGCCGGTGGCGAAGCGCATCCGGCAGGAGGCCACCGACACCTGGGACGACGCGGCGGCGGTGGACCGGTTCACCGGCAAGGGCGGCCGGTTCGTGCGCGGCAGCGGCCGGCTCGACGGCCGCAACCGGGTACGCGTCGGCGACCAGGCCTTCGAGGCCCGCTACGGGGTGGTCCTCGGCACCGGCACCCGCCCCTCGATCCCGCCGATCGACGGGCTGGCCGACACGCCCTACTGGACGAACCACCAGGCCATCGAGGTCGAGGAGCTGCCCCGGACGCTGCTGGTGCTCGGCGGCGGCGCGATCGGGCTGGAGTTGGCGCAGGTGTTCGCCCGGTTCGGCGTCCGGGTCACCGTCGTCGAGGCGGCCGACCGGGTGCTCGCCGTCGAGGAGCCGGAGGCGTCCGCGCTCGCCGCCGAGGCGCTGCGCGCCGACGGGGTGGAGATCCACACCGAGGTCAAGGCCGGCCGGGTCAGCCACGACGGCGACGAGTTCACCATCCACGCCGACGGCGCCACCTTCACCGGCGAGAAGTTGCTGGTGGTGACCGGCCGCCGGGCCCACCTGGAGGAGCTGGGGCTGGACACGGTCGGCGTGCACGCCGGGCAGCGCTACCTGGCGGTCGACGGGCGGATGCACGTCACCGACGACATCTGGGCGGTCGGCGACCTCACCGGGGAGGGCGCGTTCACCCACATCGCCATGTACCAGGCCGGCATCGTGGTGGCCGACGTGCTCGACCACATGCGCCGGACCAAGGGTGGCCCGGACGCCAGCGGCACCGCAAGCGTGGTCGGCGGCGCGGCCGGTGTGGTCAGCGCGGTCGGCGGGGCGATGAGCGCGGGCGGCTCGCCCGCCGCGCCGGGCAGCGTCCCGGTCGCCGACTACCGGGCGCTGCCCCGGGTCACCTTCACCGACCCCGAGGTGGGCGCGGTCGGCCTGACCGAGCAGCAGGCCCGCGAGCGCGGCATCAACGTCCAGGTCGGCCACACCGACCTGACCTCGTCGGCCCGGGGTTGGATCCACAAGACCGGCAACGCCGGCTTCATCAAGCTGGTCGTCGACGCCGACCAGGGCGTGCTGGTCGGTGCCACCTCGGCCGGCCCGGCCGGCGGCGAGGTGCTCTCCGCGCTTGTGCTGGCCGTGCACGCGGCGGTGCCGATCAGCCAGCTCCGGCACATGATCTACGCGTACCCGACGTTCCACCGGGCCATCTCCGACGCGCTGCGCGACCTGAAGTGACCGCCTCAGCCGGCCGGCGCACCGTGCCGGCCGGCGCCGGCGGCGAACCGGCCGGCACCCCGCGCCCCGTCCACGGCCAGCGACTCCATCCCGTAGGCCAGCTCCACGGCGAGCGCCTCCGGCTCCGGCCGGCCGGCACCCGCGAGCATCGCCGCCCGGTCGTTGCGCAGGCAGGTCTGCGGGTGCCGGGCGATCTCGGCGGCCAGCCGCTCGGCCTCCGCCCGGGCCGAACCCGGCGCGACCAGCCGGTTCACCAACCCCATCGCGTACGCCTCGCCGGCCGGCACCGCCCGCCCGGTGAGGATGAGGTCCATCGCCCGGCTCTCCCCGATCAGTCGGGGCAGGCGGGCCGTCCCGCCGTCGATCAGCGGCACCCCCCACCGCCGGCAGAACACCCCGAGCGTCGCGTCCGACTCGGCGACCCGCAGGTCGCACCAGAGCGCCAACTCCAGGCCGCCGGCCACCGCGTACCCGGAGATCGCGGCGACCACCGGCTTGGACAGTGTCATCCGGGTGGGGCCCATCGGGCCGTCGCCCTCGGCCTCGACCCGGTTGCCCCTCGGGGTGCCGATCGCCTTGAGGTCGGCGCCGGAGCAGAACGTGCCGCCCGCGCCCCAGAGCACGGCCACCGCCGCGTCGGGGTCGGCGTCGAAGGCGCGGAACGCGTCGGCCAGCGCCCGCGCGGTCGGCCCGTCCACGGCGTTACGGGCCTCCGGCCGGTCCAGTACCACAGTGCTCACGGCGCCGGCGTGCTCAACGCGTACCCCCACGCCCCCAGCATGCCCGCCCCAGCACCTACCGCGCCACCGCCCACCACTCCGCCGCCCACCACTCCGCCGCTAATTCACGGAAATAGTCCCCATCCAGCTCGGGATGACCACTATTTCCGTGAATTAGCGGGCGGGGGTGGGGAGGTCGAGGCGGACCAGGGGGAGGCGGGTGTCGACGTCGGCCGGCAGTGGGGCGTCGCCGGTCAGCTCGGGGATGCCGAGGGCGCGGCCCAGCGCCGGGGCGGCCCGCCGGTGCCGCTGCCGGTAGCGCGCCAGCCGCCGCCGCACCTCCTCGCCATCCAGCACCGTCGCCCGCGCCGGGACGCCCTGGTCCGCCCCGCTCCACACCCGCACCGCCGGATCGGCGCGCACGTTGCGGAACCACTGCGACCCCGGACCGTAGCCGGAGGCGAGGAAGAGCGCGCCCGGCTCCCGGTCGACGACCTCCAGCACCACGTACCGGGGCAGGCCGGAGCGGCGGCCCCGATGCTCCAACATCATCAGTCGGCGGCCGAGCAGCCGGCCCAATCCGTGGCGGTAGAGCGGGATCGGCGCGCGGGCCAGCCAGCGGGGGATACGACGACGAGCCATGAGCCGACCGTACGCCGACGGCCAGGACAGAATTCCCCGGCGTCCGGTTTGGGTGCTCCGCTGCCGGGAAGTCGGAACAGGTGCGCCGACTACTGACGAAACTCGAACAGGCATCCGGGCTCGACCGGGTGGGTGACCGGCTGCAACGCGCCGTCCAGGGCACGCTCAGCTCGCAACGGGTCCGGGACGCGCTGCACGGCGTCTGGCTGGGCCACCCGCTGCACCCCGCGATGGTGCAGGTCCCGGTGGGCGCGTGGATCTCCGCCGCCATGGTGGACCTGCTGCCCGGCCAGCGCCGGGCCGCCACCGCCCTGGTCGGGCTCGGCACGGTCAGCGCGTTGCCGGCGGCGGTCGCCGGATGGAACGACTGGGCGGCCCTCTCCCGCGACCAGCGCCGGATCGGGCTGGTCCACGCCGGGGCCAACGTCGTCGGGCTCACCCTCTACGCCGGCTCGCTGGCCGCCCGGCTGAACGGACGGCACGGACTCGGCCGGGCCCTGGCCTACCTGGGGCTGTCCGCCGCCGGTGGCGGGGCCTACCTGGGCGGGCACCTGGCCTACAAGCAGGGCGCCCAGGTCAGCCAGAGCATCTCCGACCTGCACCTGATCGGCGACGGCTGGCACGCGCTGGGCGAGCTGAGCAGCCTGCCGCAGCGGGAACTTGTCACCCGGCGGATCGACGACGTGTCGGTGTTGCTCTACCGGCAGGGCGACGACGTCAGCGTGCTGCTGGAACGCTGCCCCCACCAGAGCGGGCCGCTCGGCGAGGGCGAGGTACGGCAGATCGACGGTCACGCCTGCGTGGTCTGCCCGTGGCACGGCAGCGCGTTCCGCCTCGACGGCGGCGAGGTGGTGCACGGCCCGGCCGCCAACGACCAGGTCGTCCTCCCTACCCGCGTGGTCGCCGGCCGGGTCGAGGCCCGGCTGCCCTGACAGCCCGGCCCGGCGATCTCAGTCCCGCCGGTGCCGTCCGCTGCCCGACGCGCGCGCCGGCACCGGCCGGCGCCGCAGCCCGAGCACCGCGCCGATCTGCGCACCCACGATGCTCGCCACCGCCAACACCGCCGAGATGGCCAGCGGGCGGTTAATTCCCTCCTCGGCCGTGGCCCGGGACGCACCCGCGGCCATCGCCGGCTGCTGCCCGTCCGGTGCCTCCACCGTGGGCGTGGCGTCCCGGGCCGGCGTGTCCGGCGCGGGCTTCGGCTTCGCAGCCGCCGAGGACGCCCCGGCGGGCTTCCCCGGTGCCGGCTTCCCCGGTGCGGGCTTCCCCGGTGCCGGCTTACCCGGCGTCACCACCAGCCGGCCCGCGGCGTGCCGCCGGGCGCCGTCGTCCACCGCGCCACCGGGCAGCTCGATCAGCTGACCGGGACGGATCCGGTCCGGGTCGGCGAGCCGGTTCATCCGGGCCAGCTCCCGGTAGCGGTCGAAGTCGTCCAGGTAGCGGTCCGCCACCTCGCCCAGATAGTCACCCTTCGCGACCCGGTAGACCGCCGGGCCATCGGCGTCCGGCACCGGCGTGGCGACCCGCGGCGCGGAGTATGCGGTGGTGACGGCCGGCGCGGCGACCGCCGGTTGCGGGGCCGTCAGCGCGGCGGCGCTCGCCGCGGCCGGACTCGCCGCCAGGATCAGCGCCACCGAGCCGACCAGCGCGGCGGCGGCCCGCTGCTGGCGGTGCATCCCGGGCAGCTTCGGTGCGGGCCGGCGCAACGCCGACGCGAGCAGCTCCACCACCACCGAGAACGCGAACGTGGCCCAACCGAACCAGCCCACCACGGCCAGCGCCCGCAGGAAGAGCTGCCCGTCGTCGCGGCTGGTCAACGCCGTACCCACCTCGGCCAGCGTGGGCAGGTGGTCGGGCAGCGGGTTGCCGGCGAAGGCCAGCAGCGCCACCGGCCCGCCGGTCAGCACCCCGACCAGCACGACGAGGGCGCCGAGCCCGGTGAGGACCTGACCGGCCCGGCGGGCGGCGGAACGTCCTGGTGCACCCATGGCGGCCTTCCTTCCTACGGTGGTGGCGCGGTGAGCGCCCGAGCGGTGGCCTCACCGGTGACGGTGGCGGTCTTCTGCCCGCCGAACAGACCGATCAGGTCGCGGCGGTAGGTGATGCGCACGCGTACCCGGATCTGGGTCTCGGCGCCGACCACCGGAAAGTCGACGTCGTGGCCGCCGACCCCGCCCGCGGCGCGGAGGTAGTCGGCGACGGCCGCGCGGGCGGCAACCTGGTCGATCCGCGTCGGCCCGCCCTCGACGGCGCTCGCCCGGTCGATCATCTGGCCGCCGCTGCGGGCCGCCTCGGCGGCCAGGTTGTCGGCGCGTTGCAGCGTCCGCAACTGCCCGGCACCGTCGTAGGCGAGGCCGACGATGCCGAGGACGCCGGTCATCGCCACCGCCAGGAAGAGGCTCACCCGCCCGCTCTCCGCGCCGCGCCGCGTCATCCCCGGCTCCGGTAGGTGTCCAGCGGCGAGGTGAAACGCGCCGAGACGGTCTTGCTGCCCGGCACCCCGGGCAGGCCGGGCGCGCGCAGGTCGTCGAAGGAAACGGTGCAGGTCACGGTGACCGTCACGGTCGCCGGCACGCCGGCGGCGCTGCGGTACGCGCGCCTGAACGTGGTCGGTCTGCCGGCCACCGACCCGGCCAGGTCGAGCGTCGGCGGGGCGGTGCACCGCAGGCCCGACCAGTCGAGCTGGTCGCGGGCCGCCTGCTCGGCCGCCCGCTCGCCGTCACGGGCCGTCCGGGCGAGCGACGCGGCCCGGGCGGCGTCGTGCGCGGCCGACTCCACCGCCTCGTCGGCGACCGCGGTCCGGCCGGCCACGCCGGCGAGCACCATCAACCCGATGAAGGCGGGGGCGAGCACCGCCACCTCGATCGAGACGGAACCGCGGTCCCGGGCCGCCGCTCTCATCCCGTGGTCCACCGTTCGGTCGGGCCGTGCGCGGTCTGCACGACCTCGAAGTCCACGCCGGGCACCACCGACAGCGAGCGCCCGCGCACCGTGCAGGTGACCTCCGTGGCGGTCCGTACGCAGGTCGGACCGGCCCTGTCCCAGCCGACCAGCCAGTCACCGGAGCGGCGCAGGAAGGTGATCGCCTGATCCCGCCCCGCGCCCGGCGCGGCGTCGAACGAGCGCTGGGCGTTCACTCCGCTCTGCGCCGCGTTGAGCGCGGTCGACCGGGCGACGAACCAGACGGCGACCTGGATCGAGCCGAAGAGCAGCACCAGGATCGCCGGCATCATCACGGCCAGCTCGACCGGGTTGGCGCCCCGTTCGCGCCCGCCCGCGTCGAGGCGGGCGCGAACGGTGGCGACGATCCGCCCCGGACCGCGCGGACCGGTGGGCCGCCCGGCGGTCGCCGGCCGGCTCCGGACCGTACGGGCGGGGCGGTGCGTCACTTCGGCTGGGTGTTGTTCGGGATGGCGTTCATCCAGTCGTTCGCCTTGGTCAGGGCGAGCGCGGTGACCGCCATGGCCACCGCGACCAGGCCGAAGATGATCACCGCGGTCGGCACCGGGCTGTCACCGCGCTCACCGTCGCGACGCAGCTCGGCGAGGCGGTCGCTCACCGCCGAGTACAGGTAGGTGTAGAGGAACATGTCTTCTCCTTCTCCGGAACGGATGTCACAGGCGGGCCAGGAACGGGTAGACGGCGAAGCCGAGCAGGACGAAGACCAGCAACGAACCGGGAATGTCCAACTTGCTGGTCACCCCCTCGGCGCGGGTCAGGTTGTCGGTGCGGATCTGGTCGCGCAGCGAGTCGGCGCGGGAGCGCAACGTCTCGTGCACCTGGGCGCCCTCGCTGCCGGAGGAGCGCATGATCGCGCCCACGTCGCTCAGCTCCGGGATGCCGATCCGGTCGGCCAGCTCCTGCAACTCGTCCCACGGCGAGTGCATCTGGAGTTGGGCCAGCCGCAACGCCTCCCGGATCCGGTCGAACACCCAGCCGTCGCAGACCGCCGCCGCGCGTTCCAGCGACTGCACCGGGCCGTGCGCGGCGGAGAGCTGCAACGCCACCAGGTCGAGGTAGGTGCAGACCGCCTGCCGGAACTCGTCCCGGGCGGCGTCGGCCTTGGTCAGCACCGCGCGGTGCGCGATCAGGCCGGCGGCCAGCGCCAGGCCCAGGCTGGCCAGCACCGGCACGGCCACCGGCAGGTTCACCCCGCCGAGGAACAGCACGGCCGAGGCGACCGCCGGGGTGGCGAACCCGATCAGCGCGGAGAGCAGCACCGACAGGGCGTACTGCTCGGGCGTCCGGTCGAGCAGTACGAGCTGCCGGGTCGGCGGGCGCAGCCAGCGGGCGAAGCCGCCCAGCCAGTCCGGCCCGGCACCGGCCACCGGCGCCTGGCCGGGCGGCTGGTGCAGCCGGCGCAGGGCCGGGCCGAGCGCCGGGGTGGCCGGCAGCGCCTCCCGGACCGCCAGGAAGAGGCCGAGCCCGACCGCCGACCCGCCCAGCACGGCGATGACAAGCTGCCAATTCAGGATCACGCGATCGCCTCCTGCGGGTCGGGGGCCGGCAGGAAGCGCGCCGGGCGTGGCGGTTGGCTCATCGACCGCACCCAGACCAGCAACCCGATGAAGGCCGCACCGAGCACCGCCATCACGAGTTGCCCGGTCACCGTCCCGTAGGGACGGATGTAGTCGCTGTTCAGCAGCCCGTACGCCAGCGTCGCCAGCGTCATGCCGGTGAGGAACCGGACCGCGAAGCGGGGCTGGGTCCGCTTCGCCTCCACCTCACGGCGGGTCGCCACCTCGGCGGACGCGGCGCCGGCGATCGAGCCGAGCACGTCGCCGAGGCGCTCGCCCCGGTCGGTGAGGTGCAGGATCAGCGCGGCCACCACCTGGTCGGCCACCGGGTCGGCGATCTCGTCGGCGAAGGCGAGCAGCGCGGAGCGCGCGGTCCAGCCGGCCTGGAGGCGGGCAGACAGCGTGCGTACCTCCTCCTGGATCTGCTCGGGCGCGGTCGAGATGGTGCCGACGATGGCCTGTTGCAGCCCCTGCCCAGTGGCGGAGATGTCCTTCAGCCGCCGGGTCCACTCACCGACCGCCTCGACCCGGGCGATGGCCCGCTGCTCGGCCCGGCCGACCGCGAACAGCCACGGCACCCCGGGCACCGCGAGCGCCACCAGCAACCCGACCACCGGCAGCCCGGTGAGCAGGAACGCCAGCGCCCCGGCGACCACCGCGCCGCCGAGCAGGAACTGGTGGCGACGCTGCTCGGCGCGGCCGGCCCCGGAGCCGGTCCAGAGCCGGCTCAGGCCGGGCCCGGCGGTGCCCGGCGTCGACCCCGGCGGCCGGCGGGTGCCGACCAGCGCGACCACGGTCAGCACCAGCCCGGCCACGCAGGCCGCGCCGGACACGAGTGCGATCAGTTCGATCTGCGTCACGCCGGGCCCCCGTTCGGCCGCCGTCCGAGGCGGGTGTGCCGGGGACGCCGCCAGGCGCCCACCCCGGCCTCGACGAACCGGGTGAGCAACCGGGCGTCGTAGCCGACCCGCAGCAGTTGGTCGCGGATCCGCTCGGGCAGGTGGCGCGGGACCGCCCGGCCGTCCGGCCCCGGGCCGAAGACCGTGGTGGTGGTGATCCGGTTGCCCTCGCCGACGCCGATGACCTCCTCGACGTGCGAGACGAAGCGGTGCTTGCGGCCACCGATCGCGGTCTCGTCCTCGACCGTGACGTAGACGATCAGGTCGAGCGCGTTGCCGGCCATCCGGCGGGCCTGGTCGACTGTCATCTCCCGGCCGTGGGAGAGCGCCAGCTCGATGATCCGTTCGCTCACCCCGGCCGGGGTACGGGCGTGGATGGTGCACATCGACCCGCGGCTGGTGGTCATCGCCTGGAGCATCGGCACGATCTCCCGGGACCGCACCTCGCCGACGATGATCCGCAGCACGCCCATCCGCAGCGACACCGGGATCAGGTCGGCGATGCTCACCTCACCGGCGGGTCGCCCGTCCGCGCCGCGCTCGCCGTGCCCCTCCCGCGACTCGAAGCTCATCACCGCCCGGTGCTTGTGCCCGCGCCGGGCCGGCAGCAACTCGCGGCTCTCCTCCAGCAGCACGTACGGCTCGTCGGCGGGGATGTCGTCCATCAACGCCCGGATGACAGTGGTCTTGCCGGCCCCGGCCAGCCCGGCGACCATGATGTTCAACCCGGCCCGCATGGACGCGCGGAGGAAGTCGCGCAGCAACGGGTCGATCATCTCGTCCAGGTCGGGCCGGCCGCCGGCGATGTCCTCCAGGCTCACGTCGAGCGTGTTGTGCTTGCGGATCACCGCGTAGGGGCGGTGGCTGACCAGGAAGACCGCGGCGAGCCGGCTGCCGTCGGGCAGTTGCAGGTCGAGCGTGGGCTTGGAGGTGGAGAGCGACCGCTCGGTGGCGCCGGCCCGGCGGGCGGCGGCCTGGAGGATCTCCACCAGCTCGTCGTCGGTCTCGGCGATCGGCTCGGCCCAGTCGACGCCGCCGCCGTGCCGGGTGATGCGCACCTGGTCGCAGCCGAGGATGTGCACCTCCTCGATGGTGTCGTCGACCAGCAGCGTCTGGAGCCGGCCCAGCCCGACCAGCTCGGCGGTCACCTGGTCGAGCAGGAGCCGCTCCGCGTCGGCCGGCATCGGGGTGCCGCCCCGGCGCACCGCGTCGGCGTACGCGGAGACCACCGCGACGGCCAGCCGGGCCCGCTCGACCTCCTCGGCGTCGGCGTCGAACTCCCGCCCGCGCTGCCACTGGGTGAGCCGCTCGCTCAGCTCCCGACGCAGCTCGCGGACCACCGCGAAGTCGACCCGGGGGCGCGGCGGTGGCGCCGGCGGGACGGCGGGCAGCGCCGGGCCGGCGACGTGATGCCGCCCGTTCGGCGGGGCCAGCGGCGGGACGGTGGAGACGACGCCGTGCTGCTGCCCGCGCGGGTCGTGCGAGACCGGCTCAAACCGCACCGGGCACCCCCTGCGTGGCGGGTGTTGGCGCGGTGGCCGTCGCGGTCGCGCCGGGCCAGGCCAGGCGGGCCCGGCGCCGGTCCAGCAGCGCCCGGACCGGCACCTCCAGCGCGCCGGCCGCGCGCATGAGCGGCCGGTTGGCCCGCACGGTGCCGCCGTGGGCGAGCACCTCGGCCGTACGTGGGTCGTGCGGCAGCCGGGCGATCACCGGCAGCCGCAGCACCTTGCTGATCTCGCTGGTGCCGTGCCCGTCGCCGACCACCAGCAGGCGCAGGTTCCCGGGCGGGACGCGGTGTTCGGTGAGGTCCCGTTCGATCGCCCGGACCGTGGCCCGGGTGGCGGAGAGGTCGGGCAGGTGCGCGCGGGTGACCAGCAGCACCACGGCGGCGGCGCGCAGCAGCGGCCACGGTGGACCGCCGACCGCCAGCCGGCCGCAGTCGACGAGCACGTCGTAGGCGGGTTCACCCCGTTCCAGCCCGGTGAAGTAGTCGGCGAACCGCTGCCAGAGCGGCACCACGCTGCCGGCCTGCGCCGGGTCGACCACGCCGGGCAGCAGCAGCCGTTCCCGGCGGGGCGCGTCCAGGTCGACGAGTTGGGACCAGAACGTGCGTTCCAGGCTGCCGTCGCGCAGCTCGCCGACGGCCAGTTCGCCGATGCCGCGTGGGCCGTCGAGCGCCCCGCCGAGGTAGCCGGCGAGGATCGAGCCGCCCGACGGGTCGCACTCGGCCAGCACGAGCCGGCGGTGCCAGCTCAGCGTGGCGGCAAGCGCCGTGGTGGTGACGCCCGGCGAACCCTTCGCCGAGACCAGGGCGATGATCGCCATCAGGCGGCCTCGGTGAGCACGACCGCGAGCCGGTCGTCGGCGGCCAGCACCACCACCGCCGGCACGTCCCGGACGGCCAGGGCCAGGTAGACGACGACGTCGTCGCTCTGCTGCGCGGCGGTGTCGATCACGGTGGCCTCGAACCGGGTGCCGCCGCCGCGGGTCGCCTCGCCGCTGCTGGAGCTGGTGTCCGGCGTGCTGACCAGCAGCACCTTGTCGCCGGGGTGCAGCTCGCGGGCCGGCACCTGGTCGGCGGAGAGCCCGAGGGCGATCTGCTGCTGGCCGGGGCCGAGCAGGGGGGCGTCGGTGAGCTGGGCCGGGGTGAGCAGCGTGCCCGGGGTGAGCCGGACGGCGGCGCGCAGGCCGAGGAGTTCCGTCATCCGGTCGGCCGGCACCGGCCGCAGCTCACGCCCGCCGGAGACGCGCACCGGCACCAGGTCCTCGGCGGTGAGCTGCTGGCCCACCTCGACCGGCCGGGCCACCGCGAGGTAGCTGCCGGTGGATCGCACCGAGGTGACCGCGAACGCCGCCCCCAGGCCACCGAGCGCGATGAGCAGGATCGCGAGGCCGAGCAGGCCGGGTCGGATCCGTCGCTGCCGGACCACCTTCGGCGGCGCCACCGGCGCCTCCACCGGGGTCCCGTTGCGGGCTGCCACCACACTCATCGGGTCACCACCTGAAGTTCGTTGATCTGCACCGGGACGACACCGCTGACCCGGCTCTGGGCGATCTCGCCGGTCTCCCCGCCGCTGGACGACCACTCGACGGTCCAGAACGTGGTGGCGTGCACCTGGTAGGTGCCGGCCTTCGGGTAGCCGTTGCGCAGGCCGCAGTCGGGCGAGTAGCTGCCGGCCCGCGGCCCGTTCGCGCTGTAGGGGGTGCCCGGCCCGGTGCACTCGACGTCGAGGCCGGGGGCCATGTGCCAGACGATCCGGGTCACCTTCGCGGTGATCGTGACGGTCAGCCCTCGGTCGGAGGCCGAGGCGTGCAGCGGCCCGAAGTAGGACGCGCCGGGGCTGGCCCACATCCAGACCGGCAGGCCGACCAGCCCGGGGCCCTTGCTGCGTCGGGGCGCGACCGCGGCCCGGGGGCGCAGCAGCGAGATCGAGGCCAGCGCGCGGCGGGCCAGTTCCTCCGGGTCGGGCGGGGCGCCGTAACCGGGCGGCGGGGCGTCGAGCAGTTGCTGCCGCATGCTGCCGACGTCGCCCCCGTTGCAGGTGAGCTGATACCACTGCTGCCCGGCCGGCGCGTCTTGCTGCGGCTCGGCGAGCTTGTAGTAGCAGCCGTCGCCGTTGTTGAACCAGCCGAGCTGCTCGTCGTAGCAGGGGATGACCCGGCCGTTCCACTGGCACTTGGCCGCGCCGCCCCCGTTGCCACCTCCGCCGCCGTCGTCGCCGCCCCCGGGCTCGCCGGGGATGCCCGGGTCGTCGTCCCAGACGTCGCAGTCGACCTGGTCGGGGGTGCAGGAGCCGCCCGGGTCGGCGGCGGCCCGGGCGGGCACGCCGCCCAGCGCGAGCAGCGCCACCAGGCCGGCGGCGAACCATCGCCGGTGTGGCGTCCCGGCCCGGGTCCCACGGGCCGGGACGCCGACTCCTCCCCAGGTCAGCACGGTTGGTCCTGGTGCGCCGCGCCGGAGTTGATCAGCCACCGGCCGTCCGGGTAGCGGGCCGCGGTCGCGGTGGCGAGGTATCGCCCACCGCGGGTGCCGGGCACGGTCTTGCGGTCCTTGGCGTAGACCAGCCGGTAACCACGCGCGTCCAGGCAGTCCTGGATCTCGACGGTGGGCGGGTCGGCGGCCAGGTCGACCGAGACGACGGTGGGGTCGGAAACCAGTTTCCCGGTACGCATCGCGCCGTGCTCCTTCGCGTCACGAATTGCCACCCGCACCCGGGTCAGCAGCGGGTCGGCGAGAAAGCGGTCCAGCGCGGGATGGCCGGGATCGCTGCGCGCGCTCGCCGTCCGGGAGGCATCGAGATATCCGGAATAAGCGGTGAGTGCCGCCTTCTCGGCGGCGCTCTCCGCGGCGGTGGAACGGGCGGCGGGTGCGGCGGCACGCCCGGCCAGGGGGCCGGCGGCCACCTCGGGCCCGCTGCCGCAGCCGGCGGCGCCGACCACCAGCGCGAGGCTGAGCAGGCACGATTCCCATCGGCGGGATTGCCATACGCGCAACGCCGAGCCCTCCTCGGTGCCGGCCGGTGCGGTCACATCGAGCCGCCCCGGGCATGCGGAAGCGCGCCCGGATCTGTCCGACCGGGCCTCGATCGCCACCGCTTGCATTTACCTGTGCTGATCTTCGTCAAATGTGGTGCTGATGTCCTCGGTCGGCCTCCGACGCCAATTGATCGGGGGTTGCGTCGTACCCAAGGGGCGAGCATAGGCTGACGTCAGCCGATGCAACAGAGGCAATTCACGTGAACACGGTGAGTGAAGACGGGTGGTGGGGGCCGGTGCATGTCCGGACGGTGACGAGGGGGTCGACAGTGGTCGCCCGAGTGGCAGTTGTGCGCCCACCCGCACCCGTCCACCGGCCCCGGGCGACCCGCCCCGACGCCGCCGGAATGGGCGGAGACCAGCCGGTTCGTCCGATCCGTCCCACCGCCCGGACCCGCCCCACCCGCGCCGGCCGCACCGACCTCCCCGGGGCCCCGACGGGTGCCTCTTTCCGCGCCATCCGTCACACCGTGATCGAGAATCGATCACGCTGCGTGCTCCGAAGTGGAGGCGGCGAGGGCCGACCGGGGGAGCCGACGTGACCACCGAACGGGTCCACCGACCTCATCCGCCGGCGGTCGTCCGTCGACCGGTCGTCCGGCTGCTCGCCATCCTCGCGGTCGTGCCGCCGGTCCGGCTGGCGGTGGCCCGCTACGCCGTACCGCCGGGCCGCCCCGACCGGACCGGCTGCGACGCCTGCGGCACCCCGATCGGGCTGGACCGGCCGCTGCCGGCGCTCGGCCCGGCCGCCCGCTGCCCGGGCTGCCGGACCCGCGTCGGCGCGCCGCCCGTCGTGGCGGAGGTGGCGCTGCTCGTCGCGGCGGCCGTGCTGGTGCTGGCCGGCGGCCCGCTCGGCGCGCGGCCCGCCCTGGCCTGGTGGCTCGCCTGCGCGGTGCCGATGGCCCTAGTGGACGCCGCGTCGCACCGGCTGCCCGACCGGCTGACCTGGCCGGCGGCGGCCGGGACGTGGGCGCTGCTCGGGGTGGCCGCGCTGGCCGGTGCCGGCCCGGCGTCCTGGGTGCGGGCGGTCGCGGCCGGGCTGGCCCTCGCCGCCGGCTTCGCGACCACCACGCTGCTGCTCGGCCGGCGCGGATTCGGCCTGGGCGACGCCAAGCTGGCGCTGGGCGCCGGCGCGCTGCTCGGCTGGTACGGCTGGCCGGTGCTGGTGGCCGGGCTGCTGCTCGCGGTCACCGGCGCCGCGGTGGCCGGGCTGGCGCTGCTCGCCCTCCGGCGACTGCGCTGGTCCAGCCACCTGCCGTTCGGTCCGTTCCTCATCCTCGGCACCGCCACCACCCTGCTGCTGGTGTAAGGAGGGGCCCCTTGTTAACGCATCTGGTAGAGGAGGGGCCCCTTATTAACATGCGGTCACCACGGGTCAGCGAAGCGTCGCCGGAAGTGCTAGACATCAGGGCGTGACGGACGCTGAGACGCGACCCAACGTGGCCCGGATGTACGACTACTACCTGGGCGGCTGCCACAACTTCGCCGCCGACCGGGCCGCTGCCGAGGAGATCCTGAAGATCTTCCCGGACACGTCGGTGGCGGCCCAGACCAACCGGGCCTTCCTGCGGCGCGCGGTGCGCTGGGCCGCCGAGCGGGGCGTACGCCAGTTCCTCGACGTCGGCGCCGGGCTGCCCACCCAGGGCAACGTGCACGAGGTGGTCCGTGCGGTGAACCCGGACGCCCGGGTGGTCTACGTCGACCACGACGAGGTGGCCGTCGCGTACGCCCGGCGGCTGCTGCCCACCGACGGCCGCACCGTGGTCGTCCGGGGTGACCTGCGACGGCCCGACGAGTGGCTGGCCGACCCGACGCTGCGGTCCACGATCGACCTGACCGAGCCAGTGGCGCTGCTGCTGGTCGCGGTGCTGCACTTCGTGCCGGACGCGGACGACCCGTGGGCGGCCGTGGCCCGGCTGCGCGACGCCACCGCCCCCGGCAGCGTGCTCGCGGTCTCCCACCTGACCCTGGACGGCGCTCCGCCGCTGCCCGCGCGGGCCGGCACCGAGGTCTACCGCCGCAGCAGTGCGCCGTTGGTGCCCCGCAGCCACGCCGAGGTGGCCCGTTTCCTCGACGGCTACGACCCGGTCGAGCCCGGCCTGGTCCGGCTGGCCGACTGGCGACCCGACGGCGAGCCGAGGGCGGCGGTGTCACACGGCTACGGCGGGGTGGGCGTGCGCCGCTGAGGCGCGGTGCCGGTCCGGTGGAGGCCGCGACGGGCGGCCCCCGAGCGCGGTGCCGGTCAGTCGAGGCTGCGGTGGGCGGCCCAGAGCACGGCCGCCCGGTCGGCCGCCGCCGCCACCAGCGCGGCCAGCTCCGGCCGGTCGGGCACCGGGAACGACACGTACGCGCCGCGTCCACCCGCGGTGGGCCGGCCGTACGCCTTCGCGGCGAGCCGCCCGTCTGGCAGCAACCGGACGTTGAGTGTGGTCAGCGTGAACTCCGCACCGCGCCGGGTGTCGGTCCAGCGCAGCGGCTCCGGCACGGCCACGTTTATGGCGAGGGCGTTGACGTCGGGTGCGGCGTCGCTGCTCATCCCCGCATCGTCGCACGGCGGCTCAGTGTCGTCACCGTCGATGCCCACCAGGGGGGTCCGACGAGACGTGGGCCCAGGTGCGCAAGCACTTCGACGACGACCAGGTCACGGCGCTGGTCTGCCAGGTCGGGCTGATCAACGCGGCGAACCGCTTCGCGGTGATCGTGCACCAGCAGGGCGGCTCGTACGAGGCGGGGAGTTTCGCCGCCATGCTGCGCCGAGCGGCGGAGCGCCGGCGCGGACCGGTTCCGGGCCGGCGCTCACCCGGCGGGCGGGGTGGCCGCGCGCCGGACGATCTCCTCCACGGTCAGCGGGCTGCGGGGGTGGTGGGTCAGGCACATCGGTGCCTGCATCTTGACGAACCGGGCACCCTCCACGGCGGCGTAGAACTGGCCGGTCCGCAGCTTGCCGATGTCGGGGACGTCGGTGCCCTTCGCTCTGGCCACGTCCCGGGCGGCCTCGATCTGCACCGGCACGGTGAGCAGGCCGAAGAACTGGGTGGCGGCGTTGCCGGGGATCTGGTTGTGCAACGCCTTGGGCGCCTGGGTGGCGAAGACGAGTCCCAGCCCGTACTTGCGGGCCTGCGAGGTCAGCGCGAGGGTGCTCTGGGTGCAGGCCGTCACCGCGCCGGACGGAGCCAGCGTCTGTGCCTCGTCCATGACGAAGAGCCCGCCCAGCGGCCGGTCCCCCGCCGGATGGCGTTTGATCCACGTGAACAGGGCGAGCTGGAGTTGGTTGACGAAGCTCTGCCGCTGGTGTTCCTCGGTCAACCCGGCGAGGTTGATCACCGAGATCCGGGCTCGGCGGCCCGGTGGCGGGGTGAGCAGTTCACCCGGGTCGACAGGCGTGCCGGCGCCGCCCAGAAGCGGATCGTTGATCAGCGCGGCCTTGAGCAACTGCGCCATGCCGGCCGCCAGCTTCGGCGCGCTGTCGAGCTGGCTCACCCCGTCCGGGAGGTCGTTGAGGACGTCGCTGAACTCGCGCAGGTCGTTGGCGCCGGTGCGGGCGTAGCTGATCAACGCCTCGCGCAGCACGGCCCGGCCGAGCCGGGCCTTGTCGGTGCCGCCGTCCACCCGGGCGTGCGGGGCGAGCGTGGCGACGGCGGCGTTCACCGCCGAGGTGAATCCGTCCGGGTCGTCCAGCACGTCGGCGAAGACCGGCAGCGGTTGGAAGGTCAACGGCCGTCCGGCCTGCCGGCCCGGCGTCCAGATGACCACGTCGGTGCCGGACAGGTACGCCGCCGCGCGGCGGGCGTCGTCGGCGTCCCAGCCCGCCGGCGGGGCGGGCCAGGGCTCGCCGAGCCGGGCCAGGTCGTTGTTGGGATCGAGCACGATGGCGGAGACGCCCCGCAGGGCGCACTCCTCGACCAGGCGGCGGATCAGGACGGTCTTGCCGGACCCGGAGCCGGCGAAGATGACGGTGTGCCGGCGCAACGCTTCGAGGTCGATCGGCACCGGGTCGGGCCGCCCGGTGACCGTGCCGATCGCCATCCGCCCCGGGTCGATGCCGGCCACCGGCGGGAGGGCGACCGTCGGCGGCGCCGGGTCGGGCGCGGCGGTGTTCGGCGGCGCCGGGTCGGGCGCGGCGGTGTTCGGCGGCGTCCCGACCGGCCCGGGGAGCGGAGCCGGTGCTTCCGCCGACCGCTGCCCGGCCGGGACGGCTGCCGTCTGGCTCGGCCAGTCGGCCAACGCCTCCCGGAGGCAGGCGATGTCGGAGGCCGGCCGGCGGTCGCCGAACCAGGGCCGCAGCGTCTCCCGCCCGTAGTCCTGGATGAGCTGTTCCAACGCGGCCATCCGGGCCACGTCCGGTGCGTCCAGGCCGAGCGTCCGGCCGCCGGCCCGCTCGAACGCGTCCAGCACCTCGCGGGTCCGGGCACCGGTCGACCAGTCCGCGCTGCGCAGCAGGAAGAGCTTCCGCTTGGCCACCCCCTCGGTGAGCCCGGCCGCCGTGATCGCGTTGCGGATCCGGTTGAGCGCGGCGATGTGGTGCGGCGCGGAGATCGCCCGGAACGACAGGTGCTCCTCGTCCTCGCTGTCCTCGCTCAGGCTGTGTCGCAGCCGGGCGTGCAGCGCCGGTTTGGTCCCGGCGGCGATCGGGTCGAGGCTGAACGCGTCGACGGCCTGCCCCTGCGCGGCGATCCAGGCGGTCAGTCCGGCTTCGAGCAGTCGCGGCACGCGGGCGTCCTCCGACTCCGGGGACCGGGCGGAGGCGGTTTCGGCGGCGGCGACCAGCTCCGCGTACCGCTCGTCGATCTTGGTGAATCCGGTGGTCGGGTTCTCCGGCGGGGGCCCGGTGACCAGGGCGGATCCGATCCCGTCGGCGGGGCGGTCGCCGGTCGTGTGCAGCAGGTGGCGCAGTTCCCGTGCCTCGCCCTCGGCCAGGCAGGCCCGGACGTGGGTGTCGATCCGGCGCAGTAGCTCGCGGGGGGTGAAGCCGACGACCTCCCGGAGCGCATCCGGGTGCACCGGCCAGGTCGGGTGCGGCGGCGTGAACCCGACCGTCTGGAAGAGCACCGCGAACCGCTTCTCGACCAGCTCGCGGCCGACCTCGACGCTGCGGATCTCCTTGAGCGGGGCGGCCTCCCGGAACCGGTCCTGGACCGTGTCCGTCGCCTGCTGCTGGATGCTGCGCCAGGTCTGCGGCAGGCACGAGACGACGGACAGGGTCCGGCGGGTGGTCTCGCGCAGCGCCATCAGACCGCTGGCGACCTGTTCGAGCAGGAGCGAGGTCTGCCAGTCCGCGTCGCCCCGGGCCTCCTGGTTGGTCGCCTTCACCGACTGGGCGATCATCAGGTCGATCTGGTCCACCGCGATCACCGTCGGGCCGACGACGGCGAGCAGCCGGGAGATGTCCCGGACCACCTCCTGGGGCGCGCGCCGGCTGCGCCGCAGCCCCCACCCGGCGCGCTGGCCGGGCTCCACCTCGTCCATCGAGGACAGGAAGTCGTAGCCGATGTCCTGCACGGTGGACTGCTCGGCGGCGTACAGCGCCAGGGCCCGCGCGGTGTCCTGGCACTCGGTGCCGAGCTGCCGATCCGTTTTACGGATCAGGTCGATGAGCGCGTCGAGCGTCGACCGGGTGAGTTCCGTCTCCCCGGTGACCGCTCGTCGTACCGTCCTGGGCGCTCCCACCTCGTCGGCCAGGCGGCGCAGGAACGCCCGCAGCTGGGTCGTCCCGTCCGGCATCGGCCGGACCAGGCCCTCCAGCATCGAGATCGCGGTGCGTTGCCAGAACGTCCGGGCTTCGAGCAGCTCGACCAGGAAGAAGAAGCCGCCGCGTCGCTGCACCTGCTGCCGGACCGTGCCGATCAGGTGGGTCTTGCCGGTGCCGCGCTGACCCAGGAGGGCCACCCCGACCGGGCTGGAGTCGGTGCTGGCCTGCGCCTCCGCGAAGCTGTCCAGCACCGTAGCGACGACGTCGTGGTGCAGGCCCGCGACGTGGAACGGGGTGGGCTTCCAGACGTCGTCGGGGGTCGGTGCCCAGTTGAACCTCAGCGCCGCCAGAGCACGGCGTTGCTCGTCACCGATCATGAGGAGATGGCGATCAGATGCTTGTCCTGGTTGCCGATGGTCACCGCCGCGGCCCGCTCCCGCGGCTTGAGCACCTTCTGGTTGGACTCGGGCACCAGGTGCACGCCGCGCTCCTGGTTGAGCGTGACGAGTGCGGCGTCGAAGTCACTGCGGTCGAGGTCGGCGAGGGCGTCGCGGAGGTCGGAGAGCATGACGTAGTCACCGGGCTTGGCGGCCAGCCCGCGGTAGGCCCGCTGGATCAGCGTGACCGCGTCGCCGGCCGGGACTTCCGGCGGCGGCACGGCCGCCGGAACCACCTCGTCCCGGTTGATCTGCAGGCGGAACAGGTCGTCGGCGCGGACGCCGGAGTGGTCGATCAGCCGGCGGAGAAAGTCGAGCGCGACATAGAGGGTTCCGCCCGCCGCGCCAGCTCGCTTCGGTGGCTCCGCGCCCAGCTCCTCGGTGGCCCGAGCCCATCCCTTGTCGGTGAGCGCCAAGGTGATCGGTTTCTCGGTGACCTCGATCAGGCCGTGGGACTGAAGACGGCGGCGGTGCTCCGGCTTCAGGCTGATTCCGACGACATTGGTGAAGTACGTCTGCGGCAATGGTGCCGCCTTCATCATCAGCGCGACAAGAATGCACCGGTCGACGAGGGTCAGTTCTTTTTCCGGCATGCGGATGCTCCTCTGCGGCACGAGCTCCCACCGCGTCGACGGTGTGATCGAAGGCTCGGAAGGGGTGGCCATGATCGAGGTGGGCAACGGGGCGGCCCCGACGCACGGGCCGATTCTGCCGACGGTGCCCGGCTCGCGCAAGGTCACCGATCGCGCTGACGAAAGCCGACAGGGCGACCCGGTGGATCTTCAACGATCCTGCGTGGACGGCCTGGCTGACCCACCTGTTCGGTCTTCGCGGCGCAGTTCGCCGGCCCGACCATTGCCAACCGACGAGGGCAGCGGGCAGCATGGCAGACCGGCGAGAGGGCCGGAGTTCTGCTCCGCCGCGACCCCTCCTGCCTGTTCTCGGGAAATACGCCACGGAGGTAACCGGTGCAGTCTGAGGTGGTCCGCTACCAGGTCGACGACGAAACGGTTGCCCTGATCGAGGTGGAGCCGACCCCCGGTTTCCAACCCGCCGGCTTCGGCGACGTCGCGGGCTGGGTACGCGAATCCGCGGCGCCCGCGGTCGCCGCCGCCCGAGAATTGCTGGAACAGGTCAAGACCGTCTCTCCAGACGCGGTGGAGGTGCGTTTCGGAATCAAGGCCACCGGTACGGCGAGCTGGGTGGTGGCCAAGGCGACCGGAGAGGCGAACTTCGAGGTCACGCTCGCCTGGCAGCCGGATGGGCCCACCGATCGCGGTGCCGGCCCACGGCGTTGACGGCCGGGTCGGCCCGTGACGACGGCTCCGGACGACAGCCCCTGGGCGGTTGCCCTGCACCGTGAGGCGAGTCCGCACACCGCGATCGGCAGCGGCATCGTCATCGCCGCCGACCTCGTGCTCACCTGCCACCACGTGGCGTTCAACGCCGACGGCGTCCTGCACCCCGATCTGTCGATAGCCTTTCCGCTCGCGCCCAAGGTCGCCTACTTCGACCGGCGCAAGGTCCGGCGGTGCCGGCACGACGGCATGCCGGACGCGCACGTCGACCTGGTCGTGCTCGAACTCGTCGAGCCGGTGCCGGCCACCGTCACCCCCGCCCGGCTGCGCTGCCTGGCCCCCAAACCGCTGCTGGAGCGCCCCTTCTGGGCCTACGGCTTCCCGGCCGGGGTAATCGGCGGCCTCGGCGCCACCGGTTCCTTCGTGGAAGCCGGCGGATACGGCCGGGTCACCATCGACAGCGGCGCCGCCGGGCCGCTCAGCAAGGGGTTCAGCGGCGGCGCGGTGTGGTCCCCGGAGTACCAGGCGGTGGTCGCCGTCGTCGTCACCGCCGACGGCCGGGGCAAGGGCCAGGCGGTGACCCTGCACCACGCCGACGAACAGGTGCCCGCGATGACGTTGGGCGCGTTGTCGGCCTGGCGGGTCGAGGACGCCGACGACACGGCGCTCTCGGCCTGGGGATGGACGCTGAGCACCGACGGCGAGGCCGGTCGGCACTGGTCGCCCCGGGCGCGGGGCGTCGCCGTCGACACCGAGGGCGGGGTCCGGTTCCGGGGGCGTACCGCCGCCCTTAGACGCATCGTCGACTTCATCGACGGCCCGGCGCCCGCCACCCGGCCGCTGATCGTCACGGGATCTCCCGGCGTCGGCAAGTCCGCCGCCCTGGGCCGCGTGGTGACCACTGCCGACCAGCGGATCCGGGCCGGCCTGCCGGATGACGACACGGCGGTGCGGGCCACCGTCGGCTCGGTCTCCTGCGCGGTGCACGCCAAGGGCAAGACCGCACTCGAGGTGGCGGCCGAGATCGCCCGCGCCGCCGCCGTCGACCTGCCCGGCACGCCGGTCGACCTGATGCCGGCGGTGCGCGACCGGCTGGCGCGCCGGCCGGCGCGCTTCGCCCTGGTCATCGACGCGCTGGACGAGACGGCCGACCCCGGCCAGGCGCGGCAGGTCATCGACGACGTCCTGTTGCCGCTGGCCCGCGAGTGCGGCCGGTACGGCGTCCGGATCGTCGTCGGCACCCGGCGCGGTGACGACCGGGGTGACCTGATCACCTGCTTCGGTGATCCGATCGAGCTGGTGGACCTGGACGCGCCGGAATACTTCGCCGAGGCCGATCTCGTCAACTACGCCCAGGCGACCCTGCGACTGCTCGGCGCGGAACGTCCGGGCAACCCGTACACCGAGTCGGTGGTGGCCGCCCCGCTCGCCCACCGGATCGCCTCGCTGGCAAAGGGGAACTTCCTGGTGGCCGGTCTCGTCGCCCGGGCGCACGCGCTGCGCGACATCGAGCCGGTCGACCCGGCCTCGGTGTCGTTCACCGCGACCGTGGCCCACGCGCTCGACTCCTATCTGGCCGGGTTGCCGGCGGCCGGCTCGGCCTCCGCCCGGCTGGCCCTGACCGCCCTGGCCTACGCGGAGACGCCGGGGCTGCCGCTGTCGCTCTGGCAGATCGCGGTGACCGCGCTGGGCGGCACGGTCACCGAGAGTCAGCTCCTCTCGTTCGCCCGCACCTCGGCGGCGAACTTCCTGGTGGAGACCGGCGGCGGCAGCCGACCCGCGTACCGGCTGTTCCACCAGGCCCTCAACGACGCGTTGCTGGCCGGCGCCTCCCGGCGGGACGACCAACGACGGCTGGTCGCCGCGTGGACCGACCTGGCCGCCGGAATCGGATGGGCCTCGGTGCCCGACTACCTGCGGCGCTCCCTGCCCCAGCACGCCTGGCGGGCCGGGCTCGTGGAGCGGCTCCTCGCCGACGAGGACTATCTGCTGCACGCGCACCTGGACCGGTTGCTCTCGGTCGTCGACACCGAACGGCCGCTGACGCCGCTGTCCCGGTCCCGGGTGCGGCTGCTGCACCGCACGCCGCTCGCGGTCTCGGCGGCGCCGGCCGAACGCGCGGCCCTCTTCTCGGTGGTGGACCGGCTCGACGGGCTGGGCAGCGGGATCGAGGCCGACACCGCCCCGTACCGGGCGCGCTGGGCGCACACCCCGCCCCGGCAGGAACGCAGCGTGCTGGACGGGCACTCGCAGGCCGTCTACGACGTGGCCGCGATCGAGCTGGACGACCGGCGGTTGCTCGCCTCCGCCGGCGACGACGGCACGGTCCGGCTGTGGGACCCGTTGACGAACCAGGCCGAGGCGGTCTTCACCTGCCACGGGGACACGATCCGCGGGTTGTGCGCCGTCCGTACCGGCACCGGCGAGACGCTGATCGGCACCGCCAGCCACGACGGGACGGTGGGGCTGTGGGAGCCGCGGACCGGGATCCGCCGGCACGAGCTGCGCGGGCACGAGGACTGGGTACGCAACATCTGCGTCATCCCGCTGCCGGACGGCGACCTGCTCGCCTCGGCCGGCGACGACCGGACGGTCCGGGTGTGGGATCCGGTGACCGGAACCCAGCGGTACGAGTTGACCGGGCACTCCGGGTGGGTGACCGCCGTGACGTACGTCCCGGCCGGCGGGCGGCACCTGCTCGCCTCCACCGGCTTCGACGGCGTGGTCCGGATCTGGGAGCCGACCGGTGACACCCGGCCGAAGCTGGTCCTCACCGGGCACGTCGGCTGGGTGACCACCCTGTATGCCGTCCGCGCGCCGGGCGGGACGCTGCTCGCGTCGGCCGGGTACGACGGCACGGTCCGGCTTTGGGAGCCGCGGACCGGCGAGTGCGTGCGCGTCCTCGAAACGGGCGGACCCATCACCGACCTCTGCACCGTCGAGGCCGACGAGGGTTGTCTGCTCGTGTCGACCGGCGAGGACGGACTCATCCGGATGTGGGACGTGTCGACCTGGCACAGCCGGCCGAGCCTGCGGGGACACGCGAGCTGGATCCGCGCGGTGTGCGAGCTGCGTACGGCGAAGGACCGGATGTTGGCGACGGCGGGTGACGACGGCACGGTCCGGCTGTGGGACCCGGCCGGCGGCCGACCGGACACCGTCGCCGAGCGGGACCGGCTCGGGCCCGTGCACAGCCTCTGTGCGGTCCCCGACGACCGGCCGGACCTGGTCGCCTCCGGCGGTGTCGACGGCCGGGTGCGGATCTGGGACGCCGCGACGGGCCAGCGGCTGGCGGAGATCCCGACACCCGGTGGGCCGGTCAACGCGATGTGCGCGGTCGCCGACGTCGAGGAGCCGCTGCTCATCACCGCCCAGGACGACAACACGGTCGGCTCGTGGAGTGTGCGGCACGGCGAGCTGGTGGGGTCGATGACCGAGCACCACGCCCCGGTCGCGGCCGTCTGCCCGATCGTCATCGGCGGGGAGACGCTCATCGCCTCAGCCGGCGACGACCAGGCGATCCGGCTGTGGCACCCCCAGACCGGCGCCGTGCGTCGGGTCCTGCTCGGGCACGTCACCCACGCCTGGGTGACCGCACTGGCGGTCCTGCGGTGGCCGGGCGTGGAGGCGCTCGCCTCGGCGGACAAGAGCGGCACCGTGATGCTGTGGGCCGGTCAGGACACCCCGGTGTGGACCCGGCAGGGCCACCAGGACGCGGTCACCGCGCTCTGCGGTCTGGTCGTGGCGGGTCGCCGGGTGCTGGCGTCGGCCAGCGCGGACCACACGATCCGCATGTGGGACGCCGAGTGGGGCGAGCCCGCGGGCGGGTTCACCGGTCACACGGCCGCCGTCACCGGGCTGAGTCTGGTCCGGGTCGGCGGGCGGGAGCTGCTCGCCTCGACCAGCCGGGACCGGACGGTGCGGATCTGGGACCCGTCCACCGGGCGCACGGTGCACACCATCCCCGTCTACCATCCGGCGCTCACCTGCTGCACGGTCGGCGGCACGCTGCTCGTCGGCCTGGACCAGGGCCTGCTGGCGCTGGACGTCGACGGTGGTGGCGACCTTCCGCCGCAGGCCACGGAGCGGGTGATCGGCCGGGTCGCGGTGCGGTGCTGAGCCGGGAGCCCCGACTGTCGGGCACCGTACTGTCCGTAGTCATGCGCGTGGATGCGGTGTTAGCCTCCTCGCGCCAGGCGTGATCATGGGAAGGTATCGGGGGACACATGGGGGCCGGCTTCGCGAACTCCGGCGGCCTGCTGGATCCGGACGGAGCCGTCGAGCGGCTGGCGGCCTGGAAGGGACGCATCGACCAGCTCGCCGCCGACACCAGGGCGATGAGTGACCGGCTCCAGCAACTGCGGGTCACCGCCGCCGACGGCAACGGCCTCTGCGAGGTGACCGTCGACTCCACCGGGGCGCTGTGCGACCTGCGGTTGGGCCCGCGCAGCCAGCGGGTCGCGCCCGACGTGGTGGCCCGGACCGTCATGAACACGATCGGCGAGGCGAAGCGGCAACTCGCCGACCGCTCGCAGGAGATCATCGCCGACACGGTGGGCACCGACTCGGCCGCCGGCCGGGCGCTCGCCGAGCGCGTCGGGCAGCGGCTGCGCGACCCGGACGCCACCGAGGGCGGCGGCATCGGCCACCGGCCCGGCCGGTGGTGAGCGGGGTGGCCGAGGGGTTCGCCGTCGACGCGGACCAGATCCGCGCGTGCAGGTGTTTCGCGGTCGGGTGATCCGGCTCACTCCTGGCGCGCCGTCGGCAGGGGTGGGGTTCGACTCCCCGCACACGGGTGACGGGGCACGGCACACCATCAGGTGCAGATCCACGACGGCGAGGGTGGGACAGGGGACCCCCGCAACCCGGGGTGGCCGCGCTCCCGGGGAGGTGACCAAGTTGTCACTCCGCGTTACCGAACGCGCGTGCAAATTGCCGAAGATGTCACCCGACGTTCCGCTTCCTCGGCGTGACTTTGTGCTGTATTGCCAGCTCGTCGACCTGGTTGTCGATCTTCGTCAACATTGTGGACGGAACACTGTCTACATTCGCCCCTCGCCACGGATAGTAATTGGCAGACCAAGGGGGCTGAGGGGGAACGATGAACGAAGCGCTGGCGCAACCGCTCACCGACTATCAGGTGATGGCCGTGGTCGTGGCCGTCGCCGGAGTGGTGGGGGGCTTGGTGCGGGCCTGCGTGGCGTACCGGGCGCGGATACATGAGGCACGCGAGGCCACGACACGTACGACAGCCCGGGTGACCTGGCTGATCCGGATCACGGAGGCCGACCACGACCTGGTGCGGATCGTGGAGCGTGATCGCGACGGGCATCGCGAGGTGGAGCTGAGCGGACGCGACATGCCCAAGTCCGTTGGCACCGGGGAGGCGGCGTGAGCGACGTCGAGGGAACCGCCGCCCGGACGCCGGAACCGGCCGACGGCGAGGACGCGCGCACGGCGGCGGCCGTACGCCTGAAGGCCGAGCACGACCAGGAGTTCGCCGCCTTCGTCGAGGGCTCCTACCACAGCGTGGAGCGGATTCTCCGGTCGGTGTGGTGGGACCGCGAGATGGTGGCGGACGCGCTGCACGAGGCGTACCTGCGCGCGCGGGACAAATGGCCCAAGCTCCGTGACCACGTCCGGCCGATCGGCTGGATCGTGTGCACCGCCCGGTTCCAGATCCTGAAGGACCGTGATCGGCGCCAGCGGGAGGCCGCGGTGCCGCCGGAGGACCTGCCGCCGGCGCCGCACTCCGACATCGCGGACGAGTGGGAGGCGCAGGAGACGCTGCGGGCCTGGCTGCTTCAGCTTCCGGCCCGGCACGCCGAGGTGTTCCAGATGTCCCGGGAGGGCTTCTCCAACCGGGAGATCTCCCGCATCCTCGGACTGACCGAGAACAGCGTCCGCTGTTACAAGGCCGCCGCCAAGCGAGGGCTTGGCGAGTTGGCCGAGAAGGCCGGCTTCACCCGTTCGGACGGCCGTCGAGGTCAGGGGGAAAGCCGTGGATCTCGATGACATCCTCGCGTTGGCCGAAACCAGGCCCAGCGCTCTGGAACTGGCCCGAGCCCGCCGCGTCGCGCGCACCGTGCAGAGCCGGTACGACGTCTCGCTCGCCGAGGGCTACGAGATCATGGTCGATACCGACCTTACCGACCCGGTGACCTGGGAGGTCGACGAGGCGACCCGGGTCGCGCGCGCCGCCCAGTTGTCGAAGCTGGGCACGATCACCTGGCTGGCCGGCGGGTCCGCGCGCCCGGGACGGCTCTTCTGGTCGGACGAGATGGCAATGATCTTCGGGTACGCGCCGGGAACGCGGCGTCTCACGCCCGGGACGCTCTTCGACCTCGTCCATCCCGAGGACGCCGGACGGGTCCGTACGACCGTGCGGGCGGTGTGGGAGCAGAGCCGTCCCGGCGAGGTCGGCTTCCGGGTGATCCAGCCGGGGGGCCGCATCCGTCACATCCGTTGCCATCTCGAAATACTCACCGCCGAGGACGGTGCGTCGGGGATCATCGCGACGGGGGAGGACGTCACCGCGCTCGAACTGGCCCGGCAGGAGCGCCGGCGGCTCGCCGTCCGCAGCCGGATGCTCAGCGCCGACCTGGCGGTGCCGGACGTCCTCACCGGTCTGCCGACCCGCAGCTACGTGATCGACGAAGTCGATCGGGCGCGCCGCGCCACCGGCGGTGCGCTCGTCGTCGTGGCGACCGAACCCGCCAACCGGCTGCCCGATCCGCTCACCGACGAGGACCGTGACCAGATCACGGTGGAGGTCGCCCGGGTGCTGCGCACGGTGGTCGGCGCGAAGGTGACCGGTGGACTGGTGGGCTCCGGTTCGTGGGGGGTGCTCCTCACCCCGGCCGATGGATATCCGGAAACGGCGGAGGACCTGGCGACCAGGATCGTCGGCACGTTCCGGGATTACCTGTTCAGCGTGCGGCAGAGGCCGTTGCGGCTCACCGTCTCGGCCGGGGTGGTGCATTTCGGCAGCGACGTGCCCGCTACCGGGTTCGACCTGCTCATCGACGGCGAGAATGCCGCCCGCGACGCGCGCCGGAACAATGCCGCCGTCATGGTGCTCCAGGAACCGGTCGAGGAGAAGAAGCGGATGCAACGATGCCGTTCGCGGATCCACCGCGTGGTCTCGGCCAACAGGTTCGCCCTCTACGCGCAGCCGATCGTCGATCTCCAGCTCAACCAGGTGACCCGCCACGAGATTCTGCTGCGGGTGCGGAGCGACACCGGCGAGCCGGTCGCCCCGTGGGCCTTCCTCGACATGGCCGAACGGGTCGGAGAGATCCTCACGGTGGACAAGTGGGTCGTCGACCATGCCCTGGAACTGATCGGTCGGGGAGCGCAGACCTCCCACTACCAGGTCAACATCTCCGGCAGATCGCTTGCGGACCCAGGGCTGCTCACCTTCGTCACCGAGGCGATCGACCGGCACGGGGTCAAGCCGGAGTGCCTGACGTTCGAGATCACCGAGACCGCGCTCATCGAGAACCGGAACGAGGCCCTTGCCTTCGCCACGGGGATCAGGAAAGTCGGCTGTCACTTGGCGCTCGACGACTTCGGCACCGGATACAGCACGCTCACCCACCTGAAACAACTTCCGGTGGACCTCGTCAAGATCGACGGGACGTTCATCGTCGATCTCTGCCGGTCGCCGGCGAGTCAGGCCGTGGTGTCGATGCTGGTCAAGCTGTGTCACACCCTCGGCATCCGGGTCGCCGCCGAGTATGTCCAGGACGAGAAGACCATCGAGCTGCTACGAGACCGTGGAGTCGACTTCGCCCAGGGCTACCGGACCGGGCGACCCGAACCGATCACCGTCGGCCAGCGGGCGGCGCAGACGATCGAACTGGAACTACGGTTTCCGCCGCAGTGCACCGCGCTCGGCTGATCGCGGCCGGTCGCGGTCAGGGCCGGAGCACCTAGCGACCGCGTACCCCCGCCTGGGCCATCGCCGGTGGCGCGTCCGCCGCGTTCTCAGGTGGCAGCACGGCGTACACCGCGGTTGTCCGGAGGCGTCGCGAGCAGGCCGGCGCGGGCCGTCGACGTGCGTGTCCACGGCCGCGACGGTGACGCCGCCAGCCCGCGCCAGTGCCGGCCCGGCGAGCGACACCGGCTGCGCCGGCCGGAATTTTCGGTCCGGTGTCGGAACAGTTCCGGCCTCCTCTCGCACCCAGATCTAGGACTACCGGGAGGTCATCGACATTGACCGATTGCGGTAGCGCGAGTATGTTCCACTGGAGTTACCGGTAGGTTTCCGAAAGTTTCAGCGCCGGTGGCGCGGAACGCGTACCGCCCGGTGGCGCCCCGGCGCCAGGTACGCGGACCGTGTCGACAACCCTGCGCATCACCCGTCCGATATGCAGAGGAGTGTCATGGAACGTCCACAGAGGCGGCACCGCTACCGCGTACTGGTAGCCGCTGCCGCCGGGTCGCTGGCCCTGGCTGCCACCGCACTGATGGTGCCCGGCTCCGCCCAGGCGGCCACCACGCTGGGTGCCGCGGCGGCGCAGTCCGGCCGCTACTTCGGCACCGCCATCGCGGCGAGCCGGCTGAACGACTCGACCTACAGCACGATCGCGGCGCGTGAGTTCAACATGATCACGGCCGAGAACGAGATGAAGCCGGACGCGACGGAGCCCCAGCGGGGTCAGTTCAACTTCTCCTCCGGCGACCAGATCTACAACTGGGCGACCCAGCGTGGCCTGAAGGTACGCGGCCACACGCTGGCGTGGCACTCCCAGCAACCGGGTTGGATGCAGAGCCTGAACGGCAGCAGTCTGCGTCAGGCGATGATCGATCACATCAACGGGGTGATGGCTCACTATCGGGGCAAGCTCGCCGCGTGGGATGTGGTCAACGAGGCGTTCAACGAGGACGGCAGCCGGCGTAACTCGAATCTGCAGGGCACCGGCAACGACTGGATCGAGGTGGCGTTCCGCACCGCGCGCGCCGCCGACCCGTCGGCGGAGCTCTGCTACAACGACTACAACATCGAGAACTGGTCGTACGGCAAGACGCAGGGTGTCTACCGGATGATCCAGGACTTCAAGTCCCGGGGTGTGCCGATCGACTGTGTGGGGTTGCAGACCCACTTCACCGGGGGCAGTTCGCTGCCGGGCAACTTCCAGACCACGCTGTCCAGCTTCGCCGCGCTCGGGGTGGACGTGGCGCTGACCGAGGTCGACGTCACCAACGCCTCCACCAGCCAGTACGCCGGGCTCACCCAGGCCTGCCTGAACGTGCCGCGGTGCATCGGCATCACGGTGTGGGGGGTGCGCGACAGCGACTCGTGGCGCTCGGGCGAGAACCCGTTGCTGTTCGACGGCGGCGGCAACAAGAAGGCCGCGTACAACTCCGTCCTGAACGCCCTCAACGCCGCCGGCCCCGGGCCGACCACGTCGCCGACGGCGACCCCGACCGCCACCCCGACCTCCGGTCCGACCACGCCGCCGCCGTCCGGCGGCGCCAGCCGGATCCTCGGCAACCAGTCGGGCCGGTGCATCGACGTGCCCAACTCGTCGCAGACCAACGGCACCCGGGTGCAGCTCTACGACTGCCACGGGCAGGCCAACCAGCAGTGGACGTACACCGCGAGCAGGCAACTGACCGTGTACGGCGGTAGCCGCTGCCTGGACGCCGGGGGCTCCGGCAACGGTGCGGGCATCCAGATCTACAGCTGCAACGGGCAGAGCAACCAGCAGTGGAACGTCAACTCCAACGGCACCATCACCGGCGTCCAGTCCGGTCGCTGCCTCGACGTCTGGGGCACCGGCAACGGTCAGCAGGTCCAGCTCTACGACTGCAACGGGCAGGCCAACCAGCGGTTCCAGCTCGTAGCCAACTGACGACCCGTGGTGGCTCACCGTCGCGGCGGTGAGCCACCAGGTCATCGAGCAGGTCGTCGTGCCCACAGCGGAGCCTGTCGGGTCAGCGATGGGGCCGGGCATTCGCCCGGCCCCATCGTGATCAGATCAGGTACCGGCCGGGCAGCTTCCTCCGCTCGGTATGCAACCCCGGACCACGGTGCCGTCTGATCGCACGACAATGGTGAGCTGGGGCTGGAACACCGTGTACGGGATGGGACCGTAGAAGATCCGGGCGGTGAATTTGGTGCCGCTGGTCACCGCCCGCCAGGATCCCTTGGTCTGCCCGTTGTACTGCTCGTACTGGCCCGAGCTGGAGCCCCGCGAGTCAAGTACCAAGCCGGCCAGCCCGCCGAGGGCGGTGACATCAGCGGTGATGACGGCCGGGTCTGGCGGTCCGGTGCGGGTGGCGTTGCTGACCACCAGTCCATCCCAACAGTAGTACTGGCTCATCTTGAAGAAGGCATACTCATTTCCATAGATGTCCTTGATTCGCCAGCGGACCGAGGGCGCTTCATTCCCGCTACTGGGGCATTTCAATCCATTGCTTTTGCCGCTGTAGGAGCCCTGCTGGTCGACGACCACCTCGGTGCGCAGGTCGAGCAACTTGCAAGGGTCTACGCGCAGCTGGCTGATCTGTGTCGAGGTGTAGTACCGGTCGCCTCGGCTCGGCTCACCATTACCTGACCGTCGAAGTACGACACCGACACACCGCCGCAGTTGTACGGGGCCGGCCGGAGGGTGAAGGTGCCCAGGTCCTTGTTGACCCCGTCGGTGGCTCCGGACGAGTTGACCCCCTTGGCGACGAGGTTGATCGTCACCTGGTCGTTGGCCGATTTCGGGGACCAGAAGATGTTGGCGTCGTAGTACCAGTGAGCCTTTTTCATCCTGCGTAGCGGTTGGCTTCGACGTGGTGCAGAACGAGGATGGCCTGCACGATCGGAGTCGCTCGTCGTGGGCAACAGC